>RFVF01000293.1 GCA_009922615.1 Pseudomonadota bacterium
GTTGCACCTGTTAAACCAGTGGGTCCGATGGGACCCGTTACACCAGGAATACCAAATGTGGTATGAATGTGTGAATAGGTATTGGAGGTCTGAAAATAGACCTGAGCGGTATGCGTAGTTGCATTTCGGTTGTGTGAGGTAAGTATAACATGCAAGGAAGTATATGATGAAATGGTGATAGGATTTTGAATGTACATGTTAATGGGGATAAGTAACGGAGTTACATGATCATATAAATAGATCACATCAGATCCATTTGGTGTCAGATTCGTATAGGTTCCATTTGTTTTTCCTAGCAAATAAAAACGCAAGCCAATGTTGTCAATATCTTTATTTTCATTGGCCTTTGCATAGAGATTCATTTCAAAAATACCTGGCGGTAACACAGTTGGTACAATTGCATCAATATCTGCAGTATTAATGGCAAATTGCGCAATAGGCACATCCGTCGTATTACTATTTGGCGTATCAAAGGTGATTATGGTTTGTGTTAAGGAGAGATTGGGTGATAAACCGAGTTCACTCACATTGGTATTTTGGATAGGTGCATAAGTAATGGAGGTAGGTGTGGTGAATGTTTGTGTAGGAATAATTGCATTAAGTTCGGTAGGAGTTAATGGTGCGGTAGCAGGGCTAAGTGAATTGCTATAATTCATGTAAAAGGTGAGACCACCTGATGACCCATTAACACCGCGAGGACCCGTGACACCAGTTTGACCTGTTTGACCAGTAGGACCTGTTCCAACAGCACCAGTTGGACCTGTTGTAGTGCCGAGAGGACCTGTTGAACCTGTTGTGCCAGTGGTTCCTGTTTCCCCTGTGGGGCCAGTTGTACCTGTTGTACCAGTTGTTCCTGTTTGACCAGTTGTTCCTGTTTGCCCTGTGGGACCAGTTGTACCTGTTGTGCCAGTTGTTCCTGTTTGCCCTGTGGGGCCAGTTGTACCAGTTGTACCAGTGGTACCTGTTGTACCAGTTGTTCCTGTTTGCCCTGTGGGGCCAGTTGTTCCAGTTGTCCCAGTGGTACCTGTTTGACCCGTAGCACCAAATAATTCCCCATTGATGGAGGAAATGGAGGAGACAAGGATAAAGGATGCATACATGGTCGTAGTGGAAATGGTGGATCCGACAAGGGTGCTGTATGTAATGTTCTGTCCAACAAGATTCGTTGTCGTAGTGGTGGAAGCGAAGAGCGTGGAGGCAGTTAGAGAGGATCCCGTGAGAGTGGAGAAGGAGGTAAGGGAGAGACCAGGAACGTTAATAGTGGAAGCA
>RFVF01000294.1 GCA_009922615.1 Pseudomonadota bacterium
GAAAACATAAAAACAATAAGAGCCCTAAAACGGTCAGGTCCACTTCCTTGGGGATGTCCGTGCCGTCCTTCTTGACGCCGGTTAAGGAGCCACGCCAATGGCCGGTCTTCTCCAGTTGAGGCCTCACCTCCTGCTCAAGTCGTGCGATAACGGCAGGGCAATAGAGCAGGTGATAGGTTCGACCCACCAGCTCTGCCGAGCTGTCATACCCGTGCAGCCGGGCGTAGGCCGGGTTAAGGTATACAAACTTTTCCTGCGCATCCAGCAGCGCGATGCCTTCAAAGGCACTGTCGATCGCCAGCTGCAGGCGCCGCAGCTCCCGGTGATCTTGCTTGCGCTTGATGCCCAAGGCCAGCGCTTGGACCAAGGTCTCCAGCTGGATGGGCGCGAGCGGGGTCGGCCCAGTGGAGACGCAGACCAGCAGGTAGCCCAGCAGCTGGTTCTCATTTTGCACCGGCAACCAGTGCCACACGGCCTGCTGCGCCGCGGCGGGCCACTGCCGCTGCAGCTCGGCCAGCAACTGCGCCGGCACCCCGGCCTCCAGCCGGGTGGGCAACTCCGCCTGCCCGTGGGGCTGGCTGCGGCCCTCGCTGGCCACGCAGGCACCGCAAGCCCCGCACCGCTGGCCCGGCGGGATGCCATAATAGGCCAGGGTGAGCGTGGGATACTGCTGGCGCAACAGCTCCAGCGCACCGGAGAGGACCTGCTCCAGCGGCCCGGCGTGGTTCATGCGCAGCGCCAGGGCAGTCATCGCCGCGCTGAACTGCAGCTCCCGCTTTAGGTGCAGCTCGGCCGCACGCTGCCGCGAGATGTCCAGCACCAGGCAGGAGTAATAAGCGAATCCAACCATCTGCCCCTTGCCCAGCGAGATTTCACCCGGGAAGAGGGTGCCATCCCGTCGCCGTATCATCACCTCCACCCGCCGCTGCTCGCGCATGGCAGTTTCGGTGAGGTTTTTGAACGAGGCCTGGTCGGACGCACACTCTGGGGAAACCCCCGTCAAGCTGATAAAATCCATCAGGGACTTCCCCACAGCCTGCCTTCGGAGCCAGCCTAACATTTGCTCCGCTGGGACATTTATATCCAACACAAGCCCATTGAAATCCACCGCTATTATGGCCTCCATGCAGAAGGGGAATGCCCCATCGAGGACCAGGGCCCTGATCCTGCGCTCGAGCAACGTCTCCAGGGGCAGCCCGGCCAGGGTGGTTTCCAACAACCAGTCAGGGCGGAGCAGCTCCCGAAGCATCAGAGCGCGTCC
>RFVF01000295.1 GCA_009922615.1 Pseudomonadota bacterium
TCGATGAACCCGGAGGCTTCGAGCTTGTTGAGCTGCTTTACGCCCTTGCCGAACCGTTCCTGGGCGAGCTTCTCGACGTCGGCCTTGTCGAGCCGGTTGTCGTCCACGATCCGGATGATCAGGTCCTGCTGCTTCGGGGTGCAGTTCCAGGCGTCGTGACTGCCGTTGGCGGGCTGGCTGTGGCCGTTACGGGTGTGCCCGTTGCCATTCCCGTTCTGGGGAGCATGGCCGTTCGTGTGACCGTTGCCGTTGCCGTTGGTAGGAACGTTCCCGGACGGGAGCCAGCCGGGCTGCTGGAGTTCGCGGTCCACGCTGGCCTGCAGGAGGCCGTGGAGCCGCTGGCTTTCTGCGCCGACCTGCGACACGTCGCTCAACTCGGTACGGAGCGTGAGCATGTATTGATGACTGCTGTAGCCCGGCAGACCGAGCTTCTTGCTGTAGTTGGCTTCAAGGATGACTGGCATGTTGTGTGTTTGGGGTTGAGGGTTTTGGGTTTCGGGTTGGAAGGGTTCAGGACGGTGTGAGGAACAAGCTGCGCGTGGGTTCGGCCGGCGGGAGTGCCTCGCCACCGAGTCGCACGCTGATGGCAGAAAAACTGCGCGGACCCCAGCGGGTCTCGCCTTCGAGCCAGCGCCGCACAAAGTCTGCGACCTGGAGCCGGGCGGTTTCGCGCACCATGCCCAGGTGTTGCTCGTTCTCGGCCCACTGGGAGATGAGCGGTGTGACTTCACGGTGCAGCTCCCGGAGCAGGTCGTCCGGGGCACTGCGACACCAGCCGCGTTCCATCTGGGCTTCCATCTCGTCGGTGTGGATGGCCGGCGGCAACGAAGCCCGCAGGATCGGCGCGTGGACGATGAGGTGATTTCCCTGCACATCGAGCCGCCACGGGTCAGCGAGGCGCAGGTGGTAACGATAGGTGACGGGCAGGCGCAGCCGCGCCACGTTGGTGCCCAAGCTCACGCCGAGAATGGACCGCTGATGCGTGCGCTCGAAAAACTCAACCTGACGCGATGTAGCGACTTCGAGGTTCAGCTCCCGGGTGAGGTTGGGCAGCGCGGCGACGAAAGTGCGCGTGATGTGCTGGGCGCTGAACGGGTCGGGTGGCGGAGTGGCGGCGACCGAACCGGGCTGTCGTTTTTGAGACTTCAGGTAGGGATAGAGGCAGGCGATGAGGGCTGCGACAATGAAGAAGCCGGCCAGGTCGAGCCAGAAAGCAAACAGGACGGGTGGGTTGGTGGACAAGCGGAGTTCCTTTCGAGAA
>RFVF01000296.1 GCA_009922615.1 Pseudomonadota bacterium
TGTGGCAGAGAGCGCGAGCGGCGGCATCGACCTCGTCGAAACCGGCCTTCAGATGCAGTATCTGTTCCTCGGCTTGTCCGGAGTCCACTTCTAACGGCCACGCTGGTGCGCAAAGCGAACACCAGTCTTGCTGAATCCTACGTAAAGTTTCCGACGGCTTGTCGTGATCGCCTATAAAGGGAGACTCGCTTTGCGGCTCGGGATAATGGTCGATTAACCATTCCCTTGCCAGGTCGAGGACCTGAATCCGATGTCCTGCCCTTCGCCCTGCGCCTGCGAGCATCGCCGGGCCCAGAAGCGGTCCGCTCGCATACTTGAGAAAAGGCGGAATGAGAACCAACGCATTGACGGAACTTCCGCAGTTGGCACGTGGATGAGCATTCATGCCTGTGCCTCCTGCTGGGTGAATTGCTTATCGCTGGCGGTGGGCAGCGGTGCGGTGCCGAGGAGCGTCGAAGTGATCGCATGGACGTTCGCACTGCGGTGGAGGCGCAGAAGTCGGCGACCGTGCATCCGGCACAGCTGAGTGATATCACGTGCGTGCTGATGCCGAATCAGCCCACACAGGATGACAACCAAGGACGTGCACAACGCGGCCCGCAATTTATCGAGCTGAAAGTGACGGACGTCGCCGCCGATGATGATGACAGCAGGTGTGTTTCGCATGGCTCAATGAGGGCTCTTTGCGTCGAAGCAAAGAGTCGGTGAGCGCTGCGGTGCCACAGTGGCGAAGATTGCAATATGCAGTCATACGGCAGCGAAAGTTACTTGGTTTACGGGTTGTTCTTGCGTTCGGTGGTGCGCCGCATGAAGGCGGCGAGCGTTAGATGGATTCCCTCGGTGTCGAGTTGCCCACCCAGCGCTAAGAGATGCGCTTGAAGCAGCCACCAGATTGCGGTGATGTGCGGTCGCCGAGGAGAAACTTTCCCGCTAGTTGCGGGCATGTTTCGGAGGTGGCTATAGGCTTTTTTCGCCGCATTTCGCACCGCCGCATCAGGATCGTGCTTCATCGCCCAATTGGCGACGTTCTGACCTTTTCCTTCCGGGTTTGCCTGCAGGGCGCATGTCGCGTGAAGGTAGCACTGGCGCCAAATGGGGTTGGGCTCGATGAGGGTTGCAGTCGGGGCGAAGCCGTCGGATTTTGGTGCGCCCTTTCGCTGGCCGATTCGTCCGAGGCAGAATTCAGCGAACTCAGTTCGTGCACTGCCCGCTTCAGGCTGTTCGTCGCCAAGCCCCGGGCTGAACTGGTGGACGCTATGG
>RFVF01000297.1 GCA_009922615.1 Pseudomonadota bacterium
GTACAATACAAGATACATATACAAAATTAAATCATGCCCCTTCAAATAATGAAAAAAAAGAAATTATAAAAAAAATTAATCCTAGCCGATCTACATTACAAAAATATTATCAACGAGGAAGTATTGTTACTGAAAATAACATTAATCGTGCCATGATAGAACCATTACTACCTAATGCACCTAATATGTCAACCATATTATCACCTGTTGAGGAATCTAAAGAAGATAAAGCTGATGGCACTATGCCACCCTCCACCTTTCAACAACCTACCAATCCATATGAAGATGTTACATTTAGCTCACCTCCGCCCCCACTATCTTTAGTAAGTAATGAATTTCCTCATAATCTTAGTCAACGTGCACATGAACAGTGGGCATTAGGTCCAGCAGTATCTTCACAACCTACATATGCACCTGTGACAGGAATTCCTGGGGCTGTAGCCGCGGCTAAAAGACTACATCCGAGTATTAGACAGCAATATGCAAATATCATGAGAAACCAGAAATATGCAAATACCACGAGACATAGATCTCCAGGTGCAAGTTTAAAACCACATGTAAAAGGACCTCCAGGTGCAAGTTTAAAACAAAATGTAAAAGGACCTCTTAGTAGTAACACGAAGGGCAATAACACGGATGGCGGTCGTCGCAGAACCCATCGCAAATAAAACAACTTATACAATTCTGTATCATTATACATCAATATGCTCTTATCCGATGCTAATAAAACCGCCATTATTGTCTGTATTACACTTGGCACCATGTTAACGATTATATTCCTAATCTGTCTACGATTCAATCTGTTACACAAATTTCTAAATTACTGTTGTGCTACAAAAGTAAAACCCATTGTAAAACCCAAAATACCTCCCATGGTATCCATTACTGTAAAAAAATAACATGTTTTATTTAGGGGTTTTCTAATACATAATCTATTCAACGTTTTCCAAAATGTATTCTGTTTTAATCACATATACGTCTGTAATGTATTGTATAATAAGATAAATTTCACAGAATCCTTTTATGCAACCCATTGCCAAGAAAAGTGTTGCACAAAAGGTAACCGTTTCAATTGAATTCGGATAGATAATACCCCAATTCAATTGAGACACAAGGATGCCCAATGGACCAATTAATACTGTCACAATTCCAACCACACCCATAATCATTCCGCCAATCATAGTATAACGCTGTGTCCGCTCCATAAAGGTAGGAGGATGTACATAGGACAATGAACGACTGCATAACATATAGCCGAGG
>RFVF01000298.1 GCA_009922615.1 Pseudomonadota bacterium
GAAGGCGACCAGTTACGCGATCCTGCGGAAGGGCCGGTCGTTGCAACTGCTCGACAAGCGGTTCGAGGCGATCAAGATCTACCAGGAAGTGCTCGACTTCTTCCCGAACGACATCAAGTACGCCGCGCCCGCGCTCTACCTGATCGGCGTCCTCCTGCTCCTGCCCATCTGCGAGTTCAGCGAGGCGTTGGTCCAGCAGTTTTAACTCGACTTCCACTTGCTCGATGAGCCGCAGTTGACCGTCCACGAGCAACCGGTCTTCCTCCGCCAGTTCCAGTTGCTAGAGCCACGCCAGCCCGGTCTTGATGAGCAGAACGCACACCGGCGGCTTGATCAGCCGCTGGGCCAGCAGGCTGTTGATGCGGTTCTTGATCCGGGACCGGTCATTGACCAGGTTGGCCCGGTGCCCGGTCAGCCGCCGCATGTCTTGCGTGGCGGCATCCGGTTCCCAAACCACCGGCAGTTAGTCGCAGCGCAGGAGCTGCGCCAGCACGACGGCGTCCAGCTTGTCCGTCTTGATCTTCGCCTCGGCGATGGCCCGCGTCTTGAGCGGGTTGCCCACCACCACACGCCCGACGTGCGGACGGAACAACTCGACCACACGCCAGGTGTTGGTCGTGGCTTCCAACACCACCTGATCTTCGCGGCGTAACCGCGTCCGGGCGAACTCCGTGATGGCCGTCTGTTCGCAGGCCAGTTGATGCCGGGCTTCCACCTGCCCGGCGGCATTGAGAATACAGACCTCAATGGTCTGCTTGTGGACATCCAAGCCGACGTATCTTATCACAACCGGTGTCTCCGATGGGCGTGAGCGGGCCTCGCCCAGTTGGGCGTCAACAGAGCCGAACGGCACCTATCTCTTCGAGCTCGAAGCTCAACCGGGTGGGCCGGAGGGGCGGCCAGATAAAAAGGCGGGCTCGTGGCCCATTAGCTGTCTCGGCCGGCCCGAAGATGAACGGCTCGCTCACGCCCCGTTAGGGGTTAAGGTTTCATTTTGTCCCAAACCCGATGGGACAATTAAATCTCGTCACCGCTTTCCTGCAACCGACGCGCTCCGCTTTTCACGGCGCGTTGATCTCGTTCATACTAGTTAAAAAGGAGCCGGCCCTGGCGGGTCGGCTCGTTTCGCGGTGCTACGCCGCCAGACGGCGCTCCCCTCGACACGTCAACTGCTCACGCAGGGCGGACAGGTTTTCGCGCCACTGCGGCGGTCGCTGAATCTGGTGCAGGACATCGGCCCCCATGAACGTGCGCACC
>RFVF01000299.1 GCA_009922615.1 Pseudomonadota bacterium
CGGTTTGATGCCTACCGGTGGGATGCGGAGACCGGCTTCTACCAGGTCCGCTATCGCTACCTCCATCCCACATTAGGGAGATGGGTCAGCAGGGATCTGCTTCAAACGAGCACACATTCTAATTTGATGGTATTCTCCAACAATAATTCCGCTACATATTTAGATGACTTGGGACTTTATGCCTTTATTGGCACAACTACTGTTAGGGGTAATGCTGCCAGTGGCGGCAAGATCGGCCCTCGACTATATGTAGGTGGAAGTGGTTTATACGGGCTTACCGACGAGAAGCTGGCCGTAAAAACATTGACAACTTCTATAAGTGGAGCGTCTGTAAGCTGGTGCTGCATTGATAAACTTGAACTAGTGGGCAGTGCCACTGTTTACATTCCAATTGTCGGAGACACGCTTTCAGGATATTACCAAACTGCAACGGCTGCCGATGTCGCGGCGATTGAAGCTCACGAGGAAGGCCACGTTTTACATGTGAAACAAGTGTTTGCTGCTTTGGCGCCGAACGCGGAAAAAGATTGTACTGGACAATGTTGGTGCAAAACAAAAAAGCCTTGGTCCAAGACGGACTGTGACGCGTTCGCAGCATCCAAAGTGCAATCGGCCATCGATAGTATCAACTCTAGAGACGAGATGGCGGGTAACCTTTGGCACAGCATCAACAACAACCGATACGGGGGGCTTTTGGTAGCACCGCTCGCGACCGCAGCAGATTACGCGAAGTTGACCGCAGACGTAAGCGTAGGATTAGCCACCTGGTCGAAAGATAGATACTGTGATCGAAAGTAAGGTTCGTGAATACGCTAAAACAATTGTTTGCATTATGCTATCACGGAGTGAGTAAAGCGTTATTTTGGTCGATGGTAAGCTTGTTGGTGGCAATGCCTGACATGGATGCATTTCAATGCGGGTTTCCATTCGGTTTTATAGTAGTGCGTCCGACCGCGGGAATAATGACTATGCACTACATTAAGCCTTGGATGCTGTTTGGAGATACGGTGTTCTATTTCGTCATTTATTTACTCATTAAACGCAAGCAACAAAAATCATTATTAGGGATCGAAAACTAGTTTCGGCCAAAACGGATGGATAAAGTATCGGCAAATGCATCTCCATTTTCATCCTTTATTTTGAATATTATTCAATGGAACTGACCTACATCAAGCAGCCGGGTGAGCCCGTTGGCGATGGCGGGGACCAGTACACCGGGCTGGACCGGTTCGGGCGCGTCGTTGATCAAAGG
>RFVF01000300.1 GCA_009922615.1 Pseudomonadota bacterium
ACGGAGACGACCTATGGCGAAAGCTCAGCCCACCAGTAAGACGCAAGCCGACAAGATCGAAGCCGACCTCGTAGCGGAATACACGAAGGACTGGCGGCGACTCCAGAACCAGAAAGCCCGTCGAGCGGGCGGCGTCGAGATGCGCGTCCTGACGAACCTGTGCATGGTGTTCGGTGAACACTTCGTGCAGCAGAACGGGTTCAACTTGGTCGGGCGTCCAATGAACGATGAGGACAAGAACAAGCTGTTTCTCGTCTTCAACATGATCGGACGTGCCACCTGGCGGAAGATCGGGCGCTTGTGGTCGATCGATAACAAGTTCAAGGCCGTCCCGAACACGCTCGACCCTGCCGCGTGGGATCAGGCCGATGTCGTATCGAAGCTGATTCTGGCTTTAAATCGCAAAGTCAAAGAGGGTCAGCAGCACTGGAACCGCCTGTTCTGGCTGCTCATTGGTGGCGTCGTGATCGAACACACGCCCTGGATGGAACAGGTCGGCAACGAATCGCTCCCGGAGTACGTCGATACGGGCCAAGTCGATGAACTGGGCCAGCCGATCAAAGAACTGGTGTGGATCGACCAATGGGAAGGCGGCGAAGTCCCTGAGTCGATCGTTGCGAAGATGATCGCGGCAGGCTCACCACAGGAACGCTTCAAGCCGAAGGAAACCGTCCAGATGACGGGCGACGTGGGGAGCGAACTGTATTCCCCGCTGGACTTCTTCATCGACGCATCGGTGAAGCGCATTCGTGACCTCGCGGGCGATCAGGCGTGCTATCTCGCGCAGTTGAAAACTCGCGGGTGGGTCGAGGACAACTTCGGCCCGGAGATCGCGGCAAAGGTGCAATACAACGGCGACCTGAACATCGTGCGAACCGTCATCAAAGACGGCAACTCGCCCGTCGTCGCGAACATGAACCTGAAAGACCTGGTGCCGGCGATTCAGGGAACACAGATGCCCGGCGACCCGGATATGTGCATCGTCCTGACGCGCTACGCACCGCGCTCAGTGAAAAATCCGCAGGGGTCGCGGTGCATGTTCACGCCGGACGGCGCGATTCTCGACAAGGGCGATCTCGCGGACTATCCCGAGATTCCCTGCACCGATATTCACTGGCGACCGAACGCCACGTCGTTTTGGTCATCGGATTTCATCACGGACATGGTGCCGGGGCAGAAATTCCTCAACAAGCGCATGTCTCAGTTGGGTGAAGCCGCGAACGCGCAGGT
>RFVF01000004.1 GCA_009922615.1 Pseudomonadota bacterium
GCCGGGGTGGCGCGGAGCCGCGTTGCATCATCAAGGCGCCTTGGGCTTCCCAGAAGATCACCGGAGTCGGGCCGAGGAAAGTCGCCACCGGCTGGGCGGCACCGTCGGCGACCCTGCGTTCATGGTCCGGGTCCTCGCTCGCGAACACGGTGCGGGCGCGCTTCCAGACCGGCAACCAACCGCCCGCGGGGTCGTAGGCGAGGGCGCCGCCGTCCATCGGGCAGGCGTTCAGCATCCAGGTGCCTTGGCCGAGCTTGCGCGCCGGCGTGAAGCGGCGACCGTCGGTGGTCTCGACGGCGTAGAGGTCGCGGGCGCCTTGCGCGAGGTTGCGCCAGAGGATGCCGATGCGACCGTCCGGGGCGAACGCGACGCTCGGGGCGCAGCATTGGCAGATCGGCCCCTCGGGGGCGGCGTAGACGAGGCGATCCTCGGACCAGGTGCGACCGCCATCGGCGGAGAATTTCGCCCAGAGGCTCATCTTGCCCGTGCGGACGATGTCCACCACTTGGGCACCGTCCAGAGTCTCAAATTCGAGCAGTGCCTTGGCGATGGCTTCGAGCTTGTCGCGGTTGGCGTTGATGATGCCTTTGGCGACGCCATAGGCCTCGTCGATGATGCGTTTGACTTCGGCATCGATCTCCATCGCGGTGTGTTCGCTGTAGTCGGTGCGGCGGCCGATTTCACGGCCCAAATAATGTTCGCTTTCCCCGGCGTAGTTGACCATGCCCAGCTTTTCGCTCATGCCCAGTTGGCAAACCATCGCACGGGCGATTTGCGTGGCCATCTGGATGTCGCCGGCGGCACCGCTCGAAATATCCTCGGCGACAATTTCCTCGGCAATGCGGCCCGCCATGGAGACAGCGAGATCGTCCATCAAGTTCTTGCGACGCTGACTAAATACATCCTTTTCCGGGAGCATCATCGTGAGGCCGAGCGCGCGGCCACGGGGGATGATGGTGACTTTGTGCAGCGGGTGCGTGTGTTCCAGAAGGACGTTGACCAGCGCATGGCCAGCCTCGTGCCAGGCGGTGTGCTGCTTTTCCTCGTCGGTCATGGCCAAGCTGCGGCGCTCGCGGCCCCAGCGAACTTTGTCGCGGGCTTCGTCGAGCTCCTTGATGCCGACTGCTTTCTTGCCCTGACGGGCGGCGAGCAGGGCCGCTTCGTTGAGCAAGTTGGCCAGCTCTGCGCCGGAGAAACCGGGGGTGCCGCGTGCGATGACCGAGAGGTCGGCGGTGGGATCAAGCTTCACGTTGCGCGCGTGGACTTTCAGGATCGCTTCGCGACCGCGCACGTCGGGAAGGTTGACGGTGATCTGACGATCGAAGCGGCCGGGGCGGAGCAGGGCGGGGTCGAGCACGTCGGGGCGGTTCGTGGCCGCGATGATGATGATCCCCTCTGTAGTGTCGAAACCGTCCATCTCGACGAGCAGCGCGTTGAGCGTCTGCTCACGTTCGTCGTTGCCGCCGCCCAGCCCGATGCCGCGACTCCGTCCCACGGCGTCAATTTCATCAATGAAGATCAAGCAGGGGGTGTTCTTGCGGGCTTGCTCAAACATGTCCCGCACCCGGCTCGCGCCAACACCAACAAACATCTCCACAAAGTCCGAGCCGCTGATGCTGAAAAACGCGGCGTCAGCCTCACCCGCGATGGCCTTGGCAAGCAGCGTCTTGCCGGTGCCGGGCGCACCAATCATGAGGATGCCCTTGGGGATGCGGCCGCCGAGCTTCTGAAATTTTTTCGGATCCTTGAGGAACTCCACCAGTTCGGAGACTTCATCCTTCGCCTCTTCCACGCCGGCGACGTCCTTGAAGGTGGTTTTGTTCTTATCCTTCCCCAGCATGCGCGCCTTGCTCTTGCCAAAGCTCAACGCGTTCTTGCCCGCCATTTTCAAGTTGCGGATGAAGACGAAGTAGATGAATCCGGCGATTATCAAAAAGGGTAGAAAACTGATTAGCACGGACCAAATCAAGGTATTGGGCTCGCGCGTCACGAAAGCGTCGCTGGCGAGGAGCTTCTCAATGAGCTTGTCCGTGAGGGGAATTTTGATGATGAAAGGAGTGAGGGCTTCCTTGCCATCGACGAGTTTGGGTTTGCCGTTTTCTCCCAGTTCAACGTAGCTGCCGGTGATTTCCCGCAGGTCCGACGTTTGGGGATTGTAGGTGATCTTGCCGTCGCGAATGAGTTTGTCGTCCACCTTTTGGATGAATTCCTGATAGCGCAGGACCTTGGCCTTCGGGGTGGACTGATCCCGCAGCATGATCAGGACGGGGATGATTCCGAGGATGGCCAGCCACACTAGCCAAGGGCGGACGCCGGACTTGAAGTCGTCGCCTTGATCGTTTTTTCCGTTGTCGGGGCTGCGATTGGATTCAGACATTTGTCAAAAGGTGGCGGAGCCTAGCACTCGTGAACGGCAGAAGCAACTGCCGCCTGCACTTTGAAAACAGCCGCCATTCAGAGAAAAACCTTGCCGCACACGGCCTGCCCCGCACAATTCCCCGGCAAGTTTTACACCAGTCAACACCAATACTTTATGGGCCGAATTTTCAACAACATCGTCGAGACCGTGGGCCACACGCCGCTGGTTCGCTTGAACCGCATCCCCGCCAGCCTGGGCGTGGACCCGGCCACGCAGATCCTGCTCAAGTGCGAGTTCTTCAACCCACTCGGCTCCGTCAAGGACCGTATCGGCATGGCGATGATCGAGGACGCGGAGCGCCGTGGCGTGCTGACCAAAGACACCGTGATCATCGAGCCGACCTCCGGCAACACCGGCATCGCGCTGGCGTTCGTGGCTGCCGCCAAGGGCTACAAGCTGATTCTCACCATGCCCGAAACCATGTCACAGGAACGGCGTGTGTTGCTGGCGATGCTCGGGGCCAAGCTCGTCCTCACGCCCGGCACCGAAGGCATGAAGGGCGCCATTCGCCGAGCCGAGGAGCTTGCCAAATCCACGCCCAACGCGTGGATCCCGCAGCAGTTTGAAAATCCCGCCAACCCGGAAATCCACCGCCGCACCACGGCGGAGGAAATCTGGGCGGACACCGACGGCAAAGTGGACATCCTCGTGGCCGCCGTTGGCACGGGTGGCACCATCACGGGCTGCACGGAAACCATCCAACCGCGCAAACCATCCTTCCGCGCTATCGCAGTCGAGCCAAAAGATTCACCGGTCATCACGCAAACCCTCGCTGGCGAACCGGTTAAGCCCGGCCCGCATAAAATCCAAGGCACCGGTGCCGGGTTTGTTCCCGCCAATCTTCACCTCAAGGATGCCAAGGGGGCAGCTCAAATCCCCGAGTGTGTCACGGTTACGAACGATGATGCATTTGCCATGGCCCGCCGACTGGCGAAGGAGGAGGGGATTCTCGTCGGCATTTCAACGGGTGCGAATGTCTGGGCGGCCATCGAAGTGGCCAAGCGCCCGGAGAACAAAGGTAAGGTCATCGTCACCGTGGCCTGCTCCACCGGCGAGCGCTACCTGAGCACTGCCCTAGCGGCGGACGCACGAGCCGAGGTTGGCGCCTAGTGCCAGGCTCGCGAATGCGTTTGAGCTAGCCCTCATGATCCCGATTGCACGAACGACCGGCTCCTCCCCGGGGGGCCGGATGCCGGATCGGACGCGCACGCTGCTGCTCGTCGATGACGACAGTAATCTGCTCATCATCATCAAGATGTTTTTCCAGCGGCAGGGTTGGCACATTCTCGAAGCCGACAACGTCAATGACGCCATCAAACTTTGGACGGCCAATCATCGCCACATTGATGCCGTCATGACGGACTATGCGTTTCCGGAGGGGCCGACGGGGTTGGACCTCGTCACGCACATTCAGATGCGGCAGCGCGGGTTTCCCTGCATTGTGATCTCCGGCGCTTGGAAACCGGAGAAGCGCCCCAAGGACGAACCGGCCTCCAATCTTTTCTACCGCGCCAAGCCGTTTGAAATTCGCGAAATTGCCGAACTGGTCACGCGGGTCAGCAGTGCGTGGAAACGGCCTGAGGTTGAGGCCTGATCCAAGTCACGGGGCAAAGTTCACAGTCACCGTTGCCCGCTCGAAATCACCGGCAAGCATCAGCGGTTGTGCTTGCAACCCGCCCAACATGGCGATGAATCGATCGGGGATTTGTTCCAGCCGCGTGTTGTAGCTCGTGGCGATCTCATTGAAATAGCCGCGTGCGAGCGCAATCCGTTGCTCCGTGTCCACCAGCGATTGCTGGAGCGAAAGAAACGCCGGCTCGGCGGTCAACTCGGGATAGGCCTCCTGCACCGCCATCATCACCGCCGTGCAACTGGCGTAGTCTGGGCCCGCCACTCCCGGCGGCGTGGCCGATTGCTGCGCTCGCAAAGCGGCCACCTGCGTTTGCAGCCGCGCCTCGTGGTCGCGCAATCCGGTGACAGTCGCGACCAGTCGGGGAATGAGATCGTGTCGCCGCTTGAGTTGCACATCCACCTGCGCCCAAGCCTGCCGGACGCGCTGGCGAAGGTCGATCAAGCCATTGAACACCATCCACACCCAGCCGACAGTTGCGGAGCAGTAAAACCCCAAGACCGCGAGCACGTAGAAAGGCCATTCGCGTCCGCTGTCCCGCCCTTGCACTGCGTCACGCCAGAGGAAACTTCCCACGAGGAGCAGCGTGCCTAACAACAGCCACCCCCAATAAGCCCACGCAAAACCGGAACGGATTTCCTCCTCGCTGCGGGTGGAGATCAGAAACAACGGCGCGCTTGGGTCGGCGGCGATCTTGGCCGCCACCGCATCCTCCCGTTCACTCGCCTGGCCCATGACGTAGATCTCGGCGTGCAACGGCAGCGCCCGCTCATGGAATCGCCGTCGGCCCGTCGAGTCCATGATCCCGCCGGTCGGACCCTTGCCATAGTAAAGCGGGTTGAGCATCGAGCAGGTTTCATCGAAGGTGGTGGGCACCTCGAGTTCCGCACCTTCCGGCTGCACGAGGATCACGCCGCAATCATCCTGTAGGTAGAAGGGAATCGTTTCGCCCCCATTGGCCACCGTTGTCCACCCCGATTCGGTGCGCGTGCGCGTTTTGGTGTTGCCTTCGTCGTCGGTGTAAGTCTCCGTGACCGAGCGTTCCCACTGCTCCTCTACGCTCCACTGGTAATGCGTGCAGCGGCATTCGGCGAGGAAACTGGTGAGGGGCGCGTCCACTTCCGCCGTGCCCTTGAGTTCCACGAGACCAATGAACACGCCGGTGGTCTTCGAGGTCGGGAGGTTTTCGACGAGGCGGCGGCGGCGTCCCGCCCGCAGCCCCGCGAGCAGGCAGAGGAAGGCCAGCCCCGCGCCGAGCACCGGCAGCCAGGGAGCGAAGTCACGCATCGGCCTTGGCTATAGCAAATCAATCTTCCGCAGAACACTATCGAATCGAACGAAAAATGTATCCCGCATCGTCCCGACCTAGTCCCGCAGTTGGGGAAATAGGTCGTGCTTCGGCCACTCCTCCACGGCGGCAGCAGCCCGATGCAGGGCGGGATCAATTGCACCGTCCGGCAGCTTCGGGATTTCCTGTCTTTGATTGAACAGCACCGTCCAGCTCAAGCCATCCCAGCGGCGCACCAGCAGCGTGTAAGTGCCGGGCAGGCTGCCGGTGTGCCAGTAGTTGGCGCCTTTAGAACCGACCGGCCGCGCCTGCCAGCCACAAGCGTAGAAGGTTTCCCGCAGCGAGCCATCGTCATGGGGGGCAACTGGTGCCGGCGGCGGCTCGTGCAGTGTTTTCCAAGTATCTGCCTTCAGCAACGGAGACTTGGTCGGATCCCGCATGCCCACCGCGAACCGCATGAGATCCACCGCACTTGCCAGCCAGCCACCGTGCGCATCCATTGCTTCGAGATGAAACCCACCATACGGCGAGGGAACTTTTGCCGGCGCACCGGGAAAGACATTGTCGGCCGTCGCTTGATCCGGTGTGTAGTAATGCACTTCGCGTTCTGCGCGCTGAACTTCCAAGGTGCGCCCCAGCCGCATGGACTTGATGCCGCACGGTGCCAGCACCGCCTTGTGCAAGTGCTGTTCGTAGCTGCGCCCGGTGACTCGCTCGATGATCCGGCCCAGCAGACAGTAGCCAAAGTTCGAGTAGGCGTAGCGCTTGCCGGGGTCGAACTCGAGCGGTTGGCCCAACATGAACCGAATGATCGCATCCGCGCTCGCGGGCGAGTTGGTGCCGGTGGCCGCAGCGATGATTCGCGAGCGGAACATGGGGTCGAATCTTTGGTCGCGATCCCAGCCGCCCGTGTGCTGGAGGCAGTGACGAACAGTGATTTGCTTCCACCGTGCGTCCGTCTGGCTGCCGGCTGGGACGATGGGTTTGTGTGACAACAGCTCCCGCACGGGCGTGTCCAGCGTGAGCTTGCCTTGCTCGACGAGTTGCAGAACGGCGACGGCCGTGAACGGTTTGGAGATGCTCGCGATGCGAAACAGCGAAGTGGGCGCGACGGAAATTTGCTTGCCCACATCCGCGAAGCCGTAGCCTCGCGCATACACCAGCCGGTCATCCTTGGCCACCGCCAACGCCCCGCCGGGGATTTTCCGCGCGGTCATGAACGCTTCCATCTCGCGGTCGAAACTCGCGAGCGGATGATCCTTTTCCAACGCTCGCGCCGGCAGACTGGCCGCTGCCGAGACCAGCCCGGCGGCGGTGGCAAGAAAACGGCGGCGGCGCATCGCGTTGGTTTCAGCCAAGCGGGTTGCTCATGCAAGCCCGAAGAAAAGCTTGGCTTTGCGTGTCCCCTCTGGCAGACGAGGCACGCAGTTCAACCATCGCATTCCTATGACTTGGTATTACGCCGTCGGACAGCAGCAACAGGGGCCGGTTTCCGAAGAGCAATTGCAGGGGCTCGTCAAGGATGGCGTCGTCACCGGCGACACGCTCGTCTGGCGCGAAGGCATGACGAACTGGCAGCCCTATCGCAGCCTTAACGCATCGACGGCGGCTCCTTCAAACCCACCGATCGCAGTCGGCCCCGCGCCAACCGGCGCGACCACAACGAGCAGCATCGGGTTGAACGAACAGCAAGTGCTGGAACGTGAGTATCGCGTGGAGATTGGTGAGGGACTTGATCGCGGATGGAAGGTCTTCACGGGCAATGCAGGCGTGATCATCGGCGTGGGCCTGATCTGGCTGGCGTTGCTGACCGGGATATTCTTCGTCAGCACGATTGCCTCGCTCATTCCGCTGGTGAATGTGCTGTCCTCGTTGGTCACCACGTTTCTCAATGGCCCCATCATGGCCGGCATCCTGTTTTTCTTCCTGCGGATGGTCCGGGGCGAATCAGGACAGCTCGGCGATGCGTTCAGTGGCTTCGGCCCGCGCTTTCTCCACCTCGGCCTGACGTCGCTCGTGCAAGGCCTGATCAACCTCGCGCTGATCATGCCCGGGGCGATCACCTGCGGCATGCTGGGTTTGTTCTCGGCGGCCGTGTTGAAGGGGGGTCGGTTTCCCGAGCTGTCCGTGGCCGCCATCGCTGCGTTGGTTGTCGTCGGCAGCATCACTTTGATCCTCCTGCTTTATGTGAACCTCCTCTGGACGTTCTCGCTGCTGCTCGTGCTGGACAAACATTATGACTTCTGGCCGGCCATGCAGTTGAGTCGGCGCATGGTCAACCGCCGCTGGTGGATGACCTTCGTGTTCCTGTTCGTCGGTGGGTTGGTCAGTGGCCTCGGGACGCTCGCCTGCTTCATCGGCCTGTTCGTGACTGTGCCAATTTTCTACGGGATGTATGCGCATCTCTTTGATGCCAACTTCCGTGACCTCGCGCCAATGCGGCGGGAGTAGTTTCTTTGCTTCGCTGCTTTCATGTCCCTGCTGGAAATCCATCAACTGAAGAAATCCTACGCCGCTCCGGACGGTGGGACGCACACGGTCGTGGACGTGCCGGAGTTCAAGCTGGGAGCGCAGGAGCAGGTGGCTTTGAGCGGCGAGAGTGGCTCGGGCAAAACTACTTTCCTTAACCTCATAGCCGGCATCCTCGCGCCGGACTCCGGTTCGATCAAACTCAATGACCTCGAACTCGCCGGCCTGCGTGAGTCCGCCCGCGACCGCGTGCGCGCAACGACGACTGGCTACATCTTCCAGACCTTCAACCTCCTGCAGGGCTACACTGCGCTGGAGAACGTGCTGCTGGGCATGAGCTTCGGTCCCGGCGCGGACCGCGAGTTCGCGAAGGCGCTGCTCAAACGCGTCGGCCTCGAAGCGAAGCTCAACCATCTGCCCCGCCAGCTTTCCACCGGCCAGCAGCAACGCGTTGCTGTCGCACGCGCACTGGCAAACCGGCCCAAGCTCGTCCTCGCCGACGAGCCGACCGGCAATCTCGACCACACGAATGCCCGCGAGGCAATGGCGCTCATCCGCGAAGCCTGCCGCGAGAACGGCGCAGCCCTCCTGCTCGTGAGCCACGACCGCGAGGTGCTTGGGCAGTTCGAGAACGTGCAGGAGCTGTCGAAGCTGAACCGCGCGGCAAAGTGAAGACTCCGCTTTCCATGAAAGCTCCAAAGAAACCCCAAGCTGCAAGCTTCAATGAGCGGTTGGGCTCGGGGAAAGTTCTCGGTGTTTGGAACTTCGTGTTTGGAGCTTCGTTGGAACTTGGAGCTTGGGATTCGGAGCTTCGCCCATGACGCTACCACTCATCGTTGCCAAGTCCCTCCGCCAGCACCTTCTTTCCACGGTGGTGACGGCGGCGTCCATCGCGCTTGCGGGCGGGCTACTCATGGCAGTGTGGGTGGTCAAGACACAGTCCAACGACGCCTTCACCAAGCAGAATGCCGGCTTCGACGCTGTTCTAGGCGCACGCAGCGCGAAGCTCCAGCTCGTGCTCAACGCGATTTTTCACCTCGAAGCCTCACCGGGAAATTTGCCGTGGGCCGATTACGAAGACATCGCGAAAAACCCCGCCGTCACGCTCGCTCTGCCCATCGCCGTGGGAGACAACTACCACGGCTATCGGTTGGTTGGCACAACGACGAATCTATTTTCGGTTGAACTTGCGCCGGGGCGCAAATATCGCGTTGCCGAGGGTGAACCTTTTCTCGCGGGCTACATGGAGGCGGTGCTGGGCAGTTTTACAGCGCAGCAGCTCAAGCTCAAGGTGGGCGACAAATTCCATCCGTTCCACGGTCTCATCTTCGACGAAAAGCAGCAGCACGCGGAGACCTACGTCGTCACCGGCATCATGGAGCCGTCGAACACGCCCGCCGACCGCGTCATCTGGATTCCGCTCGAAGGCATCCAGAACATGAAGGGCCACGACGCCAAGAGCGCCGCCGAGATCAGCGCCGTGCTGGTGAAGCTCAAGAACCCCATCGCCGGGCGCGGGCTGGAGCTGATGTATAACAAGCAGGGTAACCGGCTGACCTTCGCCTGGCCCATCGCGCAGGTCGTTGCCGAGTTGTTCGGCAAGATCGCATGGTTCGACAAGGTGCTGGAGCTGGTGGCGTGGCTCGTCGCCGCCGTGGCGACCGGCTCGGTGCTCGCGAGCATTTACAACTCCATGAACGAACGTCGCCGCGACATCGCAATCCTGCGGGCACTGGGCGCGCGGGCGCACACTATCTTCTTGGCCGTTGTGCTGGAGTGCGCAGCCATCGCGGTGCTGGGGATGCTCGCGGCGTTCGCGGTCTATCTCGGCATCACGGGCGTGGCCGCGCATATCATCCGCACGGAGACCGGCGTGGTCCTGAATGCGTTCGCATGGCATCCGATCCTGGCGTGGGCACCAGCGACGATGATTGGCCTGAGCGCGCTGGCTGGCGTTATTCCAGCGATGAAAGCCTATCGCACGAACGTGGCGGAGAACTTGGTGCCGGTGTCGTAGGCGCGCCGGGTATTACTCGGCTTCTAGGGAGTTCGCTCGGCGCTTCGCTACGGCCTCAACCACTTCTCGAACCAATCAATCGCTGCTTGCCGTGCCTCGACGGTGACCTTGTGACCAGTTTGTGGTTGGAGAATGACCTGCAGTTTCGGTTCGGCATCGGCGGCGCGGTAGGCCGAGCGCGCGGCGGCGAGACACTCGTTGACCCCGGGCAACGGCGTGCGCGGATCCGCGTCACCGTTGATGACGAGCAGTGGTCGAGGGGCGATGAGTGGCAACATCGCCGGGCCGTCGAACTCGCCGTAGATGCCAGGCACCACGCGGTCGTAGAAGCGCCGGACAAATGCTGCGCTCACCATTTCGCCCTCGTCCTTGGCCGCCGCTTCGATCGCTGGTTTGAATGTCTCCACCCGCGAGCGCCAGCTCTCATTGTCCAGCGCCCACCTGAAGCTCTGCACGCCGATGCACGGCACCACGACGGCGATGCGCGGGTCAGCGGCTGCGGCGAGATAGCCTTCCATGCCACCCTTTGAGAAACCGATAAGGCCGATTCGCGCGGCATCTACGTCGTTACACGTGCCCAGATAATCCACGAGGCGCATCACGTCCCAGGCCGTGTCGTAGAGGAAGGGAAGTTTCCGGCTGCCGAACCACGCGTTGAGGATCGCCTCGTGATACTCGGCGGAACCGTTGCCCGCCTTGGTGCGCGCGCCGTGGTGCCGACCATCGATCGCGACCGCGAGGAAGCCACGTTTGGCCAGATCGTGCAGCAACGGCAACTGGCTTTCCTTGTTCGCGCCGGTCCCGTGCAAAACGATCACCACCGGCCGTCGCCCCGTGGTTTCGTTACGCTTCATCAACAGTCCGGGAACCCGCACATTTGCCTCAGAGGCGAAGGAAAACTGCACGGCCCGCAGACCGTTCGTGGCAGCGGGCGCTTTGATCTCGGGGGCCAATTCAACACGCGGACGGTCGAGCAGTTTGAGGAAGGCGGCTCGGGTATTGGCCGGGGCGTCAACTCCCAGTGTGCGGTTCACGAGAAAGAACAGGGCCAAGCCCGTCATCAAGCTACTGACAGGCCGCATCTTCATCCGGCAATCCGGCGATAAATTTCGCCTTCGTTCATGGTCGCGCGCTCAGGCCGGCCCTTGTAGCTGTAAACGAGATTTTCGTGGTTGATGCCCAGCAGATGGAGAATCGTCGCGTGCAGGTCGTGGACGTGCAGGCGGTCCTCGACGGCGTGCAGACCGAACTCATCCGTCGCGCCGATGACCTGGCCGCCTTTCACGCCGCCACCGGCCATCCACATGGTGAAGCCGGTTGGGTTGTGGTCGCGGCCGTTGCCCTTCTCGCTCATGGGCGTGCGGCCAAATTCACCGCCCCAGATGACAAGGGTCGAATCGAGCAGGCCGCGTGATTTCAAATCTTTCAACAAGCCACCGATTGGCTGGTCGGTCTCACGGAAACGATCACCGTGGTTCTTCTCGATGCCGCTGTGCGCGTCCCACTTGCTGCCCGCGCCGCTGTAGAGCTGCACGAAGCGCACGCCGCGTTCGACGAGCCGGCGCGAGAGCAGGCACATGCGGCCAAACGGCGCGGCGACGGGGTCATCCATGCCGTAAAGTTTCTTCGTCGCCTCGGTTTCGTGAGTGAGATCCACGGCGTCCGGGGCTTCGGCCTGCATGCGAAACGCCAGTTCGTAAGCAGCGATGCGCGCCTCCAACTCCGTTTGCTGCGAGCGCGCGGCGGCGTGTTCGCGATTCATCGCGCTGAGAAAATCGAGCTTTGCGGACTGCCGCGTTTCGCTGATGCCTTCGGGCGTGTTCAAGTTCGCGATTGGTTCCGCGCCGGGCAAAATGCGCGTGCCCTGATAAACGGCGGGCATGAAGCCTGCGCCCCAGTTGCGCGGGCCGTTCACCACAGTGCCGTTGTTGTCCTGCATCACCACGAACGCGGGGAGGTTCTGATTCACCGAACCGAGGCCATAGCTGACCCACGCGCCGAGCGAGGGCCGGCCGGCGAGGATGGAGCCGGTGTTCATCTGGCAGACGCCGTTGGAGTGGACGATGCCGTTGGCCCAGCAGGAACGCAGCACGGCGAGGTCGTCGGCGGATTCAGCGACGTGTTTGCACCAGTCGGAAATCCACAGCCCGCTTTGGCCGTATTGCTTCCACTCGCGCTTGTCGGGGAAGATCGGCGAGTTGTATTCGCCCATTGCGGTAATGAGGCCCTTGGTGAAGCTCGGCGGCAGCGGCTTGCCCGCGTGCTCCTTCAACGCCGCCTTTGGGTCGAACGTGTCGAGATGCGACGGCCCGCCTTCCATGAAGAGAAAGATGACGCTCTTGGCCTTTGCCGCGTAGTGCGCGAGCGGCGGGGCGGCGGGCCCGGCGCGCAACGGATTCTCCGCCAGCAGCGAGCCCAACGCGACGGCCCCAAAGCCCGCACCGGTCTTGGTGAGGAAGTCGCGGCGGGAAACCGCCCAGTCAACTTTGTTGCATCCGTATTTCTTCATGGATCAATCAACGTAAACAAATTCATTGGCGTTCAGCAGCACGTGGCAGAAGTCGGCCAGGGCGGCGGCGCGGGTCGTGGCAGCGGATTTGGCGGCGGTGGTTGTGTTAAACTGCAGATCGTTGGCGTGCTTTGAAGCGTCCTTGAAAGCGCTCGGCTTGGTCTCGAACTGCCACAGCCCGAGGGTCTGGTCCGTGGCGCGCGCGTCGCCACCGAGCAGCAAATCCGCCTGTGTCAGTGTGCCCGTGCTCAGGCGCACATCGTCGATCATCCCATCGAAGCCGCCCGATTTGCCGCTGCGACCGCCGAGGTTCAGTGGCAGAGCATTTGCGAACCCGCCGATGATTTTGTGCGGCACCTTGGCCAGCGACAATGGTTCGTCGTCGTTCGCCAGATCCTTCACGTAGAAGGTCACTTCGCCGGGCACGCCGGGCTTGGCGAGTTTTACCGACGCGGCGACGTAGTAGGGCTTGCCGGTCGCGAGTGAATGATCGGAGAAAATCGCTTCCTCGCCAAAGCTGCCGTCGGTCTTGGTGCCGATAATCTGGAGCACCAGGGTCTGCGGTTTGCGCCGTGAGCCTTTGCCGGTGATGGCGAAACCCCAGCCGGGTTTCTTCGCATCGCCGCTCCACTTTGCGGCGATCGTTCGCACCATCGCTCCGCTGTCCACGGAGCGCACCAGCACGCACGCTTCGAGCGTGAAATCCTCCAGCGCCAACGAGGGATTATCTGGCACCGTGAGCGTCTCACCGCCCATCTCGGGGGAAATAACCGCCGCCATGCCGTCGCGATACGGCATCTTCTCGGCTGCAAACACCGCGCTGGATGCGGGTTTCGTGCCGATCCGCAGGCTTTGGCTTTGCATGAATTGCAACGCAGCGGCGCGTTCGTTCGGGCGCGGTTCGCGGCTGAAGGCGAGGCGATACGCGGCGTTGACCATCTCTTCGTCGCTGCTGGGATTTTCCTGTTCCAATCGCGCGGCGAAGGTCTTGGCGTGGCGCAACATCATCTGGCTGTTGAAGAGTAGCAGCGCCTGGGGCGGTGTGGTGGTGACGTTGCGCTGGGCCACGCTGTTGAAAGATTCCGCAAGGTCAAAGACGTTGAGCAATGGGTCGGGCGAATTGCGCATCAACTTGCTGTAGATGGAGCGGCGCGGCGTGAGAAAATCCGTGCTCGGCCCGCCTGCGGGTTCCAGCTTCAGCTCGCCGGTGACGGCCAGCACCGCATCGCGAATCTGCTCGGCTTCGAGGCGGCGTGTGGGGAAACGCCAGAGGAGGCGGTTTTCTGGATCAGTCTGCTGGGCGCGGGCAAATTCCGGACTTCGAGCTCCGAGCTCTGAATTCGCGGAACTCTGCCGATACGTCGCGCTCGTGACCATCAGCCGATGCATCGCTTTCAGGCTCCAGCCCTTTTCCACAAACGTCGCCGCCAGCCAGTCCAGCAGCTCGGGATGTGTTGGTTGTTCGCCCAGCTTGCCGAAGTCGCTGGCATTGGCGGCGAGGCCACGACCGAAGTGCCATTGCCAGAGCCGGTTTACCATCACGCGGGCGGTGAGCGGGTTTTCGGGCGAAGTGAGCCAGCGGGAAAGTTCGCTGCGACGACCGGTGGAATGGGGCAGGGGGGTGATCTTTGCCGGGCCTGGATCAAGCACGGTCAGATAACCCGGCTCGATCGGTTCCTTGGTCTTGCCTTTGGGCAGATAGGTGGGCGGCGCAACGGGGCCGACATCGGTGGCCCCGAAGAGCGGAGTGAGTGGCTTGGGCTTGAGGGCGTCGAATTCGGTGAGCTTTTTGCGGATCGCCACCACGCGCTCCTTGGCATCGCCTTTGAGCTTCGCATCCAGTTTGTCGAACTCATACGTCACCTGCCGGTAGGCCAGTTCGGCGATCTGGTGCTGGTAGGGCGTGCGTTGCGCAATCGGGGTGTTCAAATCTTCGCGGATGTCTTCAATGAATTTTTCGACCGCACCTTTCAACGCGCTGCGTTTGACTGGCTCCAAGAGCTTCTCCAATTCGGCCCGCAAATCAGCCGTGGCAGCTTCCCACTTCGCCAGTTTGGCTTGGTATTCGGCCTTCTCCTCGGGCGTGGCCAAGGGAATGTCTTCTCGCGGCAGCAGCGGAGCGAGGAAGGCCTGCAACCGGTAATAATCCTTCTGAAGAATGGGGTCGAACTTGTGATCGTGGCAGCGCGCACATTGGAGGCCGACCCCCATGAACGCATCGGCAGTCGTGTCGGTGATGTCTTCGAGGATGCGTTGCCACTGGCCGCGCACATCGCGATTGTTGTATTCGTAAATGCCGTTGCGGAAGTAGCTCGTGGCGGCGAGCGCTTCGGGGTTTGCGGGAAACAGTTCATCGCCCGCGAGCTGCTCTTTCACGAACAGGTCGTAGGGCTTGTCCGCGTTAAACGACCGGACGACGTAATCGCGATATCGCCACGCATGCGCGCGAAAGTCATCAGCCTTGTAGCCGTCCGATTCGGCGAAGCGCACGAGGTCCAACCAGTGACGCGCCCACTTCTCGCCATAGCGGGGGCTGGCCAACAGCTTCTCCACCAGCCGTTCGTAAGCGTCGGCGGCTTTGTCGGCGAGAAACTGGTCCAGCTCGAACGGAGTGGGCGGCAAGCCGGTCAAGTCGAAGTAAAGCCGGCGGACGAGCGTGGCGCGCTGGGCGGGGGGAGATACGGCGAGGTTGGCCGAAGTCAGCTTTTGCTGGATAAACGCATCAATGGGGTTGCCCGAGGTCGCCGCGCGGTTGCCGGGTGTTGGGACGGCCGGTTTGCGCAAGGGCTGAAAAGCCCACCATTGACGGTCTTCATCCGTGATTTTTCCGCGTCGAACTACACGGTTTTCGCCGGGGGGCATCGGTGCGCCAGACTTTACCCACTGTTCCAAGACGGCGATTTGTTCGGCGGAGAGGCGCTTGTTCTTCGGCGGCATTTGGAGGTCCGCGTCAGTGTAACGCACCGCCTTGATGAGCAAACTCTTCTCCAAATCTCCCGGCACTACGGCGGGACCGGTGTCGCCGCCCTTGAGGACTGCTGCGGTGGAATCCAGCGCCAGCCCGCCCTTGAACTTCTTCGCCTCGTGGCTGTGACATTCGAAACAAGCTGCAGCCAGCAACGGCCGGACCGATTGCTCATAGAACGCAAGGTCCCCGATGGCAGCCTTGACGGTGGCGGCGCGCCCGATTGGCACGGCACAAACAAGTAGGGCTGAAAGCAGCAGCGCTGGTGGAGACAGTCGTTTCATCGCGGATGTTTGACGCCCACGAGTATGCACAGGATTCGCCAGGTGTCAGCAGCTCTTTGGGCTGCTTTCGGGACATGGGCAGTCCTGTTTCCGGAGGCGGATGATCCGGACTGGGTGAAGTAAAATCGATGATGTCTTAATTTTTAAGAATGATGACACATAGACAATCGCCTGCTAAACCATGCGCCGATGAAACGCAAAACCACCTCGCCCGGCCCGCGCTACGCGGCGCTCATCCAACTGCTCCGCACGGCGGAGGAGCTGTGGAACGCCAGCCGCGTCTTCTTCGCCCGCTGGGACCTCAGCCCCAGCCAGTTCAACCTCCTCAATGTCCTCACCGACTTCCCCAACGGCTGCACGCAGTCGGACCTCAGCCGCCAGCTCATCATGCACCGCTCGAACGTGACTGGCCTTGTGGACCGCCTCGAAGAACGCGGCCTGGTCGCACGGAAGGAGAATGCCACCGACCGTCGCGCGTGGCTGGTAGTGCTCACACCCGCCGCGCACAAGCTGCTCGCTGAGATTTACCCGCATTACTACGCCGCCGCCGAGCTGGTCTGGGGCAAGCTCCCCGCCGCGCGCGCGGACAAGCTCGTCACCGAACTCACGGCCATCAGCGAAAACGCCACCCGCGCCGCCCTGGCCAATTCTTGAACCCCCATGAAATCCTCCCGCAATTATCCGCTGCTCCTCACCAGCCAGTTTCTTGGCGCGCTGGGCGACAACGCCATCCTCGCCATCATCCTCGGCCCGGTTATGAAATCCTTCGCCGAGGGCAAAATCTCTAGCCAGGACCAGAGCGTGGCGAACATTGTTTATACGAGCCTGCTCTTCATCCCGTATCTACTCTTCGCTTCGCTCGCGGGCTACATGAACGACCGCTTCCCGAAGACCTGCTGGCTCGCGGCAGGCAATGCAGTAAAACTCGCCGGCACCGCGCTCGTAGCCACGCACATGGCCAGCGGTGAGTGGGCGCTGGCGGCGGGCTACTTCATCGTCGGCATTGGCGCGTGTTTCTATTCACCCGCCAAATACGGCATTCTACCGGAAATCGTCCCGACAGAAAGACTCGTGAAGGCCAACGGCATGGTCGAACTGCTCACGCTCGTGGCGATTCTCTTCGGCAGCATCGCCGGCTCGGTCGTCGCCGACGCCGTCAACAAGGGCAATCTCTCCTCGCTCGGCGCCTACGGCATCGTGTGCAGCATCTATGGCCTGTCGCTGGCACTCAACCTCTGCATGGACCGCACGCCGTCGTATCCCGAAGTGCAGTTTCGCGGCAGCACGGGCGAATTCTTCCGCAACTTCGGCCACCTTTTCCACAGCGCGCGACTGCGTCGCGTGCTGGTCGGCACGGGTTTGTTCTGGATTTGTGGCGCGCTGCTCAAGATGAACTTCCAGCCGTGGGGCCAGCAGGTCTTGAAGCTCGAGACGATGACGCAGGTCGCGCTGCTGGGCCTGTGGTTGAGCCTCGGTGTGATGGCGGGCAGCGTGCTCGCCGGCCAACTGCACAAAGTCGGCGACCTCCGCACCACGCGGCGCTACGGCGCGTTTCTCGCGGTGGCCATCGCGCTGCTGGGCGCGGTGCAATGGCTCACCGGCGTCGGGTTGCCGTGGCCCAAGTCCTTCGCCATCGGCGTGCTCATCATCGCGGGCCTGTTCGCCGGGCTGTTTCTCATCCCGCTCAACGCCGCGCTCCAAGCGGAGTCGCATCAGGACAAGCTCGGCAAGACCATCGCCACCCAAAACTTCATCGAAAACACCGCGATGCTCGCGGCCGGCGTGTTCGCCTGGATCAACGTGAAGAAGGGTTTCGACCCATCGCAACTCTTCTACTGCCTCGCTGTGCTGGTCGCCGTGGTCGTGGCGTGGCTGAGGATTCCTGAGAAGGACGTTTCCCCTGTGACCGCGAACTTGTAATCTTTCTCATAGCCTTAAACATCCTTCGCGCCAGCATGAAATCCATCCTCCGTCTCCTCGTCCGCCTCCTCTTCCGCTTTCGCGCGTTCAACGAGTCTGCGCTCCGCACGCCCGGGCCGGTGTTGCTCATCCCGAACCACACCTCCTGGTTCGACTGGCTGTTCATCGGCGTGTGCCTGGACAGTGACTGGAAGTTCGTCACGTCCTCGACCACTGCGCAGAAATCCTGGTTTCATAAGTTCGTGATGGTCAACTCCCGCACGTTTCCCATCGACAACGCCTCGCCCTACGCGGTGAAGCACATGGCGGAATTCCTCTCCAAGGGCGGCAAGCTCGTGCTCTTCGCGGAAGGCCGGCTTTCGCGCACGGGGACATTGATGAAGCTTTTTGACGGCACCGGCTTTCTCATTCACAAGACCCATGCCAAAGTCATCACTGCCTATTTGCGTGGCGCGCAACGCCTGCCCTTCTCCCCCAATGCCGGCTGGAAGCGGTGCTTTCCCAAAGTCACCGCTCATTTCAGCGACCTGCTCTCCGCGCCCCACGAGGAGCACCTGAGCACCTCGCAGAGCCGCGCGCTGTTCACCCGCTGGCTCCGGGACCAGATGGTGGGACAGCAGTTCAATACGGAAATGGACTTCGGCCCGGACAGCATCCCCGCCGCCATCATGCGAGCCGCGTCGGACGAGCCGGGCAAGGTCATCCTGGAGGACGCGACACAGACGAAACTTACCTATCGCGAACTCCTCATCGGCGCGCAACTCATGGGCAGTCGCATCGCGCAAGCCACCACCTCGGCAGCCTCCAGTCCACCGCGCATCGGCGTCCTGCTGCCCAACGTCAACGCCACCCCTGTCGTCCTCCTCGCCCTCTGGCAGCTCGGCAAAGTCCCGGCCATCCTCAACTACTCCACCGGCACCGCCACGATGCTCGCCTGCACTGAACTAGCCGGGCTGAAGCACATCGTCACCTCGCGCGCCTTCATAAAGCGCGCCAAGCTGGACGCCGCGCCATTCGAGCAAGCTGGCGTGAAGCTCATCTACCTCGAAGACCTCCGCGCCACCATCAGCAGCCTCGACAAGTTCATCGCGTTGCTCGGTAGCTTCTTCAACTTTCAACTTTCAACTTTCAACTCCCACACCGACACCGCTGTCATCCTTTTCACCAGCGGTTCGGAAGGTGTCCCCAAAGGCGTCGAGCTGACCCACCGCAATCTCCTCGCCAACGTTCGACAACTCCTCGCCAAGTGCGACCTCCTCGACGGCGACCGATTCTTCAACGCCATGCCGCTGTTCCATAGTTTCGGTCTCACCGCCGGGCTGGTGCTGCCGCTGGTGCGTGGTAACTACATCTTCATCTATCCCTCGCCCTTGCACTACCGTGTCGTGCCCACCGTCTTCTACGACCGCGACTGCACGGTGCTCTTCGGCACCAACACCTTCCTCAGCGGCTATGGCCGCAAGGCTCATCCCTACGACTTCCGTAGTCTTCGTTACCTCTTTGCCGGGGCGGAGAAGCTCCAGCAAGCCACCGCCGAACTCTGGGCGCAGAAGTTTGGCGTCCGCGTCTTTGAAGGTTATGGCGCGACCGAGTGCAGTCCGTGCATCAGCGCGACCACCCCGCTTGAACCAAAGCACGGCACCGCCGGCCGCTTCCTGCCGGGCGTCGAGCACAAGCTCGAACCCGTGGATGGCGTGGCCGAAGGCGGTCGGCTTTTTGTCCGCGGCCCCAACATCATGAAGGGCTACCTCAATGCCGATGCAAACGCCAAGTTCCATGCCGGCGGCGGCTGGTATGACACCGGCGACATCGTCAGCGTGGATGCCGAGGGCTTCGTGAGCATTCGCGGACGCATGAAACGCTTCGCCAAGATCAGCGGCGAAATGGTCAGCCTCACCGCCGTCGAGGACGCCCTGGCCGGGGCCTTCCCGCACTACGGCCTCCGCTGCGCCACTGCTGTCGTGACCCGTCCCGACGAGGACAAGGGCGAAGCCCTCATCTGCTGCACCAACGAGCCGAAGCTCACCCTCGCAGAGATTCGCGAAGCCATTAAAGCCAAAGGCCTCAGCAACCTCTGCGTGCCCAAGGAAATAGCCGTCGTGAAAGAAATCCCCAAGCTCGGCACCGGCAAGGTGAACCACCGGGAGCTCCACGCGATGGTCCAGCCCGCTAAATGAAGTGCGCCCGCGAATCACGCGAATGACCGCGAATGGAAAACCACTGCAGGTAGGGCGCGTCTGTCCTCAGTGCGCCGGTTTGGTCTCCGGCCACCATCGCCCCCAACAAACGCCAGCGAGTAACCAACCAATGAGACCTTATGGACCACGAACAACCTGCTCAATTACCTGTGGCAAACAAATTGCTTCCCATCGCACCGGCAGCCTTTGCCTTGCTGGCCACCACCGGCGGTTTGGCCTTCTCACCCGTCGCTTTCCTGGGCGGGATCGGCATGACGGCTACCCTGGGCGGAATGCTTACCGGGGTGAGCTTCCAGGTGCAGCTGCTACAAGCTCACTCGCCCGACCCATCCTGGCTTTCTCTCGCCACCAAGGTGCTACGTGGGCTGCTGCTGGTCTTTGCGGTGCTATGTGTCATCACCATTGTGGGCGTCAGCTTCAATGCCGTTTGCAATAAATCGTCTTCCATGCTCAGTGCCCGGCGCGGGCATCCCAATGACGTGACAGGCACACTCGCATCCTGCACGGCACTGGGAGTGGTCGCAGCAGTGGCACTCGCGTCTGTGACTCTGTTTTTCCGCCGGGAAGCCCTGGGAACGGCAGCACTTGTGATGGTGTATTGGGCGTCCTACGTTCCGATCTCGATTGCCGCAGTAAGTCTCTGGGGAAGCGCTGCTCCGTTCGGCAACTAGACTTAACATCCCATCCCATCATCCTCCAGCGGACCATTGCCCATGTGCGATTCTGCAACCAAGGTTAAAGCCAGCCCATCCCGCTCTCGCCGCTGGCCGCGCATCCTCGTCATTTCTGTGCTGGCCCTTTCTCTTGGCGGCTGTGTGGCTTGCCGCGTATTCCACTCCGGTCCCTATCGCGCACCGGAGCCTTTGCCCGAGTCCAAGCTTTTGGACATGCACGTGCACACGGCTGGCATCGGGGCAGGGGACAGCGGGTGCTTCATCTCCAAGGGCATGGAATCAAGCTGGAAACTCGGCATCTACCTCAAGAGCTTCGGCACCACGCGCAAGGAACTTCAGCAGAAGGGCGACGCCCATGTCGTGCAACTCATCTCCCGTCAACTCGCGGGCAGCCGACATGTCGGGCAAGCCATCCTCCTTGCCATGGACGGTGTCGTGGATGCGAATGGCGAACTCGACAAGTCACGGACGGAGATATATGTGCCCAACGCCTTCATCGCCAAGGAGACGGCGAAGACCACCAACCTCCTCTTCGGCGCGAGCATCAACCCGCTGCGCAAGGACGCCCTCGCTCAGCTCGACTGGGCCAAGGCCAACGCTGCCCGGCTGGTGAAATGGATTCCCAGCATCATGCAGTTCGACCCCGCCGATGAGCGGCTCACGCCCTTCTATCGGAAGCTCGTCGAGCTAAAGCTCCCGCTCCTCACGCACGCGGGACAGGAGCGTTCCTTCACCAGCGCGCGCGATGAACTGTGCGACCCGCAGCGTCTCCACCTGCCCCTGAAGCTCGGCGTCACGGTGATCGTCGCGCACATCGCCTCCACCGGCGCGAACGAAGGTCAGCGGGACACCGACCGCCTTGCCCCGATGATAGCGACCTACACCAACCTCTTCTCCGAGATATCCTCGCTCACGCAGGTCAACAAACTGGGTTATCTCAAGGAAGCCCTCACGCGCCCCGAGTGGCAGGGACGACTACTCTTCGGCTCCGACTACCCGCTCATCAACACCGCGCTGTGCTCGCCTCATTTCTACCCTCTCCAACTCACCGGGGAACAACGCTCCCACATCGCCGCCATCGAAAACCCTTGGGACCGCGATGTGGAACTCAAGCAAGCACTCGGGGTGCCAAAGGAAGTCTTCACGCGCTCCCGACAGATGTTCCCGTGAACACGTATGGCTGAAACAATCTCCATAGTCTCTTCTCCCTCTCCCTTCATCGGGTGAGGGGTTCTGTGAGGCGGGGGTGATTGGTGCGGGGAGAACAATGGCTTGCCAAGGAATGCGCGTAAATGCTACGGGTGGGGAGTTTTCGCCGGGTGCAAGTCGTTGCGGTTTTCGGCGTTTAATACCTTGATCATCGGCCTTTGCCAATTGAGCGCTGACACTACCATGAAGAGTTTTAAGAACGACGCATCATTTGCCGTTGCCAGATGGCTGCTGGGGCGATTGGGCGGCTGGCTGGTCGCCGGGCTGGTCTTGCTCGGTTGGATGGAGGCTCCGCTTCTGCGCGCTGACCCAGGTGACGTGGATCTGTCGTTTAACATTGGCACGGGTCCGAACCAGAATGTCTTCTGCACGGTCATCCGAACCAACGATGACAAGATCTATATCGGAGGCACTTTTGATGGCTACAATGGCAACGTCGCCCGGCGCATTGCCCGCCTCACGGTAAGCGGGGCGTTTGATCCCACGTTTGCTACGCCGGGGTGTGAGTCTTCGGTTAACGCAATCGCCTTGTGGCCACAGGTGGTGACCAACACGGCCGCAGGTAAGTGTATTATCGTGGGCGATTTCACGTCGGTGGGCAACACGACTTCGCGCCGGATAGCCCGGTTGAATGACGATGGGTCGCTCGACACGGCCTTCACGGCAAACATGGGCTTCGGTCCTGACAACGGCGTGGATGCGGTTACCGTCCAAGCCGATGGCAAGATCCTCATCGGCGGGCGGTTCTTGAACTTTGACAATGTGCCGCGGAAACGAGTCGCCCGGTTGAATGCGGACGGCACGTTGGATACGACCTTTAATCCCGGGGCTGGGCCCAACGGAACGGTGGTGACGATCGATCTCCAGAGGGACGGCAAGATCCTGTTGTGCGGCAGTTTCACCGGGTATAACAACGTGCCCAATCACGAAGGAATCGTGCGCCTGAATGATGACGGTTCGTTGGACGCGAGCTTCACTGCGCGGGCCGCAAAGGACACAGCTACCGGTCTGGTTAACGGAGCGGTGGTGCTGGATGACCTCGGCAAGATCGTGGTCTTTGGCGGGTTCAATGTCTTCAACAACACTTTTCGCACCAAGATCGTCCGAATTAATCTCGCAGACGGCTCGCTGGATGCCACCTGGGGGCAGAACACGACGTTCAACTCCGACATTCGAGATGTGGAATTGTTACCCAGTGGCAAGTTTATGTGTGTTGGTGTGTTCAGCGGCATCAACGGTGTCTCGCGGCGCGGAGTGGCTCGTCTGGATGTGAATGGAAATCACGACCTAGGTTTCAATCCCGGCACCGCGGCGGGCTACAACGACGGCCAGACCAATGCCAACAACGCCAATGTCAACGCCAGCGCCTTGGACAGCCAGGATCGGTTGTTCATTGCCGGTGAGTTCCGCGACTTCAACCAGATTCCGTTCAATTTCATCACCCGCGTGGGCACGGCCGATCCCACGGCGCCGCTGGTAATCACGCAGCCGGTGGATGTGTTCATTCCGACGGGCTCGAATGCGAGCTTTTCGATCACCGCCAGCGGCACGGCTCCGTTGTTTTACCAGTGGCGCTTCAACGGGGTCCCCCTTCCGGGAGCGACGAATCTTTCCCTCACCATCACCAACGCACAGAACGCGAACGTGGGGCTGTATTCCGTGGTGGTCACCAATAAGGGTGGCACGGCGACCAGCTCCAACGCCAGCCTCACGCTGGGCACCTTTCCGTTTTTCGTGACGCCTCCGGTTTCCCAGACCAATCTGATTGGAGCCAACACCAACTTCTCGGTGACGGCGGGCGGCACGCAGCCGCTGTTCTTGCAGTGGTTCTTCAACGGCACCCTCCTGCCGGGCCAGACCGGTTCGGTGATCAATTTAACCAACCTCCAGCTGACCAACGCCGGCACTTACACCATCGTCGTGTCCAACTTTTTCGGTTCGGTCACCAACAGCGCCACGCTGACCATTGCGGCGCCCCCCGCGATCGTCGCTGGACCGAACGGCGGCGGACCCGCCGACGGGCAGCCGCAATCACGGACGGTCGTGCAGGGGCAGAGCGCCACCTTCAGTGTCAACTCGGTGGGCAGCGTGCCGCTGACCTATCAATGGCGTTTTGGCGGCGTGAACATTCCGGGTGCGACCAACACGGCCCTGACCTTGAACAACGTCCAGGCCGCACAGGCTGGACTTTATTCCGTTGTCATCACGAATCCCTTCGGTGTCACCACCAGCGCGAATGCCACGCTCACGGTGCTCCTGCCCCCGGCCATCCTCGTGCAGCCGGTGTCCCAGACCATTACACAAGGCGCAACGATCAATCTCTCCGTGACCGCGACCGGTTCGCCCACGCTGACCTATCTGTGGAGCCTCAACGGAGTTCCCATTCCGGGTGGCACCGCCGCAACGCTCTCCTTGTTCAATGCACAGAAAAGTCTTCAGGGCAATTACGTCTGCGTGGTCAGCAATCCCTACGGCTCGGTGACGAGCGCCGTTGCCGTCGTCACGATCCAAGCCCCGCCGGTGATTTACGACAACGGTCAGCCTCAGCCTCAGACGGTGATTCAGGGTAGCAATGCTACCTTCAACGTAACCGCCACCGGCGACCAGCCCTTCACGTATCAGTGGCGGTTCAACGGCATCAATCTTCCGGGCGCGACCAACAACCCGCTCGTGCTCACCGGCGTCCTGACCAATCAGGCCGGCAATTATTCCGTCGTCGTCAGCAACCCCTTCGGCACCAGCACCAGCTCCAACGCGCTCCTTACCGTCCGCTTGCCGCCCTTCATCGTCACGCAGCCCGCGCCGACGAACCAGACCGTGGTCGTCGGCAGCAACGCCACGATCACCGTGGTGGCCGGGGGCGATCCAACGCTGGCGTATCAATGGCTGTTGAACGGCGTGCCGGTCCTTGGGGCCAACGCCGCCACGCTCGTGCTCAACGCCGTTCAGCTCAACCAGCTCGGCAATTACACCGTCGTCGTCACCAACGCCTACGGCACCGTCACCAGCGCGGCGGCAACGTTGAACGTGAAAACCCCGCCGTTCATCGCGACGCAGCCGCAGTCCCTGACTGTGCTGCAAGGCAGCCCCGCTGTGTTCGCCGTCACCGCCGGTGGAGATGGTCCGTTCACGTATCAATGGCGGTTTGCGGGAGTAAATATCCCCGGAGCCACCAACAGCAGCTTCGGTCTGGCCAGCGCTTTCCCTACAAACGCCGGTAACTACTCCGTCGTCATCACGAGCGCCTACGGCAGCGTCACCAGTTCGAACGCACTGCTCACGGTCAACGTGCCGCCCACCATCCTCGTGCAACCGCAGGTCACCACCGGCATCACGGGGGGCAGCGTTGCCTTCAGCGTCGTCGCCAGCGGCGATCCCACGCTGTTGTATCAATGGGCTTTCAATGGTGCGCCTCTCGCGAATGCTACGAACGCGACCCTGACGTTGACCAATCTGCAAGCCAGCCAGGCCGGCCTCTACTCGGTCGTGGTCTCGAATCCCTTCGGCACGGCGACGAGCACCAACGCCGCGCTCACCGTGAAGGTCGCTCCGTTCGTCGCCACGCAACCGCAATCGCTCACCGTTGTGCAAGGGAGCAATGCGACCTTCTCGGTCACGGCGGGCGGAGATGGACCCTTCGCTTATCAATGGTTCTATTCCGGCGTTCTGGTCACCGGGGCCACCAACGCCGCACTCACCTTGACCGGCGTCGTCACCAATCAGGCCGGCAATTATTACGTCACCATCACCAGTCCCTACGGCTCGGTTGCCAGTTCGAATGCGTTGCTCACGGTCAAGGTGCCGCCTGCGATCATTGTGCAGCCGCTTTCGCAGACGATCGTCGTTGGTGTCACGGCCAATCTTTCCGTCACCGCAACCGGCGATCTACCGCTTTCCTATCAATGGCGTTTCAACGGCACTCCTATCACGGGGGCTACGAACCCCACGCTGACGCTGCCCGGCATCCGGGCGAACCAGACCGGCGACTATACGGTTGTGGTCTCCAACCCCTACGGCACGGTGACCAGTTCCATTGCGACGCTTTCGGTCAAGACCCCTCCCTTCGTGGCCACTCAACCGCAATCGCTGACGGTCCTCAAAGGAACGAACGCTGCGTTCTCCGTAACGGCGGGCGGTGATGGGCCGTTCACCTACCAATGGCGTTTCGGCGGCGTGAACCTCGACGGGGCAACCAACGCGACGCTCAACCTCACCAGTGTCCAGACCAACCAAGCCGGGCTCTACTCCGCCGTCATCACCAGCCCGTATGGTTCCGTGACCAGTTCCAACGCGACCCTCACCGTCCTTGATCCGCCAGTCATCATCGTTCAGCCCGCGCCTGCCACTGGCTTGGCAGGTGACACAGTCGCCTTCGTCGTCGTCGCCACCGGCCGCCCGACGTTGCTCTATCAGTGGTGCAAGAACGGCGTGGACCTCGCCGGCGCAACCAATGCCATGCTGACGCTGACGAACATCTCCGCCGCTGACGTAGGGAACTATTGCGTGAAGGTGACGAACGCCGATGGCAGTGTGACTAGCATCACCGTCCCGCTCACGTTGTCCCAGCGGACCCTGACCGTGGTCACGGTGCAGACTACGAACTTCACCACTGGCACTCCCATTTCCGTGCCCATCGTGCTGCTGGCCGAGGGCGGCGAGAACCGCGTGCTTGGCAGCATCGCCTACGACACCAACAAGCTGAACTTCACCAGCGTCACCACGCCGGTTGGCGCGACCTTGGCCTCCACCAACGCGGCGGGACAGGGGCAGATTGGCTTCGATGTCACCCTGCCGGCTGCACAGACTTTCACTCCTGGCAGCAACGTGGTTGTATTCGTCAACTTCACCGTCGCGGCGGGCGTCACGCAAAGCATCGCTGGCGTGAATCTGCAAGGCGTTCCCGTCACCAACCAGGTGCTCAACGCCGCCAGCGCGCCGCTCCCGAGCTACTTCATCAGCGGTGCGGTGATCTTCAAGTCTCTCACGGATTACACCCTGCGTTCCCAGACGGGCGCTACGGAGGAGTCGATACCCGTCTTGAACCCGGCGGGCAGCGTGAGCGCGTTGACCTTGCTGCGCATTTCCTTCTTCGACCTAGGCAAAGATTCCCTCGGCAACGCGATCTACCTCATCAACGCCACGGGCACGAACAACGGCATTCCTTACATCCTCATACCGACCACCGTTGCTCCCGCCGGCACCTTCCCGTTGAGCGTGGAGTATTACGTTTCCGACCGCGTCACCACGCCGAAGCCGCGGTTGGTCGTTGAGATTGTCACCGGTGGCTATCCCGTGACGCCCGCTGGGCTGGTCCTGTCGGCGGACCGTTCGCAATTCAACACCGCCACTGGACGGTTCGTCGTGGATTTTTCGAGCATCGCAGGGATGACCTATTACATCCAATATAGCTCCAGTCCCGCCGGACCCTACGACACTTCCTTCCCGGGCGTTGCGGGCACGGGGGGACGCCTGCAATGGGTGGACACCGGTCCGCCGCGCACCACCAGCCTGCCTGCGTCAGCCGGTTCGCGCTTCTATCGCATCCTGCAAGTGCCCTGAACTTCCATCGACATGAAACCTTCACTGTGGTTCGGAGCGGTCAGTCTGGCGTGCGTGGGCGGCACGGCTTGGGCACAGGACATGGTGCTAGTGGCCGAAACCAGCGACCCCATGCTGAAGCGGCGCAACCGCTTCTCGCTCAAGGCCACCTTCAACTTCGGCGTGAAGACCGACTTCACCAGCGTCACCCCAAACAGCACAGGCGCGCTCTTGCCGGGATTGAACCGGTCTTACGACGACGGCTTTGTCTTCCGTGACATCAGCGGCAACGCCGGTGGCAAGACGTGGAACTGGGGCTACAACAACAATGCTCAATACACCGCTGCCGACCCGGCCGCTCCGTTTGCGGGCACCAGTTCGCTTGCCTTCCACTCCGTGAACTCGCTCGGCGACGGCCAGACGCGCGGCAGCCGGGACAAGATGCTGCCCGGCGTCGAACTGGCCTACGAAGAGGTGCTCGGACGTTTCCTCTTCTCCGAAAAACGCCGCGCCAACATCGGCATTCTCGCCACCTTCGGATACATGCACATCGGCCAGCGCGACAGCGGCGCTCTGGCGGGGCCGGTCAACCTCACCACGGACAAATACGCTCCCGGCATCGTGCTGCCCCCGCTGGCTCCGTATTCGGGCAGCTTCTCGGCTGCCGGCCCGTTGCTTCCGGACGTGCCCGCCGATCGCGCCACCGCCGCCGTCCCGGCCACCGGCACGCTGCTCAATAAACTAGATGGCTCGCTCTACGGCATGAACATCGGCCCCTTCATCGAGTTCCCGCTGCATGACCGCGTGTCCCTCACGCTCGGCGGCGGGATTGGCGTGGTTTACGTCAACAACACCTACTCTTTCAGCGAAACGGTGGTCGTGCCCGGCGTCGTGACCGCGAACCGCTCCGGACGCATCTCCAGTGACGACTGGCTCTTCAGTGCCATCGCCCGCGCGAATCTCTACGTGGCCCTGAGCCAGCAGTGGAGCTGGGAAATTGGCTTCGCCTACCAATACGCCGGCAACTCCCGTTCCTCCGTGCAGGGCAAGACCGCCAACCTCCAGCTCGACGGCATCCTCAGCGTCAACACGGGCTTGAACTACGCATTCTGAGGTGGACTTGATTGGTCAACCTCCGTCAACGAGTTGACTGAACTGGCGGAAAGCGGAGCGTAAAGCGAGTGGGCGCTGGCGAACCTGGTTATTGCACCGAGCCTGCGCTTAGTCCGGTATTGTAGCGCAGGTTCAAAACAGTGAGGTCAACGTGTTCGAGTCGGTCGGGTGGAAGAGCGAGACTTGCTTCTCGACGAACAATGCTGGGTCAAGCAAGAGGAGTGTGGAGACGGCAGCTTGGAGACAAACTTTAAGGCGACGGATATCAGCCGTTTGGTCACGGGTCCCATTGAGAACGATTTTTTACGCCAAGATTCCCTGTATAGGCTTCGCGCCTTCTACGCCGGAGAGTTTCACGTCGAGGCCCTGGAACTTCACTGAGAGGCGTCCGTGGTCGATGCCGAGGAGCTTGAGAATCGTCGCGTGGAGGTCGTGGACGTTGACGATGTTTTCGACGGCGGAGTAGCCGAGTTCGTCGGTCGCGCCGTAGCTGATGCCGCCTTTGATGCCGCCACCCGCGAGCCAGATGGTGAAGCCGGCGTTGTGGTGGTCGCGACCACTGCCGCCCTGGCTCATCGGCGTGCGGCCGAACTCACCGGCCCAAACGATGATCGTGTCCTTTAGCATCCCGCGTTGCTTGAGGTCGGTGATGAGGGCCATGCAAGCGCGGTCAATCTCGGCGGCCTTGAGTGTTACGCCGTCTTTCACGCCGCCGTGGTGGTCCCAGTCCTTGTGGTAAAGCTGGATGAAGCGCGTGCCACGTTCGGCGAGGCGGCGGGCGAGCAAGCAGTTCGAAGCGAACGAACCGTCACCGGGCTTGCAGCCGTAGAGGTCCATGACGGATTGAGGTTCCTTCGAGGTATCCATCAGCTCGGGCACGCTGGCCTGCATCTGGAAGGCCATTTCATACTGCGCGATGCGTGTGGCAATTTCGGGGTCATCCACCACGGCATCGTATTTTTTGTTGAGCGAATTGACGGCTTGCACCACGTCGCCTTGCTGATCGCGCGTGACGCCGGGGGGCGTGCCGAGATACATCACGGCGTCACCCTTGCTGCGGAGTTGCACGCCTTGGAAGCGGCTGGGCAAAAATCCCGCCGACCACTGGCGCGCGGCGATGGGCTGGTTCTGCCCACCCTTGCCGAGCGAGGTGAGCACGACGAAGCCGGGCAAATCATCGGCTTCCGTGCCAAGGCCGTAAGTGACCCACGCACCCGCGCTGGGGCGGCCGGCGATTTGCGAACCGGTGTTCATGAACATGTGCGCGGGGTCGTGGTTGATGGCCTCGGTGGTCATCGAACGAATCAGGCACATCTCGTCCGCAACGATGCCCATCTGCTCGAACAATTCGCAAAACTCCTGGCCGTTCTGGCCGAACTTCTTGAACCCGAGCTGCGGGCCAAAGCAATTCAACTTTGCTCCCTGCAACTGCGCGATTTGTTTCCCCTTGGTGAACGACTCGGGCATCGGCTCGCCGTGCATCTTGGCGAGCTTGGGCTTGTAGTCCCACGTCTCCAAATGCGACGGCCCGCCGGCCATCGTCAGCCAGATGACGCGCTTGGCCTTCGCCGGGAAGTGCAGCGGGTTCACGACGCCAAGCCACTTGTCCTTCGCGGCGGGCTTCTTCGTGGCGGCGAATAGCGAGGAGTGCAGCAACGAAGCCAGCGCGAACGTGCCGACGCCCTGTGCGGTGCGACCGAGAAACACGCGGCGGGTCTGTTGCTGCTGGCGGAACTGGCGGAGTTCGGTGTTCAGGTCCATGACTATGAGCGGGTGATGGTTTCGTGAAGGTTTAGGATAACGCGCGCGACGCTCGTCCACGCGGCGAGTTCGGCTTGGTCGGCGGCGGGAGGCAGCGGAGCGAGGCCGACTTTCAGGAGCGACTCGGCGGCTTTCGTGTCGGCCTTGTATTGCGCGAGATGTTTGTCGAAGAGCGCGCGGGCGGTGGTGAGTTCGTCAGGGCGCGGGGCGCGGGCGAGTGCTTGCCGCCAAGCCCAGGTGATGCGCGCGGTCGCGTCGCCGCTGCCTTCCTTCACGATGCGCGCGGCGAAGGCGCGGGCGGACTCGACGTAGGTCGGGTCGTTGAGCAGCACGAGCGCCTGCTGCGGGATGTTCGAGCGCGTGCGTTCGGCGGCGCATTCCTCGCGGCTGGGCGCGTCGAAGGCGAGCATCGAGGGATGCAAAAAGCTGCGCTGCCACCACGTGTAGAGGCCGCGCCGGAACTGATCCTCGCCCTTGCTCGCGTCGTAGCTGCGGACGGGGAAGTTCAAGTTCTCCCAATAGCCGTCGGGCTGGTAGGGCTTCACACTCGGGCCACCGATCTTCGGGTTCAGCAAGCCGGCGACAGTCAGCGCGTTGTCGCGGACCATCTCGGCCTCGATACGCCACCGGCTCTGGCGGGCGTGCTCGCGGTTGTAGGGGTCACGTGCTTGCTGCTCTTTTGTGGCCACGGAAGTCTGCCGATACGTCGCGCTCGTCACGATGGTGCGAACCAAGTGCTTCACATCCCAGCCGCTGTCGCGGAACTCACACGCGAGCCAGTCCAGCAACGCGGGGTTCACCGGCGGCTCGCCCTGTGCGCCCATGTCGTCGAGCACCTTGGAAAGGCCAGTCCCGAAGAACTGTTTCCAAAGTCGGTTCGCGAACACACGCGCGGTGAGTGGATTATCTTTCGCCACAATCCACTCGGCCAAATCCGCACGCGTGAGCGGCGCGTCGGCCTTGGCGGCGCGCTTGAAGGACACGGGCAGGAAGGCTGGCACCGCGGGCTGCATCGTCGGGCCGCTCTCGTCCATCCAGTTGCCGCGCGGCAGAATGCGGACGGTGCGCGGCGCGGCGCTCGATTCTGACACGAGGCACTTGGGAACCTTTGCCTCGTAATCTGTCTTGGCTTTTTTCGCACTGGCGAGTTCCGCGCGCAATTTGGCCAACTCGGGAGCAAGGCTCTTGAAGTGCGCGAACAGCTTGTCCTTCTGCGCGGCTGTGCGCTTGTCCGTGGTCACTTTCAAAATCGCCGCGATGTCCGCCGGCGGGGCGGGCGGGAGCGCGGTGCGCGAGGCATCCACATCGGTTGTCGCGCCGAGGCGGAACTTGCCGAGCAAATGTTCCTTCGCGTCGTGGTTTTGTTTCAGCACGATGTTCAACTCCTCGCCGAAGGCGAGCGTGAGCGGTTCGGCGAGTTCGAGCACGAGGTTCTGCGCGCGGCCTACCTCGGGCAAAACCGCCCACCCCCAGCCCGCACCTTTCACATCGCCGTCAATCGCCGATGCCGCTGTCCACGCTTTGTAAGGATTTTTCTCGGCAACTTGAGTCTGCTCGCAGGTCGCGTGCGCGGAGGCGAACTTCACTGATTCGGATTTGCCCGTGTTGCGCTTCACGGACGCGACAACCTCGGACAAAACAAAGTTGCCGTTGCCCGCCCGGCCCGGGCCTTTGCTTGGCAGCGAATCATCTGGCAACGCCTCGACGCGCAGGCCCGTCACGCTCGTCAGCGCGTTGGTGACGGTGACGGTGTAGGTGTCCTTGTCCGGGGCTTTGCCGCTGGCGAGCACGGAGTGATCGGCTTGCACGGCGAGCTTCGACTTGTTCGCCGACGCGACCTTTGCGGGCTTGAGCGGCTTCCACTGCGCCTCGTGTTGCACGGCGGCAAAGGCCGCGTCCTGCCATTTCTCGAACGCGCTGGCGAGCTGCGGTTGCGGCGCGTCGAAGTCCTTTTGCAGCCGCGTCACGTCTGCGTCCAACCGCGCGAGTTCCTTCGTGTCCGCTTCACTCGGAACCATCATGCCGTCCTCGCGTCTGCCGACGATGGGCTCCTTGATGTCCGCGAAGAACGCGCCCAACGAGTAAAAATCCCGCTGTGTGCTGGGATCAAACTTGTGGTCGTGGCACTGGCAGCAGCCGAGCGTCTGCCCGAGCCAAACCGTGCCGACGGCGCGCACGCGGTCGGTGAGGTAACGCTGCTCATAATCTTTCGCCTGCGCGCCGCCTTCCTCGGTGGAGAGGATGAGACGATTGAAGGCCGAGGCCACACGCGTCTCCAGCGAAGGATTCGGAAACAAATCCCCGGCCAGTTGCTCGCGCGTGAACTGGTCAAAGCGCTTGTTTTCGTTGAACGATTTGATGACGTAGTCGCGATACGGAAAAACGTTGCGCGGCGTGTCCGAGTGGTAGCCGATCGTGTCCGCGTAACGCACCACGTCCAGCCAGCCGATGGCCATGCGCTCGCCGTAGTGCGGCGAGGCGAGCAGTTTCTCTACGAGTTTGGTGTAGGCATCCGGCGACTTGTCGTTCACGAACGCGTCCACTTCCTCGGGCTTCGGCGGCAGGCCGATGAGGTCGAAGTAGAGTCGGCGGGCCAGTGTGCGGCGGTCGGCTTCGACTGAGGGCTTCAAGCCGACTTCCTTCAGCCGCTTCTGCACCAGGAAATCCACGCCGTTCTGGCCCGTGGGGATCGCGGCTTTCACCGGCGGCACGTAGGCCCAATGGGTCTGATACTCCGCCCCCTCGGCGATCCAGCGCTTGAACAGCTCCTTTTGTGCGGCGGTGAGTTTCTTGTGCGAGTCCGCAGGCGGCATCAAGTCATCCGCGTCTTTCGTGAACAGGCGCTTCACCAGTTCGCTCGCGTCGGGCTTGCCGGGGATGAAGGCTTTCTTCGCAATCGCCTCATCGCGCACGTCGAGCCGGAGCTTGGCCTTGCGCTGTTTCTCGTCTGGGCCATGGCAGAAGAAGCAGTTGTCCGAGAGCAGCGGGCGGATGTCCCGATTGTAATCCACCTTCTTGGCAGTGGCGGGCGCGGCGAGGGCGGGCAACGCAACGGCGCCAGCCAGCGAAAGGAACGCAACGAGTCTCATAGAATCTGTGTGAGTTCGGACGAAAGCGCGCGGCAGCGCAATTCAATTCCCACCAATTCTTCAGCGGGGCAGGAGTTGGGCGGGGCCGTCGCCGCGCAGCAGGTCCTTGAGTTCCGCATAATCGAAGTGGACGACGAATTCTCCATCCGCACCCGAGGCGATGGCGTAGGGGTTGAAGTAGATTTGCAGTCCAGTGGGCGACAGCGTGAAGACGTCGAGGCCCACGTCTTTGTCGAACACCGCCTCCGGGCGCGGCGCGGTGATCGCTTTTAGTTTGGGCACGCACCGGATGCGCAATTCGTTCTCCCAGCCGGAGCCTTCGCGGAACAACTCCGCCATTTCCAAGCGCCGCAATCCTCCATCGGTCGCAATGAAGTTCTCGCCACTCCAATGCGAGTGGTTGCCGTTGCCGCCGGTCGCGTCATAGCTCCACACGCAGAAGCTGGCCACGTTGGTCGTCAGCAGCCGGAGCTGCCAGTTCGCGGTGAACTCGTATTGATTGAAGCCCATCAGCTCTCGCTCGCGGATCATCCACCGCCAAAACTCAAAGGCCTCACTATTAAACTCCGCGGCCCCGGCCTCGCACTGCGCGATGATCGCCCGATTTAACGCGCTGCTGAATGCATTCGTCTCCGGCAACCGTGGAAACTGCGCGCGATACTCATGCGTTCCGCCGACGCGCCCCAACCGTATCCCAGCGAGTCGACGAAAGCTCACGTGCTCGCATTGCCGCGTCAGGTTCACCGTGTCGCTGCCCCAGGACGCGAGCCGGGGCAGTGTGACTTGCAGTTCCGTGGTGCTCGCGGTGGATGCCATCGTGGTTTCCGGCGGTGACTTTCCGTTGTCCTGCTCGCGCTCCCGGCCGTGAAAGGCCTCTTTCCAAGGATGCCTCCGTGTCTCGGTGATGAACCACTCAGCCTGGCCTTGCCCTTCGCGATACAGCCAGCCCTGCCAGCCCGGCGTCCGGCGGTCGCCGGGCTCCGACTCAAAAAGATTCGCATACACCAGCCGACCATCCACATCCCGGCCGGTGAAAGTGCCCCCACTGGCCGGTTGCACCGGTGGCCGGCCCGCCTCGCGCCAGCACAAGAAGGTAAAGCCCGCCAACCCGAGCGCGAAGGCCACCGCCAGCCAGCGGCCTTTGCGTGATGACAGCGGGTCAGGGGACGGCGCGCTCATTTCGCCGCGTGAATGACCAGGTTCAGCTTGCCGATTTCCAGCCGGCTGCCGTCCTTCAACGGGGTGCGTTTGCCACTCGTGGTCTCGACGTATTCGATCACCCCGTTGGCGAACACGATGCTCGCGAAATGGTGCGGCAGCCCGCGCACAAAGACATGATCCTCACCGCCGCCGATGGTCACGGCCTGCGCGCCGAGATTAAAGCTCGTCGTCTCGTTCGGTGCCCAGATGACTTCCAGACTCGCTTCGCGGAAGAGCTTCTCCACGACGATCATCGCCAGTCCCAGCGCGAGGCCAAGCGTCCCCAGGCCCACGGCCCGCCCCAGCGCGTCGGGTAAAACCGCTCCCACCAGCAGGAAACCCACTCCGCCCAATCCGCCCCCGATCGCGCCTGCGATCAACCCGCGCCACCATCCCAGGTTCGGCACCGGCCGGGACAGCAGCGCGCCCAGCAGCGCGCCCATCAAGCCCCAACACACGGTCCGCACGACCACGTGGTGGAAGAGTTCGCTGCCGATTTGCACCGAATAGGCTGCCTGAGCGGTGGCCCCGGAAATAAATCCGCCGAGGGCGCCCAAAAGCACGACCGGCACGCACTTACGCGGACGCACGTCCCGGCGTTGATACCATTCCCCCGCGCCAAACAGGGCCGTGGCCAGCACGCTGGCGGAGATCCCCGACCACACGCCCATCGTCACCATGAGGGCCAGGGCCGTGGCGCGCTGCCCGCTGCCCGGCGCGAACTCCGCCAGCACGGAGCCCGCCCCGCCGCCGAGCCCACCGGCGAGCAGATAAAGCAACGCCTTGTTCGCGCGAATCGCGGCCAGCTTCAGGGGCAACGAATTCGATGATTCACTGGCGGACATGACGCAACGCTAAGGATTGACTGGCTCATTTTGAACTCTGCTCGGCCCGAACCAGCCAGGTTGTGAGTCTGGATTGGTGCCGGTTAGGGCCAGTTCGGAAAGCCTCACGCCTTGCCTTGGCGCACCAGCTCTTTTTTCTCCTCCAACTCCGCATTCAAGGTCTTGCGATCACTCACCAGTTGCTTCTCCAGTTGCTCGTAAGCCTCGCCGTCCCCTTTTTCTGCCGCTTTTTGGAGCTGGCCTTTTACGAGGATCTCGCGGTCAGCGATCTTCGATTTGTAAAGCGCCTCGAGCTCGGCCAGTTTGGCCTTCTGTTCGCTGGTGAGTTTGACGGACGGGGCCTGCTTGTTCAACCGCTCCATCGCGAGTTCAAAGGATGACTTCATGCGGGGACGCTACGCTGTATCTGGATGAAATGGCAGGATGAAATCGCGTGGGGCGCGGCCTTCAACCTTCCTTCCCCGCCGATGCACAACGCATCGCTCCATGTTTTCTTACACCGCCACTTCGATTTTACCTTCCACCACCTTGACCGGATAGGTCCGCACCGGTCGGGCAGGCACGGTCAGGCCTGCACCCGTCTTCAAATCGAATTCCCAACCATGAAGCGGACAGGCCACAGTGCATTTCTCGGCAGTGACCCAACCCGGCCCCAAGGGGCCACCCCGGTGCGGGCAATCGTCTTCCAACGCGTAGATTTGGTCATCCACATTGAAGATGGCGATCCGTTTCCCCGCGATCTCGACAGTGCGTCCCTGGCCTTTCACAAGGTCAGAAACGGCAATGACAGGCGTAAAATCGGCCATTGGGCTAAGTTTATGGGCGCACATTGCTAAAATCAACCCAGCGACAGATTGACTGCACACACGCATGTCAAATAAACAGCCATGGAATAGATGTGAACAGGCAGACTTGTCATCTGAACAGCCAGCGATGAGTTATTGCTAGACGGACTTGGCGTGTAATCACCAAGTAGCTACTTATCAATAGACAGAACTGTCCTCTAATCAGGCACCGATGGCTTGTCACTAGCCAGACTTGTCCTGTAATCAGGCAGCGACGGCTTAATGCTAGACAGAACCGTCCTGTATTCAGTTAGCGATGACTTAATGCTAGACAGAATTGTCCTGTTTTTAGACAATAAAACACCGATTTCATATGAATTTAGGCTGTTTTTTACGATTGATGGCGTAAATCCAAGCTGCGAACTGGCATGGCTGCAACTGGGCACTCAGAGCACACCGGGAGTTGGCTGAAGGAAACTCCGCTCGGAGAGCAAGGGAGTCTGCCTCAACCGGTTTCGACTCGGTTGCTCGGGGTTCTGGGCAGACCTGCGCGGCGCAAGCTCGGAGGTTGGGTTCAATTAATGAAAGGATTCATATTATGAGCGATTCCCCCCGCAATGCCGCCGCGTCTCCCGCAGTGGCCACGCGCCGACTCAAGCCTGCGGATGTGTTTTTTGCGCTGAGCAGTGACCTGCGGTTGGAGGTGCTCAAGTTGCTCGCTGATGGCCGGAAGATGAGCACGAGCGAAATGGCCACCGCCCTTGGTCGCAAGCTCGACGGCACGGGGAAGCTGCTCAAAGTGATGAGCGCGGCCGGGGTTCTGGATTTCCTACGCGGCGAGGATCGCCGGCAAGCCGTCTTTCAAATCCCGGCGGCCTACCGGGCCACGCCCGGAGTGCTGGACTTCGGCTTTTGCGTGGTGGAGGTGAAAAAGTTGTGAGGCCAACTACGGGTGAAAGTCGTTCGAACGGCACGAGGGGGGACGGAGGTTTCCTCCTCCCTGCGCGGAGCGAGGGGAGAAGGTGATCGCAGGCCGGATGAGGGGAGCGGCCACCCACGCCGACGCACGTAACCCCTCACCCCGACCCTCTCCCCTTGCTGCGCAAAGGGAGAGGGAGCCGGCTGCTCGGCGGCGTGGCCCACACGCGCGGGTGAGGCCGGGCCAAGTTTGACTTTCCAATTGGCGGGTCGGCCACTAGGTTGGACACGAACTTTTTAATGAAAACTTCGATTGTATTTTCGTTGAGCTTGCTGGCGGGCGTGGTTTCCGCGCGTGCGCAGGTGGATTTCGTGAAGGACATCCAGCCGATTTTGGAGGTGCATTGCACGAAGTGCCACGGGGAGGAGCAGAAGAAGGGCGGGTTGCGGTTGCACACCCTCGCTGATGCCCTCAAGGGCGGCGACAACGGCACGGCGCTGGTGCCCGGCAAGTCGAAGGAGAGCAAGCTCTACACGTCCACGACGCTCAAGCCGGAGGACGATGGGGTCATGCCGCCGCCGAAGGAGGGGGCCTTGCCCAAGGCTTTGCAGGAGAAGCTCGGCCAGTGGATCGATGCTGGGGCGAAATGGCCCGCGGGCGTGAAACTGGGCGTGGCGAGGAAGATCAATTTTGCCAAGGACATCCAGCCGATCTTCGAGTTCAACTGTGTGGCGTGTCACAAGGAAGGCCATGCAAAGGGTGAATTGCGGATGGAGACGCGCGAGTTGACGTTCAAGGGCGGTGAAAGCGGCGTGGGCGTGGTGCCTTTCCAGCCGGCCAAGAGTCCGGTTTACACGTCCACGACGTTGTCCTTGGACGATGAGAAGGTGATGCCGCCGAAAGCCAAGGACCGGCTGACGAAAGAAGAGATTGATGCGATCAAGCTGTGGGTGGAACAGGGCGCGATCTGGCCTGATGGCATCGTGCTCCAGCAAAAAAAGAAGGAGGCGGTGTCCGGCGCGAATGAGAACGAGACAGTGGCGAACATCCACAAGTTCATCACGGCCACGCACAAGGAAAAATCGGCCGCTGAGATGAAGGCATACACGAACACCGTGCCCGGCACGGAGATCAGCTACTCGCTCGTGCCGATCCCGGCGGGCGAATTCCTCATGGGCAGCCCGGCGGGAGATAAGGGGCGGGAAGCCAATGAGGGGCCGCAGCACCCGGTGAAGATTTCCCCCTTCTGGATGGGCCAGTATGAGATCACGTGGAACGAGTTTGAGTTGTTCATGTATATCGACGCGGAGAAGCGCTTCAAAGACCAGATCAAGACCGATGAGGCGAAGGCTAAAATCTCCGATGCCGTGGCCCGCCCGACCAAGCCTTACGTGGAAATGTCGTTCGGCATGGGCAAGGATGGCTATCCCGCCATCAGCATGACGCAGCACGCGGCCAACAAGTATTGCGAGTGGCTTTCCGCCAAGACCGGTCACTTCTACCGCCTGCCCACCGAGGCGGAATGGGAATATGCCTGCCGCGCGGGCACCACGACCGCTTATTCCTGGGGTGATGACCCGAAGGATGCGAAGCAATATGCGTGGTTTGAGGCGAACAGTGATTTCAAGTATCAGAAGGTCGGGAAGAAAAAGCCCAACCCGTGGGGCCTTTATGACATGCACGGCAATGTGGCCGAGTGGGTCATCGACCAATACGAGCCGAATTACGACAAGGTCAAGGGCATCACCCAGGATCCCTGGCTGAAGCAGTCCTCGCCCTATCCGCAGGCCGTGCGCGGCGGGTCGTGGGATGACGGCATCGCCAAGTTGCGCAGCAGCGCGCGGCGTGGGTCCGACAAGTCTTGGAAGCAGCAGGACCCGCAGCTCCCCAAGAGCATCTGGTATCTCACGGATGCGCAGTTTCTGGGCTTCCGCATCGTGCGCCCGCTCAAGGTGCCAAGCGTGGAAGAGATGTATCGCTACTGGAACAGCGGGCAGGAGAAGGAATAGTGCGCCGCCGTCGGGAGCCGCCGCTCAATGTCTGGGCGCAGGTTCCCGGATGGTTTCCAAATTGACCGGCAAACCGCGCCGTTCGAGGTAACGGAGGTCAAACCATCCGTCCAAGTCAGAGTCGCGCCGGATGAGCAGATCACCGTTGGGCAGACGGATGATTTCCTCGTCGATGAGCCCGTCGCGATTGCGATCCGTGTGCGTGGTGCGACCCCGCTGCCAGACGATGCCATCCGGGGTGTCGCTGATTTTGCGCCAGTGCAACTGTGGCCAGAGCATGACGGCGGCGATCAAGAGAACGAGGTTGAATCCCCAGAGCCAGACCTTCCGTTGCGCAGGATTCGAGGCGGAGTCCGTCGCGGAAGCGGGCCGGGGAGGAAGCATGCTCTCCATGAGCCGGGCAGGTTAGTCCTTCCGAATCGCCGTCCACGGCTTGCCATCCGGCCGAATGACCCCGCGATACATACCCTCGGTGTTAAAGGGCATGGCGACGTTGCCCTGGCGGTCGAGGGCGATGACGCCGCCTTTGCCGCCGGCCTCGGTGAGCTTACGCATCACCACATCCGTGGCGGCGTTGGTGAGCGTCACGCCTTGGTATTCCATTTTCGCCGCGATGTCGTAGGCCACCACGCCGCGCAAGAAAAATTCGCCGTGGCCGGTGCCGGAGACGGCGCAGGTGAGGTTGTTCGCATACGTGCCGGCACCGATGACGGGCGAATCGCCCACGCGGCCGAAGCGCTTGTTCACCATGCCACCCGTCGAGGTGCCGGCGGCAAGGTTACCGTGCTTGTCCAACGCGACCGCGCCGACGGTGCCGATGGCGTCGAGAGAATTGAGCTGCGCCTTCTTGGGGTCGGCAGGGCGGGACTTCTCGCGTTCCTGCACCCGCTGCAACTGAAGTTTCCGATGCTCGGTGATGAAGTATTCGGCCGGCATGAGTGGGAGGCTGTGTTCCTTCGCCAGCCGTTCCGCTCCTTCGCCCGTGAGCAGCACATGCGGGGTTTTATCCATGACCAGCCGGGCGAGTTCGATGGGATTCTTGACGTGGCGGATATCCGCGCACGCGCCGGCCTGGCGGGTCGCGCCGTCCATGAGAGAGGCGTCCATGGTGACGATGCCGTCAGCGGTGAGCACCGAGCCTTTGCCGGCGTTGAAGAGCGGCGAGTCCTCCAAAATTTTGATCGCAGCGACGACCGCGTCCAGACTTCGGCCGCCACGGGCGAGCACGGCATGCCCGGCGAGCAAGGCGGCATCCAGCGTCGCCCGCGAGGCCTTTTCCTGCTCCGGTGTCAGCTCGTCCTTGGGCACGACGCCCGCGCCACCGTGGATGACGAGGATGAAATCGTCCGCCGCCCTGGGGGCGGACTGCTGCCCATCAGCGCGGGCAAATGGGGCAGGCATAAGCAGCAGGGTGGCGCAAAGCAAGAGCAGCGGGCGCATGGCTCAACGTTTCTTGCGCCCGGGTTTGAACAGCTCCAATTGCGGTTCGCGAAGGAAGTCGTAGTTCTTGAGGATGCGGATGATTTGGAGGAGGTCGGACTTCTGGTAATTGCGGTTCACCTCGATCTCCGCAATCAAGTCAGCCAGCAGCGTGGGGAAGGAAATCACCGCATCGATCCCTTTCGCGCGCAGTAGCTCGATGCTTTGCGCCCGGGCATCCTCGCCCGTGGGCAAGGCGGGCACGACGAGCAGTTTGGTGAGCGGCCCGTCGCCGCCGAACGTCTTCGCGGTCTGCTCGAAGGCGGCGGGTTCGACAAAGCGGAAGATCTCCGGCGCATTCGCCAGCAGCCCCGGGCTGAAGGTCTCCGTGTGCCAGCCTTTCACGACGACCAGCGCGCGGGCGATGCCGGGGAGATCCGCCGAACCGAGCACGAAGGGCAGGGGAACACCCGGCGTATAATGCGGGTTGAGCGCGTAGAAATCGATCTCGTCATCCTCGTGCTTGGACGGTGCGATGAACTTGCGCTGCTGACGGACAAAGAAGCCGTGGAGCTCGAAGTATTCGCGGACGATGGTTTCGGAAACAGCGCTCAAGACCGGAATTCAGGGTTCGGGGTTTGAGCCGCTTACCAAATCAAGGGCGCGATGGACGGCGGGGGCCGGGACTTTCTGGCCCCAAACGACTTTCCCAATCCGCTCGGCCAGCACAAATTTGATTTCACCGGCGCTGACTTTCTTGTCGAGGGTCATTGCGGCGAGGAGTTTGGCGCGCTGCGTCGGGTTCAACTTGATGCTCACCGGCAAACCCGCGGCCACGAACAAGGCCCGGATGCGGGCCACTTCCGACGCGGGCAAACCGAGCAAATCCGCCGACAAATGCGATGCGGCGACCTGCCCGATCGAAATTGCTTCCCCGTGCAGATAGCGACCGTAAGCGGTAATCGCCTCTATGGCGTGGCCAATGGTGTGGCCGTAATTGAGGATCGCCCGGAGCCCACCTTCGGTTTCGTCCTGGGACACGACGTCGGCCTTGATCTCGCAGGAGCGGGCGACGATGTGGGCCAGTGCCGTGGTGTCCCGGCGAAGGATTTTCGGCAGCGCGCGTTCGAGGAACGCGAAGAGCTCCGCATCGTAGATGATGCCGTATTTGATGACTTCAGCCAGGCCGGCGCGGAACTCGCGCTCCGGCAGCGTGCGGAACGTCGAGAGATCGCAGAGCACGAGGCGCGGCTGGTAAAACGCGCCGACGAGGTTCTTGCCGGCGGCGAGGTTGACGCCGGTCTTGCCGCCGACCGAGCTGTCCACCTGCGCCAGCAGCGTCGTGGGCACCTGCACAAAGGGAATCCCGCGCAGATAGCTCGCGGCGACGAAACCGGCGAGATCGCCCACGACGCCGCCGCCGAGCGCGACGATGAAGGATTTCCGCTCCAGCCGATGTTCCGCGAGCTGGTTGAAGCAGGATTCAGCTTGTTTGAGTCGCTTGGCCGTTTCACCGGCGGGAACGGTGATGAGGACGGGAGCGAAGCCCGCGCGTTTTAGGCTGGCCAGCGCGGGTTTGGCGTAGCGTGAATTGACGTTGGTATCCGTGATGACGGCGCACTTCTGACCCAGCTTGAGTGCAGCGCAGTCGCCGCCGAGTCCGGCGAGCCCGCCGCTGGCGATCTTGATTTCGTAACTGCGGGCCCCGAGGGAGACCTTCACGGAACGCATGGGGCAAAGGTAGAGAGCCGGAGGCGGGCAGTCACCTCAGATTGTGCGCCTCTTTGCGAGGTCACAGTTCCTCGCGGCCGGCGTAGCCGCTGTCGATGTCATGCCAGTGCTTGATGTCGTCCTCGCCCATTTCCCAGCAGAGGAAAACTTCGCGTCCGCCGTGCATGGCGGGGAAGTCCACGAGGCCACGATCAAGGTCTTTCACCTGGATTTCCCGCCGGTCGAATTCCTCGATGAGATCCTTGAACGCGGCGAGGTTGCGGACCCATTGATGGACTTTGCCGCCACCGAAGTTTTCCCCGTCCTGCAAGCGCTCCTGCGTGCTTTGTTCGTAGGAGGCGAGACTCCGACGGAGGCGCTGGAGCTGAGGCAGCCAGATCCGAAGCTGGGGGAGCAGTTCGCGCGCTTCGGCCAGGGAGTAGTGTTTGGAGAAGCGCCGCTCCATGCCGGTTATTGCCTGCCCTTGAGCTTTTGCTGGATGGTGTCGCTCGGCTCGATGGTCAGGGCCTTTTCCCATTGCTCCCGGGCCTTGTCCGGCTGCTTGAGCGCAAGGTAGATGTCTCCGAGGTGGTCGTGTAGCGTGGCGTCGGGTTCCTTCTGGAGCTTGAGAGCCTTGAGCTGGTGTTCGAGCGCCTGCTTGGGCTGGTTCAGCTTGAAGAGCACCCAGGCCATACTGTCGAGGAAGGCTGCGTTTTCGGGCTCGAGCTTGAGCGCCTTCTCGATCATCGCGCGCGCTTCGGAAAGGTTCTCACCGCGCTCGGCCCACATGTAGCCGAGGTAGTTCAGGGCTTCGGTGAAGTCCGGGGCAATCTGCAAGCTCTGCCGGAAGTAGGACTCGGCCTGCTTGAAATCTTTGTGGCGTTCGTAGGCCGTGCCGACTTGGAAGTAGAACAGGGCGGTGAGCCGCTCGGGATCGTCGCGCTTGGCGAGGAGCTCGGCGGCGGTGAAGTGCTTGATGCTGGCGGCGTAATCCTTGGCCCGGCTGTAGGCCAGGGCGGTGTAGAGCTCGATGCCAAAACTGAGCTTGAGCTTGGTGCGCGCCCGTTCAATGGCCTTCAGCGCTTCCGCAGGCCGGTCGCGGTTCAAATGCACGCCGATGAGGCCGAAGTAGGAGGGCTCGACAATTTCGGGATTACCGCTGCCAAGCTGGATGGCTTTTTCAAAGCACTCGATCGCCTTGTCCCACTCTTTTTGCTCGGCGGCCAGCTCACCACGGATGGCGTGCCAGCGAGGATCGGTGGGTTGTTCGCGCACCAGCGAGTCGAGCTGGGTTTGCGCGGCCTTCATGTCATTGGCGCGCAGGAAGAGATCCAGCAACCGTCCACGTAGCAGGGCGTTGTTCGGCAGCCGGCCAAGCATGCGGGTGTAAATTTCGGCGGCGCGCTTGTATTCGCCAGTGAAGCTCCACAACTCAGCCAGGCGAATGACGAGGTTTTGGGCGCGCGGTTCGAGTTTGGCGGCGGCTTCCAGAACGGCCGTGACCTTGGGCTTGATGGTTTCAAGGTCGCGCGGGTTGGATGCGAGGTAATTGCGGTAGGCCTCGCCGAGATCGATCAGGAATGCGGCATCGGGCGGCGGCAGCGCTGCGGCTTCGTTGAGCGTGGCCAGCGCTTCTTTCGGACGTTTGGTCTGGAGATAGATGGTGGCGAGATTCTGGTAGCCCAAAAAAGATTTGGGCATTTTGGCGATGGCGCGCCGACTGGCAGCGACAGCCAGGTCGGATTTGCCAGTCTGCAAGTGCGCGATGCCCAGCAGGGCATCCACCATGCCGCTGCTGCCGGGCTGCGCCGCGCACCGGCTCAGAATGTCGATGGCCTTCTCGGTTTCTTTCTTGCGAATCAGCCGACGGGCGACGTCGATGACTAGCGGCTCGTTGGAGGGATCAGCGAGGACGGATTTGTAAAACTGCTCGACCGCTTGATCCGGCTGATCGCGCAGCTCCTCGCTGACGCCGGCCGCAAAGCGCGCGAGCGCTTCGATGCGCTTTTCGGTCTCGTCCTTGGAGAGTGGCGCTTCGGTTGCCTTGGCAGCCGACGTCGCAGAAACCTGCGCCCGTTTACCGGAGGCGCAACCGAACAAGGTTCCCAGCGCGGCAAGCGCGACTAGGGTTGGCAATACAATCGGTCGCATGATGGTGTGGAACGAGGTCGAACAAGAACAACGGCACAGCCCCGCTGTGGCAGAGCTGTGCCGTCCGAAGCGAAAGACAAGCGTGAAACGCCTACTTCTGCCAAGTGCGCTTCTTGTGACGGTTGAGCCGAAGCTTTTTCCGGCGCTTGTGTTTGTTGATCTTTGCCTTGCGGCGCTTTTTCAGTGAACCCATATCGTTAGTTTGCTCGTTGCGGTGCCTCAAACGGTTGTGCTGCAACCGCCTTTCGGCGAAACGTGTTTCAATATACTACTTTGTTCAGGGGATATTCAATGATTCCTTCCGCGCCAGCCGCTTTGAGCAGCGGAATGATCTCGCGGACGATCTTTTCGTCGATGATGGTTTCGACCGCCACCCACTCCGGATGACTGAGCTGGGAGATCGTCGGATTGCGCAGGGCTGGGAGTTCCTCAAGCAGTTTGGCCAAGCCGGCGCGCGGGACGTTCATCTTGAGTCCAACTTTCGATTCGGCTTCCAGCGCACCTCGGAGCAACAGAGAAAGCGTTTCGATCTTCTTGCGCTTCCAACTGTTCTTCCACGAGTCGTGGTTGGCAATGAGGCGCGGGGTGGAGGTCAGCAGGGTTTCGACGATGCGCAGCTTGTTCGCACGCAACGAGGAGCCGGTCTCGGTGACTTCGACGATGGCGTCCACGAGCTCGTGGGCCTTCACCTCGGTCGCACCCCACGAAAATTCAACCTCGGCTTTCACGCCATTCTTCTTCAGCCAGCGGTTGGTGAGATTCACCACCTCGGTGGCGATGCGTTTGCCCTGCAAATCCTTCACCGACTTGATCGATGACTCCTCGGGCACGGCGAGCACCCAGCGCGTGGGCTGGCGAGAAATCTTGCTGAAAATAAATTCGCCGACCTCTTGCACCTTGGAACCGTTTTCCACGATCCAGTCGTGCCCGGTGATGCCGGCATCGAGGTAGCCATGCTCTACGTAGCGGCTGATTTCCTGCGCGCGGATCAATCGGATTTCCAACTCCTCGTCGTCCACGTAGGGCACGTAACTGCGGCTGCTCACCTGCACGTTGAAGCCCGCCTTGGCCATCTTCTCGATGGTGGCGTCCTGCAGGCTGCCCTTGGGCAGGCCCAACCGGAGCTTGGGCTGGGCGGTCGATTTCGTTGCCGTCTTCTTCATGCTTTGATCACTCGTCGGAGGCTGGCTGGCGGGCGGTTGTCCGCTTCACGCGAGCTCGCGAATACTTTTTTTCCGACTCCACGACGCGCGTGGAGGGGTTTATCTGCCAAGTCCTTCGCGGGAAGGCGATTGTTTTCTTTGGCTTTTTCACTGCGACCCTTGGTGGCGTGTCCACCGGGTGGGGAAAATACGGCGCTAACTGTTCACCACATTCTGCGGCGAGCCGGCGAGGAATGCCTTCACGTTTGCGACGGTAGTCTCCATCAGTCGCGCGCGGGCGGCCTTGGCCGCCCACGCCTGATGCGGAGTGATGAGGCAGTTTTTCGCTGCTAGCAGTGGATTCTCCGCCTTCGGTGGCTCCGTGGATAGCACGTCCAGACCCGCGCCGGCCAGACGGCCGTTGTTCAACGCTTCTGCCACCGCCGTCTCATCCAGCAGCGGCCCGCGGCTCGTGTTCAACAGGAACGCCGACGGTTTCATCAGCGCCAGCCGCGCCGCGTTCACCAATCCTTTCGTCTCCGGCGTCAACGGGCAGTGCAAGCTCACCACGTCCGCGCGCCGGAACAGCGTGTCCAGGTCCACAAATTCGACGCCATCCTTCGGCGGCTTGGGCGTGCGGCTCGCGGCAATGATCTTCATCCCCAGTGCCCGCGCGATTTCCGCCGTCGCTTGGCCGATGCGTCCCCAGCCGGCGACGCCAAAAGTCAGCCCGTCCAGTTCGAGCAACGGCGTGCGCGCGTAGCACCAGTCCGCGGACTTCACCCAGTCGCCCGCGCGCACCGACGCCGCGTGCGCGCCGACGTGATGGCAAAGCTCCAGCAGTAACGCGATGGTGAACTGTGCCACTGCGCGCGTCCCGTAGAGCGGCACATTGCTCACTGGCACGCCGCGTTCCTTCGCGGCCGCCGTGTCCACGATGTTGTGGCCGGTGGCCGTCACGCTGATGAACTTCAATTTCGGCAGGGTTGCAATCACCTCGCGCGGCAGCAGCGCCTTGTTGGTGATGACGATCTCCGCGTCGGCACAGCGCGCCGCCACCTCGCCCGGCGGCGTGCGGTCATGCACCGTGCAGGGTGCGAGCGCCTGCAAATCCGCCCAGCTCAGATCACCGGGGTTCAGCGTGTAACCATCAAGCACTACGATTTTCATGCGCGGAAGTGAAGCGGAGGCGAGCCGTAAGCGAAAGCGTGAAACGCAAACCACGCCGCTTCGTTCTTGGGTGAGCGATGACTTCGGACGGCTGCCAATACCCTGCGATGCGTGTCGTGAGACGCGCTCAATTCTTCGGCACCCGCACCTTGAGGTTGCGAAACCAGCACTCGTCGTTGTGGTAGGTGAGCATGATGTGCCCTTCTACCTTGGTGCCGAAGTCCGGGATGTTTTTGAACTTGCTCTTCGCCAGGCCGGCCTTCACCTCGTCACTGCCGAGATCGAACGAAAGCACCTTGGCCCCGTTGAGCCAGTGCTCGCAGTGGTTGCCCTGCACGAGGATGCGCGAGAGATTCCATTCGCCGACGGGCTTGAGCTTCTTGTCCTTCGCCGGCGGCAGCACGTCGTAGAACGAGGCCGTCTGACGGTGCGGACCGATCTTGCCGTCGGGATGCCCGTCGTCGTCCAGCATCTGATACTCGTGGCCGGGGGCCTTCGGGCGCTCCTCAAGCACGCAATACTTGATGCCGTTGTTGCCAGCGGGCGCGATACGCCATTCCCAGACGAGGTCGAAGTCGCCGAATTTCTGCTCCGTGATGATTTCGCTCCCTTTGACTTTGGCGACCGTCTTGAGCGTGCCGTCTTGAATTTCCCAGCCCGCCGCAGGCATCGCCTTCTGTCGATAGCCGCGCCAGCCGGTGAACGTCTTGCCATCGAAGAGCAACTTCCAGCCGTCCTTTTTCTCCGCTTCGGTCAGCGTGTTGTGTGAGTCGGCTGCCGAGGCGAGGGAGAGGCTCAGAAGCATGGCAAAGGCAATGGCTGGAATTTTCATAAGTGCGTAGCGCGCCGCTGTTGTCGGATTCAATTCGCCGTCGTGCAAGCTGAAATTCGCAACCGACTCCATCGCATCACTTCGCATCCCCGACCGTCACGCGCAACTCCGCGCCGTTGCAGCGGATTTCGGGGACATACATCGCGTGGCCCAACACTGGCAGCGCGTGGAAAACGCCGGGGACTTCCGCACGCATCTCGTAGCGGAGCTGCCAGACGCCTTCGGGGAGCTTGTCGAGGAAGAGGGCCACCTTGCGGTCGCGCAGCTCCTGATAGACCCAACGATCGCGGCCGGTGAAGTCGGGCTCACCGATGCCGATGGGCCGGGGCAGGGCGATGCCAACAGGGCGCGCAGCGGCCAGACGAGCGGCCGGCGCTCCGGGGGCAATCGCGATGGCTGGCTCGGCTACCGCCACCTCCGCAGCGACCGCTGGCACCGCCGCCCCGACTTTGGACTTCGGACCCTTGGACTTTGGACTCTTCGCGGGCGCGGGCGCCGGCGCAGGCTTCCCGACTTCCCCAAACTTCCGCTCCACCGCGCCGCTCTTCAGCTCACGCGCATACAGCGATTCACCGCTGCGGACGGCCACGGCCTCGAAGCCGGCGGGCTTCAGGTCCTCGAAGAGCAAATACTCGTAGTTATTTTTCGCCTCGATGGTCAGGACGGTCTCGATGCGCTCGCCGCTCTTCACGGACTCGCCATCGAGCAGCGGCACCTTGTCGTAGAGCAGGCCCTTGAGCAGGGTGGGGCGGCCCACCAGCTTGAAGTATTCGCGCTTCACGAAAATCTCGTTGCCGCTCGGAGGGATGGGCTCTTCCAGACTGAAGAACTTGGCTTCGGCGGCGAAGTAAACCGGCCCCTCGCCCTTGCGCCGGATGCGGATGTCGTTCGCGCCGTCCTTGATGAGCTTGGTGTCAACGGCGAAGCGGCTGGGCGCAGCGAAGACCTCCGCGCCGCTGACCTTGCGCTTGGCGATGCTCGTGCCGTTCACGGTCACCTCGTATTCCAACTCGGGTGACAGTTCCTTGGTCACGCGCAAGTAGTCGTTGAGCGCGAGCACGGTGATGGCGGTGTCGCTGGTGTTGCTCCACTGCGCGCCGCGCCGGCCCTTGAGCAGCCAGTTGGTGACGGGCTCGATGAGCTTGTTCTGCGGGTCAATCGCCAGCAACGCGCGGAGGGCGAAGGCCGTCGCCTCCACGCCGCCGTCGGACCAGCGCCAGTAAATGCCGTCCTCGCCCCAATGCGCGGTGCCCATCACGCCGGCGTTCGCGGGCAACTGGCCGTCGATGAGCACGCTGGCGTCGGGCCGCTCGTCGCGCTTCACGCCGTTCTCCAGGTTCGCGATGAGCGTCTTGGCCTCCGCCGCCTTGCCGAAGTGGTGCGCGGCGAGCGCGAGGAGGGCGCGAGTGTAAGCGTTCAGGACCTCACGGTTTTTCCACAGGTTGTCCCACGCTTTGGTCTGGAATTGGGAAAGTCCGGCCTGCTTCGCGTCCGCGCGTTGCTCAGCGAGCGCGTGCAGCATGAAGGCCTGCATGTCGTGGTTCAGTTCTTCCTCGACGAGTGTCTTGTCGAGGAACGCCGCGGCGCGCTCCAGCACGTTGGCTTTCAGCGCCACGCCGGATTGCTTCGCGAGCGTGAGGCCCCACACGACGTAGGCGGTCATCCAACGGTCGCTCTGACCTTCCTTCCACCAGCCCCAGCCGCCGTCGCCGTGCTGGAAGTCGTAGAGGCGCTTCAAGCCGGCGTCGGTCATTTCGTTCAGCTTGGACAGGTCTTTCTTCACGCCAAGGTTCGGCGGGGCGGCACCACCAGCACGAGCTTCAATGCCGCCGAATACGCGGCTCATCACGTCCTCGGGCTGAAGGCCCAGGTCTTTCAACGTCCTCGCCGTGACCACCGACGGCAGAAAGCGGCTCATGGTCTGCTCAGTGCAGCCGTAGGGGTAATCAATCAGGTAGGGCAGGGCGTCGAGCATCGTGACCGCGAGGCTGGGCGCGACCTGCACGACGAGCGTGGTGGTGTCCTTCTTGCGCGCGGCGGGGATGTCGAGCCGCACGGTGATGTCAGAGCCGCGCACCTTGCCGGCCTTGGTGAGGAAGCGCTCGATGCCGTGCTCGTGGACGGGATAGGTCTTCTCCATTGCGTCGCTGAACTTGCCGCCGACGGCTGTGGTCTTGAGCCAAACTTCGCCGGGCGTCACGACGCGGGCCTTCCAGTCGGCGCGTCCTTCGGAGTTGGGCGGAACCTTCAAGACCACGTCGCGCCCCCTTACCCCGGCCCTCTCCCCCGATGCGGGCGAGGGAGGTAGAAAAGTCAGCCCGGAGCCACCGGCTTCAAGCGAAACTTTCACGTCGAGCGGTTGGTCGGTGTTATTGTTCACCACCGCACTCAAGACAACTTCATCGCCGACGACGAAGAAGCGCGGGGCCTGCAGTCGCACGATGAGCGGCTGCTTCGTGCGCGTGGTGGTGTTCGCGATGCCGAACTGCGCGCCGCTGCCGACCGCGCGGGCGGTGGCCTTCCAGCCGGTGAGCGTGTCGGGATACTTCACCGGCACGCGCGCGGTGCCGTCTGCGCCGGTCTTCACATCCGGCAGCCAGGTGATGGTGGAGCGGAAGTCGGTGCGGACGACGACGTTTGGTTCCTCGTCGCCTTCGCCAGCAGCTTGCTTGTCGCCCTTGGCCTTCTCGTCGCGAAGCATTACCTTCGGCATTGGTGCCGGGGCAGCAGCGAGTGCCACCGCATCCATCGCGACGGCTCCGACCGGCGCACTCATCGGCATGGCCAACCCCCGCATCCGGTTCGCATTCGCGCCGCCACCGAAGGCCGCCTGTTCCTCCCGCGCCATGCCGGACTTTCGCAGTTCCTGCAAATCCCCTTTGTCGCTCTCTCCCTCGAAGGCCCAGTTCTTCCGCCGGTCGGCACGTTCGAGCGCGTCGCTCTGCTCCAGCACCATCTTTACGCCGTCCTCCTCCCACTCCACGAGCTTCGCGTAGGACTTCTGGTTGAACGTGCTCTGCGTCTGCGTCCGCTGCTGGCGCTTCGTGCCGAAGTAGAACTGCCGCGGGTCGCCCGCGTAGTCGCTCTGGATGTAATAGACCGACTCGTCCACCAGCCCCACCGCCACTTCGGCGGCGACGGGCTTGCCCTCGTGGTCGCGCGCGGTCACGAGCAACGTTCCCTCCTCGCGCGGCTGGTATTGGGCGCGGTCGGGCTTTACGTCCACGGTGAGGAAATGCTTCGTGGGCGGCACGATGACTTGCTTCGTGTCCAGGTGAACCTGTTTGTCCGCAACCATCGCGGCGCTGAGGAAGACGTTCGGCACATGCTCGTCGCTGAGTTGAAGTTCGACCAACTTCACCGTGCCCGTGAGATGCACCACCTGATGGCTGATAAGCTCCTCGGCCTCGACCGTGAAGAGCACGTAACGGTCGTTGCTGTTCGCCACGAGCATGACCGGAGCCTTCTGCCCGCTGCGGAAAGTGTCGCGGTCCACGATGATTTCCACGCCGCCGTGCCGGTAGCCGAGTTCGGCGGTCACGTTGTTCGCGACCCACAGCGTCGTCTCCGCGCGGATGGGCTGCGGTGGGCGATTGGGAAAGGCGTCTTCCGTGAGCCAGGTGACTTTGTAATAGCCCTCGCGCTCAGGCGTGAAGACCAAGTCCACCTTGCCCTCGGCGTCGGTCTTGAGCGTGCGCGTGAGTATGTCGTCGCTGTGGTAGCCACGGAATTTTAGCCGCCACGGACGCTGGCCCACTTGCGGCGGGGGCGGAAACTTCCCGTCGGACTGAAGCGCCTTCAGCTCCGGCCCCTTCACTTCCTTGCCGGCGGGGTTCACCCAGATTTCCTCCCAATACTCGCGCGTGACCTTGACGATGCCCGCGATGACGGCGGGCTGCTCGTTCGCGTCCTGCGCGCGGAAGTTCACCGTCGCCTTGTCGCCGGGCTTGTGGAGGTTGTGCTCCGGCTTGGCGTGGACGTAGTAGCGCTGGCGCGTGACGCGCACGGTGCCGCTGCCGGTGATTTCGCGGCGACTGGCATCCACCACGCGCGCCTCGATGCGGAACTCGAAGTCCTGCCCGTAATCCTTTGGCGACTCGAACTCCAGCGTCGCCTTGCCCGTCGCATCGGTCTTCAAGGTCTCGCGTTTCAAAATCTGCCCGCCCCCGCCCCCGCGCCAGTAGCGTCCACGACCGAAGCGGCCTTCGTTCTCCTCGTAGAACCAACCGAACTCACGCGGCTCCTTCCACGCGAAGTAATACGGGTTCTGATGCACGATGACCTCGACCGTCGCGTTCGCCACCGGCCCGCCGAAGTAGTAATCCGCCTGCACGTTTACCTCCACGCGGTCGCCGGTGCGGAAGGCCTTCTTGCGCCTGCCTTCCTCGGGCGTCTGCACGGCCACCTTGAACTCCGGCAGCTTGTATTCCTCCAGCCGGAAAAGCGTCGCGCTGCCGATGTGCTGGTTGTTCGCCTTGTCGCGGAACTGCACGTGATACTCGCCGAGGCGCTGCTGCTCCGTGAGTTCGAGCGACGCCCAGCCGGTTCCGAACTCGTTCAGCTTGAGGTCGCCTTCCTTCACCTTCGCGCCGTCCGGGCCGGTGATGGAGTAAGCAATCGTCTCGTTCGCGGGCGTGGAATAGACCGAGCCGTTGTAGCGACGAACAACCGCCTTCCACTCGACCTTCTCCTTCGGGCGATAAGCCGGGCGGTCGGTGAACGCGTAGATGCGCCACGACTCGTGCGGCTCGCGATACCAATACGCGCTGCCAGGACTGAAGGCCTGCTTGTCGCCCGCGATGGCGCTGGCGAACAGCTCGTTGTTCGAGTTCGGCGTGCGGGTGAGCTCGAAGACGGCGAGGCCGTCCTTGTCTGTGACCTTGTCCTGCGCGCGGGACTCCCATTGGTTGTTCGCGACGTGCCAGCGCTCCCAGATGCGGGCCTTTGCCTTGGGCAACGGCTTGCCCGAAAGCGCGTCGGTGACGAAGACGAGTGCCTGCTTGCCGCTCGCCTTGAGCACCAGCGCGGCGTCGGTCACCAGCACCAGTTCGCGCGCGGACTGCCCGCCGCCCTGCGCGTGCAGCACGTAGGCCCCGGGCCGCAGCTTGCCGTCCACGCGCGGCGAGGCGTTGCCCGGCCGGTACGTCGGTCGTGAGGTTGGCCGTATAGAGCGTGAGCTCGATGGTTTTCAAGTTGCGCCAGTTCAGGTGGAACTGGACTTCCGAGTCCGGCAGGAAGACGTGGCTGACGGACACGCCGAGGTTTACTTGGGTGATGTTGCGAATTTGCTGCTGCGCCTGCTCCCAGTAACGCGTCTCGCCCTTGTTGAACTCCGCAACCAGCCGCCGGAACAGCGCGAGCGCCTTCACGTAATCCTGCTCCTGCGTCCAGTTGCCGTCCTTGAGCGGGACGGCGCGGCCTTGGTTCATCATCCATTCGGCGTAGTGATACAGCGCGTCATCATACCAATCCGTCCCTTTGCCGGGCTTGAGCGCCGCCTCGAAATGCTCCGGCACCCGCGCGCGCGCATCCCAGTCACCGCCGTGATACTGGAACGACACCGCGAGGAGATAATGCGCGTGGGCCTTGTCGTTCTCCGTGGTGGCTATCTTCAGCACGTTCTCGAGAATGTTCAGCGGGACGACGTTGCCGTAGTTCCCGTAGCGGTAATACGGCTCCGCCTGCGGCGGCTTGGCGGAGCGCCATACGATGCTGAGGTAACGCGTCCGCGACTCCTCCGACGCCCGCTGCCCGGCCCACCAGTCCAGCACTTGCGCGTAATGCTGCCACGCCGTGCCCCAGTTGCGCTGGTTGCGCGGCGTCCAGTGCGAGTCTCCGAGTGACTCCTGAATCTCGACCCACACGCGATCCTTCTCCTCTTCGCGCTGCACATCGCGCACGAGCGCGTTCAGCTCCTGCCGGGCGTGGTTGAACTTGGTGTTGTCCGCGCGCTGCGTGCTGGCCTCGGAGCGCCACAGCGTATCCGCCCGCCGGAACAGCACCCAGCGCTGCTCGGCGGGCGGGAGATTCGTCACGTTTACGGCGCGGTAAAGCTCGTTGGCCTTGGCGAAAGATTTCTCGGCAACGAACTTCTCCGCCTCCGCCTTCTGCGCGGCGTAGTTCGCGGTTGGTTCAGCGGAATGAATTTGGCAGGCGAGCGAAAGAAAAGTAGCGACAACCAGCAGCGGTCTCATAGCGGCAGGTTAGACGGTGCGTTCAGGAAAACACTCCCGAAATGGCTGGCGGAGGCAGCGAGGTTTTTATTTCGCAACTGTTCCCTTGGCTTTGGTAGCTTCCCCGTCGTCGCACAGCGCAAAACGTTCCATGTCCGGACAGGTCGTCATGAACACCAATACATACTCCCGTCGGTCATTTCTCCGGGCTGCTGGCATCACGCTGGCGCTGCCGGCGCTGGAATCGTTGCGGCCCAACGCGCGCGCCGCCGCCGCGGGTCCGGTGCGGCGGCTCGTGGCGTGCTGCACCACGCTGGGCATTCACGCGGAGAATTTGTTTCCGAAGCAGGTGGGCCGGGAGTTTGAACTGACCCCGTATTTGGAGCCGTTGCAGGAGATTCGCGGGGATTTTACGGTGTTCAGCGGCGTGTCGCATCCGGAGGTGGATGGCGGGCATTCGAGCGAGGCGAGCTTCCTCAGCGCCGCGCCGCATCCGGGGGCGAGCAGCTTTCGCAACACGATTTCGCTCGATCAATTCATTCTGGAAAAGCTCCCGCCCGCGACGCGCTTTGGGTGTCTCGCCTTGAACACGGGCAACGGCGGCACCGGGCTCTCGGTTTCCCGCAGTGGCGTGAAGGTTCCCACGGATTACCGGCCGAGTGAGGTGTTCAAGAAGCTCTTCGTGAATGGCACGGCCAAGGAAGTGGCGCAACAAACGGAGCGCCTTCGGGACGGCCAGAGCATCATGGACACCGTGGCGGGTGACGCCAAACGCCTCCAGCAGCGGGCGACGGCGCGCGATCGCGAGAAACTCGACGAGTATTTCACGACGGTCCGCGAAGTGGAACAGCGGCTCAAACTCGCCGAGGAATGGGCGCAGAAGCCTAAGCCTTCGGTGAACGTCCCACCGGCCACCGACGTGCAGAACGCCGCTGATTTCGTCGCGCGCACGCGGCTGATGTTTGACCTCGCGCACCTCGCGTTGCAGACGGATTCCACGCGCGTCATCACGGTGATGATCTCCGGTCACAACAGCGTGCCGCCCATTCCCGGCATCACGCAGGACTGGCACAACCTGTCGCACCACGGCAAGGACCCGGAGAAGCTCGCCCAGCTCCGCGTCATTGAGCTGGAGCAAATGAAGTTGCTGGCCGGATTCCTCGGCAAACTGCGCTCGTCGAAGGAGGCGGGCGCGGATTTGCTGGCCAACACGATGGTGCTTTACGGCTCCAACCTCGGCAACGCGTCGAGCCACGACACGAAGAACATGCCGATGCTGTTGGCGGGCGGTGGCTTCAAGCACGGGCAGCATTTGGCATTCGATGCGCAGAGCAATTACCCACTGCCCAATCTTTACGTATCCATGCTGCACCGCCTCGGCATCGAAACCGCCAAGTTTGCCAGCAGCACCGGGACAATGCGCGGACTGGAATTAATCTGAGCGGCACACGAATGGTCCCCGCCGTGGCGTTTACTGCGAGCCTTGCGGACGAAAGCGTTCGCGCTTCCGAACCCAATGCATCTTCTGCTTACTGAATCGGGCGATGAGCCGTTCCTGCTCGAGGAATTGCAACGCGCTTTTCCGGGTGGCCACCACGCGAGCATGGCCGATGGGCTGGTGCAAACTGATTTCGTGTTGCAGCGGGAATGCGGTGCGCCCGTGCTCGCGTTCGCGCGGCAGATGCTGCCCGAAGCCGTGGCGCTGACGGCGGTATCCATCCGGGAGTGGGGTATTCGATTGTTTGAAGCCATCTGCGCTCGGGTGCCGGAGGGCCAGCCGTGGCGGTTGCACGTTGCTCCGCATTATGGTCAAGGCACTGCCGGGGTGAACCGCGCGCAGTTTATTCTGGAGGCCAGCCGGGATTTGCTCCGGAAGAAACGGCGACATCTGCTGCGGGCACTGGTGCCGGAGGAGACACCTTTCGACGAATGCACCACGCTGGTGCAGTTGCTGTTGACGGCTCCGGACGCGGGCTTTCTGTCCATCGCACCCGCGCCGATGCCGTGGCAGCTGCGCCGGTGCGTGTGGCCGTTCGTCAAGGGCGAGGTGCCCGAGGCAGTGGACAAGGCCGCGCCCAGCCGGGCCTTTGCGAAACTGGTCGAGGCGGAGCGGCGGCTGGGGCTGCGCATCGGCGTGGGTGAAATGTGCGTGGACCTCGGCGCGTGTCCGGGAAGCTGGAGCTATGTGGCGCTGGAGCGCGGCGCACGGGTCATCGCGGTGGATCGCTCGCCCTTGCGCGACGATCTGATGGCGAACGAGCGGTTGAGTTTTCATCAGGGCGACGCCTTCACCTTCGATCCGGAACAGCCGGTGAACTGGTTGCTCTGCGACGTGATCGCCGCGCCGGAGCGCAGCGTGGAACTCGCGCTCGACTGGGTGCGGCGGCAGCGCTGCCGCAAGTTTGTGGTGACGATCAAGTTCAAGGGCCAAGGCGACTATGCGAAGCTGGAACCCCTCAAGCACGCGTTACCCTCGCTGTGCTCCGAGTTTTTCCTAGTCCGGCTGTGTGCTAACAAGAACGAGGCGTGCGTTGCAGGAGTGGTCGCATTCTGAAAAGGTTTTGGCACCGGTTCGCATGAAATACACTTACGAAGAACTCGCGAAGATGATTGATCACTCGCTGCTGCATCCAACGATGACGGATCAGGAGCTGGAGGACGGCTGCAAGCTGGCGGCGAAGTATCAGGTCGCCTCGGTGTGCATCAAACCCTACGCCGTGAAACGCGCAGCGGAACTCTTGCAAGGCTCGGGTGTGCTGGTGGGCGCGGTCATCGGCTTCCCACACGGCAACGCCGCCACGGAATCAAAACGTTACGAGACCGAGCTGGCTTGTCGTGATGGGGCGGCCGAGATCGACATGGTCATCAACGTGGGTAAGGCGCTTTCGGGCGACTGGGGTTTTGTGGAGCGGGATGTGAAGGCCGTTTGCGACGAGGCTCATTCGCACGGTGCAAAGGTAAAGGTGATCTTCGAGAATGATTACCTCACCAAGGGCGGCGCGGGCTTGAGCAGCGATGATTTCAAGCGCCAGCTCTGTCAAATCTGCGAACGCGCCGGCGCAGACTGGGTGAAGACGAGTTCCGGCTACGGCTTTGTGAAGCAGCCCGACGGCTCCTACAACTACAAGGGCGCGACGGAGCACGACCTCGCACTGATGCGGGCGAGTGTGTCTGCAAGGGTGCAGGTGAAGGCTGCCGGCGGCGTGCGCGATCTGGACGGGCTCATCAAGGTGCGCGATCTCGGGGGCTCGCGCTGCGGCGCGACGGCGACGGCGGCGATGCTGGATGAGTATCGACGGCGTGAAGCGGCGGAACGGGCGGGACAGGGGGCGCAAGGTGGCAGTGGGGCCATCGGTGCGGGCGGTTACTGAAACTCTGCATGAAGCCCGTCGATTTGTTTCGTCACTGCCCGCAGTGTGGCCAGCCCGCGCAGAACGTGGGGCGTGCCCCGTTCCATTGCGATGCCTGTGGTTTTCTCTTCTACTTCAATCCCGCCATTGCCGTTGGCGCGCTGCTCATCGCGCCGGATGACACGCTCTTGTTGGTGCGACGCGCGAAGGATCCGCATCGCGACAAGCTCACGGTGCCAGGTGGATTTGTGGATGCCGGTGAGATCGCTGAGGACGCGCTGCGACGTGAAATCCGCGAGGAGGTGGCGATGGAAGTGGAAGGCCTCGACTACTTTTGCTCGCTGCCCAACACCTATCACTATCGCGGTGTGACGTATCAGGTGCTGGATTTCTTTTTTGTGGTCCGCGTGAATTCCAAGACGGCGCGGGCAGAAGCTGCGGAGGTGAGCGAGATTTGCTGGCGCAAGGCAGAGCAAATCAAGCTTGAGGAAATCGCCTTTGATTCCGTGCGTGAAGCGATGCGCCGCTTTCTCCTCCGCCGGTGAGGAGCGCCTACGACTTGGGCGGCGGCGGGCCGTTGCGCACGCAACGGAAGCCGGTGTGATTGAGGCCCGTGTCCGGCGAAGTCTTCATGCGCATGGCGGGGCGGTAGCCCCAGCAGTAGGCCTCGGTGCAGAGATACGAGCCGCCGCGCGTGATGCGTTTCCAGACACCGGGTTCGTTCGGATCGTAGCTCTCCTGCGGGCCTTGCGGATTGGCCTTGGGACTCTTCGCATAGTAGTCGGGCAGATACCAGTCGCTCGTCCACTCCCACACGTTCCCCGCCATGTCGTAGAGGCCGTAGTCATTGGGAGGGAAACTTCCCACAGGGGACTGTGATTTGAAGCCGTCCTGAAGCGTGTTCCCATTGGGAAACTTGCCCTGCCAGAAGTTCGCCATCCACTTGCCGTCGGGGGTTTTCTCGTTGCCCCAGATGTAAGTGAGTTTTTCCTTGCCGCCGCGCGCCGCGAATTCCCACTCGGCCTCCGTGGGCAGCCGCTTGCCGGCCCACTTCGCGTAGGCCACGGCATCGAACCACGCCACATGCACCACCGGGTGCTTCTCGCGGCCCACGATCGTGGAGTCCGGCCCCTCAGGATGCCGCCAGTTCGCGCCGGGCACGTAACGCCACCATGCCATGTGATTGTGCAACGGCACGTCGCCTGGCGGCGGGGTGAAGACGATCGAGCCCGGAACGAGCGCCTCGGGCGGCGCCTCGGGGAAATCTTCCTGTTTGGGTTTGCGCTCGGCGATGGTCACGTAGCCGGTGGCCTTGATGAACTTCTCGAACTCGGCATTGGTGAGCTCATATTTGTCCATCCAGAAACCATCCACTGTGACCTCGTGGACGGGCTTTTCATCTGGCTGGCCTTCCTCGGAACCCATCTGGAACGTGCCGCCGGGAATCCATACCATGCCGTTGGTCCACGACAGGTCGTTCGGATTTTGCTTCGCGGTCGAAGCGGAGGATTCGGTTGGTTTCGGCTCAACCACCGCGTGGCCCAGGCCCTTCGGGGCATCGTAGCGCGTGGCGTAATCCTTCGCTGACTTGCGAGCGAGCAACGGCGAGATCAACGCGACCAGGCCGACCACCACGACGAGGGCGAGCACGAACTTCCACGGACTGACTTGGTGCGGATTCGGTTCAGGCGGTTTGCTCATGGGTGCCAAGATTGCGTCGGCACAGCATGAGAGACGAAGACGAAAGGCAAAAGGTAAAAGGTAAACTGCCGGGAAGGGCGTCTGAAACGCGTGTTCCGTTTGCTGATTACCTTTGGCCCGGTTGCGCTCCCTCGTGGCGCGCCGCGAGTTGGCGCGCTCCTTCTCGCACGGCGGCAACCAACTCCTGCGGCTCGACCGCCACGGCGCGGCCCGCCCACGCCAGCACCCAGCGCTCGACTTCGACCAGACTCGACAGTTTCATCCGCAGCTCCAGTCTGCCATCCCGCAGATCTGTGAGTTGTTGCGAGGCGTGCCAGCGCTTCTCGCGGATGTAGTCGGCGATGCTGGCGTCGAAGCGAATGCACACGGCAAATTCACCCTCCGCCGAGTGCACGCCGAAGCTGTCGCGCAGCCGTTTCTCCAGCGAAAACTTTTGCGGACGCGGGAAGGTCTTGCCGGTTTCTTTCGCGGCCAGAATGCGGGCCGGCGCAAACGTCCGCACGTCCTTGCGCGCGTGGTCGAACGCAAACAGGAACCATTCGCCGTTGATGTTCGCCAGGTGATACGGGTCCACGATGCGTCGCTCCGGCGCGGCCTGACCAGGTTTGCGGTAGGTGATTTCCAACTGCCGGCGCGCGGCGGTTGCTTTGGCCAGCGTGTCGAAGATGCCTAGGTTCAGCACGGGCTCGGCCGTCGTGCGGAACGAGATGGTCTGCTCGACGTTGGCGAGGTTCAGCGAGATGGTGTCCGGCAACGCCTGCTCCATTTTCCGGATCGCCGAGAGCAGCGGCTTTTCGAAGCTCGTGCCGCGATACTGGTGGAGCGCCTTTTCCGCGACAATCAGCGCGAAGAGTTCGCCTTCCGTGATTTGAAACGTGGGGAACGCGCTGACTTCCTCGGTGTAGCAATAACCGTTGTGCAGCTTGTCGAAGTCAATCGGCAACCCGAGCCGGTCTCGCATGAAATCGATGTCGCGGTAAACGGTCTTGGTGGTCACCTCCAGTTCGGCGGCGAGGAAGTTGGCGTTGGGGAAACCGCCCGCGTGCAAGGCCTGGTGAATGCGCTGCATCCGCTCCAGCGGCGGGCGCGACAACGGCATGGACACGGGCTTCTTCGGCACGGCGTCAGTTTCGGTGAAGGGCTCGCGCTAGGCCAGCGGCGAATTGTCCGCTCACTTCTCGATGACCCGGTAGTAGCGTCGGACGAGGTTGGTGACCGAGGGATCGTCGAACTGGAGCATTCCGTTCACCACGCTGAAACCATTGGTGAGCGTCACCCACACGCTATTGGTGCGCAGCAGATTGGTCGTGGCTTGAACCTCCAGCTTGCTCAGGTCCACGGGGCCAGCCAGTCCGCCATCCGCGTCGCCGAAGCGCAGCCGGAACGGCGAGCCGGGCGTGAACACGGGGGGGGCCACCCGCTGCGGCAAGCGCACGCGCACCAGCGCATTGCTGCTGACCGCGCCACCGGCGATGTTTGTCACGGCGGCCGAGTAAAATCCGTTCTCCAACCGCGTGACGTTGGTGAGGAGCAACGTGGTGTTCGTCTCGCCGGGCAGATCGCTGCCGTTGAACCGCCACTGGTAGAGCAGGGGAGCTGCTCCGCTCGCGGCCACGGTCAGCGTGACAGGCAGGATGTCCGTGGGATTGGTGCGCAGCAGCGTCACGTTGGTCGGGTGCATCGTGATGACGGGTGCCAGCAACACGGTGAGCGTCACCGGCGCGCTGGTGAGACTGCCGACGGCATTTGTGACCACGACCGTATAAGTGCCGCCCTGCGCGGCCTGCGCGTTGAAGACGAGCAGGTTGGTCTGGGTCACGTTGGCGTAGTTGACAGAGTTGGTCAGCGGCACGCCGTTCCTAAACCACTGGTAGCCAGGCGGTGGGGACGCGATTGCTTCCGCCGTGAAAAGTGTCGTGCCGCCCTGTAGAACGACCGCATTCTGCGGCACCGTCAGAAAAGCCGGCGGAGCCTGCACTGTGAGCGTGGCGGTGGCACTCGATGCCAGCCCGCCAGAATTGAAGACCTGCACGAAGTAATTGCCTGCGTCGGCCAGCGAGACGTTGGTGATGGTCAAGGTAGGCTGGTCATTGCCGGGAATGGCGAAGCCGGCGAATACCCATTGGTAGCTGAACGGCGGAGTGCCGCTGCACGCCACGCTGAAGGTCACGTTCGTGCCGGCCAGCACGGCCTGGCTCTGTGGTGCATTTGTGATGACCGGGGCGAAGATTTGGATGACCGACAGCACGGCGGGCGCGCTAGTGACGGCTCCGAACGTGTTCGTCACCACCACGGTGTAGCTGCCAGCCGCATTCGTCGTGACGCCGCCGAGCGGGAGGAAGCTGTAGATTTGGCCGGGGAGGTTCGTGCCGTTGAAGCGCCACTGGTAGCTCAAGGGCTGTGCCCCCACCGCGCCCACCGTCAACGTCACCGCCGTTCCCTGTTGCGCTGTCTGCGTCTGTGGCGGCGTAAGGATGAACGGCACGCCGCTGGTGTCCACGGTGAGATAGGCAGGCGCGGTGTTCGTGATGCCAAACGCGTCACCGATCAGCACGCCATAGTTGCCGCCGCTACCAGGGACGACGGTGGGGATCAGGTAGCTCGAGTTGGTTGCCCCGGGAATGTCGGCCCCGTTGAATTGCCATTGGTAACTGATCACTCCCGAACCGGCCGCGTTGGCTGAGAAAGTGACGGGTCGGTTGACTGCGATCGTCTGCGACAATGGCGAAGCGAGGATGATCGGCGCAACAGCAGACATCTGCGCCAGCGAGATTTGTCCAGATCCCATCACTCCGGGAATTCCGCCGAAACTTCCGCCGAAGTAGATGTTTTGGCTCGGATCTAATGCCAACCCATTGATGTAATCGCCCCCCGCAGCGCCAAAGCTCTGTGCCCAAACGAGCCGCCCCTGTGGGTCGAACTTGGCAATCATCGCATCGTCGCCCCCGACGCTCACGGCATTGGGGATACCTAGGGTGTTGGTGCCAGAGAACACCGTGCCGACATAAACGTTCCCGAACCGATCCACCGCCAGCGCTCCAAAAGGAGTGAACTTTCCCGAACCCACGGTGCATGACCATTCCACGGCTCCATTAGTGGCGAGCTTCAGCAAAAATCCCGTCGCCAGCAGGCTTGGGTCAGGCGTCAGCACCACTCCGTTGCCAAAATCGGAAGCCGCGTCGAAGGCCCCGAGCACATACGTGCTTCCATCGGGGCTGGCGGCAACATGGCTCACATATTCTTGGCCGGGACCGCTGATGCTGCGCACCCAAATCGCGGAGCCAGTGCTGGTGAATTTGGCCACGAAGGCATCCAAGTTTCCTTTCACCGGAAAGGGCAGGTTGACGCCACCCACGGAGACATGTCCCGCACTGTTGATGGCCCCGCCCAGAATCAAATTTCCCGCTGCATCCATCGCCAGTTGGCTGTCGTCGTGGATGTATTGTCCGCCAGTTACGTCGCCGGTGTTGGTGACCAGTGTAACGTTGCCATTCGTGTCGTATTTCACCACGTAGTCCCAGCCGACGGAGTGGGTCACCGTAGTTGCTCCTTCGTCGAACGAAAGGGTGTCAATTCCCTTGCCAGTTACGAAAGCATTGCCGGCTGCGTCCACGACAACTTCCGAGTTTTGCGACATGGGAGAACCCGAGACGCTGGGATTCAGAACCCTGCGGAACCAGAGCAACTGGCCGGAAGGGGAGAGTCGCACGGTGAAGGCTGATGGAAAGGTGGTGGGGCTGGCAACCGGTCCGTTGGTTCCAAACATGGCTCCGTTGCGGAATAGGCCGACCGCCAGCACGTCTCCATTGGGCGCGACGGCCACTCCGTTGACGCTGTCGGCACCGGGGCCGCCAAACTGGGCGGCCCACAGCACCGTGCCGGTGGCGTCGGCTTTGGCCACAAACGCATCGGTTGAGCCGAGGCTCACCAAGTTAGTGGTTCCGAGATCAAGTGCGTTCTGGAACAAACCACCGAAGTAATAATTTCCGTTTGCATCTCTTGCCATCGAGTTCAAGGAACCGCTGCCGCTACCTCCCAAGTTCTTGGCGAGCACGAAGGGCAGGGGATTTGCGCTCGGAATGACCGAGATCACGGCGGGCGCGCTGTAGACGGCACCGAAGGCGTGGGTCACGAGCACATCGTAGGTGCCGGCTGCATTGGTTCCCGCGTTGGCTAGTGTAAGCGTGGCATTCGTCGCGCCAGCGAGGTTTGTGCCGTTGAAGCGCCACTGGTAAGTCACCGCGCCCGTGGCGTTCGTCACGCCGACGGTGAGGGTGAGGTTCTGGCCTGCCAACACATTGCCACCGAGCGGTTGAGCGGTGATTGCGGGAGGCGTGAAGCCAATTTTTCCGACGAAAATGTCCCCAGCTCCCGCGCTGGTGAGGTTGAACTGACCGAATTGCCCCGTGCCGGCGAAAGTGCCGGCCAGCACGATGTTTCCCCGTGCATCCACATCCAAGCCGCGGCTGTAGTCATAGCCAGGGCCACCAGCGGACTTCGCCCAGACGAAATTGCCGGATAGATCAAATTTCGCGACGAAAACGTCGTTCGAGCCCAGTCCCGGCAACAGCGTTGCATTCACAGTTGCGCTGTTCAGCATGCTACCGACGATATAGGCGTTGCCCGCCGCATCCGTCGCCACCTTGCCTTCGAAGCTGTTGTCATCGCCGAGGCCGCCGGCCTGGCGAGCCCAGAGGAAGTTGCCGTTGGCGTCCAGCTTCACAAGGCAGACATCCCCGCTGCCCACACTATTGAGTGTGTTTGTGCCGAAGGCGGCGTTGCCAGTGAAGCGTCCGGTTATGAAAACGTTACCGAGGCGGTCCGTGGCGATGTAATTGGCGGCCTCGGCTCCTGTGCCGGCGCTGGCCGACACCCAGAGGAGGTTGCCCGCGCCATCGTAGCGGGCCACAAAGGCATCGCTCCCACCGGTTACCGGCACGGTCGTGGTGTCGAATTGTGCGGTCGCGCCAAGGATGCCGGCGGCATAGACGCCGCCGATTCCGTCCGACACGCAGCTGTAGCCGACGTCATTGGCCGCCCCGCCGCCAGCAGTCGCCCACTGCACGACGCCGGCGGAGTTGAACTTCGCCACGAAGAAGTCCTGGCCACCGGCGGAGGTCAGCGTGCCCCCCCCGAACGTGGCCGTCTGGTTGAAGGCTCCGGTCAGGAAGATGTCCCCGTTGGCATCCACGGCCACGCCGTGCCCGTTGTCGAGCGCCGGGCCACCCATTGCCTGAATCCAAACGAGTTGGCCGTCCGCCGTGAAGCGGGCGAGGAAAATGTCCTGACCGCCAAACCCGGCGAGCACGTTCGTGCCAAATGTGGCGGGACCGGTGAAGATGCCTGTCACCACCGGGTTGCCCGCAGAATCCAGCGCAATGTCCAGCCCTTCATCGAAGCCGGCGCCACCGCCCTTGAAGACCCAGAGCAGGGTTCCGTTGGCATCATATTTCGCGAGGAAGAAATCCACGCCGCCAGCAGCGGTGACGTTCGTCCCGCCGAAGTCGGCGGTGCCCGAGAAATTCCCGGTGACATACACGTTTCCGTTCGCATCCACCTTAACGCCTTTGCCGAAATCGTTGTTGTTGCCCGCAGCGTTGGTGCTGCCCGCGCGTTGCGCCCACACAAACTCCGGCGGCGTGTCCAGCGGGATGATGGTGACGTTGCGGAACTGCACGGCGGTGCCGTTGTCCTGCAGCACCACGGGGCCGGGCGTGGGACTTTCCACGCCGCCGCCGGTGGTGCGGCTGATGATGGGCACGTTTTGCTGCACCGTCACGCCGTTGAGCACCACGGTCGCACGGGCGGGGGCGAACTTCGTGTTCCCGTTCCACTGCGGCTGGTGGAAGGTGATGTCGTAGGTCTGCCACTGACCGGCGGGTAGGCAGGCGTTGGTGGACGGCGGGATTTGGCCCCAGATCGCGCCGCAGTCGTTGCTGTCCGTTACGGACTTGCCAAAGGAGTTATAGATTTGCACCTCGTAGCGGCCTTGCAGGTAAATGCCGCAGTTGCCGTTGCCGGTGGGCGGCAGCAGGAACTCCGCGTGCAGGATGAAATCGCCGAAGCTCTGCGTGCTGGCGATGCTTCCCGTGCCCGGCACGACGGCGAGCGTGTTGGAGGGCGTGAGGGTCCATGGCATCGCACCGCCACCAAGCTTGGTGAAGTTGTTGGTGTCGGAGGCGGTGAGGAAAAGTGGGATGGGCGCCCCCTGACCACCCAGCGTGAGCCGGGCCACCGAACTGGTAGCGGAACCGTAAACATTGGTGGCGGTAAAGGTGTAGTTGCCGACGTTGCTGATGGTCACGCCGGGGACGGTGAGGACGGAGGTGGTCGCCCCCGGTAGCGGTGTGCCGTTGAAATACCACTGATAGGTCAAGGGTGCCGCGCCGACTGCAGAAGCGTTGAAGGTGACATTGCTGCCGACCGCGACGGCTTGGCTTTGTGGCTGATTCGTGAGTGCCGGGAAGGTTGGTGACGATTCCAACTGAAACAATTGCGCGACTTCGTTGGAATTCAGGGCTCGGTTGTAAATCCTCAGGTCATCTATGCTGCCGGCAAAATTATCGGCGGTGGTGAGGAAGTTGCCCCCGATCTCCGGCAGTCCCCGGGAGTAGTCCAGCGGGAAACTGGCGGCGAGTGGGGTGCCTTGCCGACTGCCGTTCACATACAAAGACAGCTGGCCAGCGGCTCGGACGCCGACCGCGTGGATCCAGGTGCCGGCCGGGACAGGCTGCGAATAGACCGTGGCAGCGCTGCTCACCCCGTAATTTGCAAATGAAATCAGTCGGCTGGCGGCGGTGGTTTCCGTGGCCAGCACGTAGCCAGAGGAACTGATGATGCGAGGATTTTCCGTGCCTGCGTTGGCAGTGAAGTTGAACCACGCGCTGATGGTGAAGTCCTGCGTCAGGTTCAGATTGGTCGAGGTGATGTCACTATACGAAGTGAAGTCACCGGCGAAGCCTGCTGCGGCGCCGGCAAACCCGAAACGATCCGGTCCATAGCCTACATTGGAAGGAGTGCCGTTGGCCCCATTCCCGGTCACGTCTTTGGGGTTTCCATTGAACGGGTAATAGGCCACGAGCCCGGAATTTAAGGCCAGCGGTGGGGCCACGGTGAGCGTGGCGATGCTGCTGGTGAGGCTGCCGAAGGAGTTGGTGATGACGACGTAATAAGCACCCGCTTGATTGGTCTGGAGATTGACCAGCGTGAGGGAAGTGTTCGTGGCGCTGCTGATGGGATTAGAGTTGAAGAACCATTGGTAGGCCAGTGGTGGCGCACCGGCGGCGGCGACAGAGAAGGTGACGCTGCTGTTCAAGTAGCCGGTCCGGTCAGCGGGTTGGAGGGTGATGGCGGGAGCCGTGGTCAATTCCACCCCGGGATTTTGATAAAGGAAGTCGATTTCAGAGTCTGCCAAAACCCGTTTGTAAATCTGCACATCATCCACCAAGCCGGAATACATCGCCGTGGGCACCGCGCTCATGGACACGCCGCCGATCAGGAAGGGTGCCGTGTTGGGCGTGAGCGGGGTGGAGGCAATGCTGCCTTGGGCGGGGCTGCCATCCACGTAAATGGACGTATTACCGCTCGCCTGATAAACCCCGACGATCAAGTGCCAGTTGCCATCGTTCACCGCTGTCGTGGAGACCGGCACATCCACGGAGCCGTTCGGCAAGGTCCGTGAGCTGGCGTAGAGGAACGCATGGTTGGCACCGCTGGCGGCGGTGGGATGGTTGTAGGAGAGTATGTAGCCGTTGGCGAAGTTCGCCTCATGCTTCGAGAGAAAGTTCGCAAAGGTCTTCGTATCGCCCGGGGCGGTTTTGATCCAGGCGACCACGGTGAAATCCTGAGTGGTGAAGGAGAGGTTATTCCCCATGTTCACCAACCCGTTCGCGGCGGCGGTCAGACTAACGGCGTTGGAGGATCGTCCGCCCGTAACGAAGGCGACGCCGTTGGTGGTCAACAGTCCGTTGTAATTCCCTACGCTGTCCACGGCGAGGGGGCTGCCGGGCGCTTCGTCGAACTTCCAATGCGCGACCAGTCCGGCGGCGGTCATGGTCTCCGCGGTGACCGTCAAGGTGGCTGGCTGGCTGGTGGTGTTGCCGGTCGCATCGGTCACCACGACGGTGTAGCTGCCGGCGTCGCCGGCTTGCAGGTTGGTCAGGATCAACGAGGCGGAGGTCGCGCCCGCTATGTTCACCGTGTTTTTTTTCCATTGGTAAGTGATCGTGCCGCTTCCGGTGGCGGTCACGCTGAACAAAGCTGTGCCGCCGAAGGCTTGCGCGATGTTTTGTGGTGACGTCGTGATGACCGGGCCGGGGCTAAGTTCCTGCCCCGGATTCTGAAAGAGGAAGTCGATTTCGCTGGCGGCCAACGCGCGCTTGTAGATCTGCACGTCGTCCATCAAGCCGTTCACGGTTCCAGTGGGAACGCCGCCCGGGCTGGCACCACCGATGAGGAAGTTAGCGATGTTAGTCTGGATCGCCGGACTGGAACTGGTCATTTGTGCTGGTGCCCCGTCCACGTAGATCGTGGTCTGTCCACTGAGGCCAAAAACACACACGATCTGATGCCAAGCATCGTCGTTGACCGTGGTGGTCGAAACCGGGGCTATCGAACTGGCCACGCCAGTGTAGAAATACGCACGGTTTACTTGCCCCAGGCCATTGCCGGGCGAATTCATTCCCATGTAGTATCCGTTGTTTGGCGTGCCGGAGAGGTGCTTGTGGACGAGTCCTGTGTCGATCGTCTCGGTGGGGGGGATTTTAACCCAAGCTGCCAAAGTGAAAGCGGTGTTGGTCATGGGGAGCACTTGGCCGATGATCACGAACCCATTTTGAGCTTTCGACAGGCTGACGGCGTTGGAAGCCCGCCCCCCCGCGACGAAAGCGGCTCCGTTGGCGGACAACAACCCGTTGTAATTGCCCACGCTGTCCACGGCCAGCGGGCTGCCGGGCACTTCGTCGAACTTCCAATGCGCGACCAAGCCGGCGGCGGTCATGGTTTCCGCGGCGACCGTCAAGGTGGCCGCTTGACTGGGAGTGTTGCCGTTTGCATCCGTCACCACGACAGTATAGCTGCCCGCGTCACCGGCCTGCAGGTTGGTCAGAATCAACGAGGCAGAGGTCGCACCCGGAATGTCCACAGTGTCTTTCTGCCACTGATAAGTGATGGGGGCCGTGCCAGTGGCGGCGACGCTGAACAAGGCCGTGCCGCCAAACGCCTGCGCGACGTTCTGAGGTGAAGTCGTGATGACGGGCTGGGCGGTGACCAGCGGTGCGATGGCCGACAAGATGGCAAAGATCAGAACGAAGGGGTAGCGCGTCTTCATGGCTAGGGCGGGGCACAACTTGTCAGACCGACAGCAAATGGAAAGTGGTAAATGTGTGAGCTCGCATTTCGCCGATAGGGCGCGTCCGTCCCCGGCACGCCGGTTGAGCATTCGTAGGGCACTGACGCGGCGGGGTGAGGATACCCGCCCTACCGGCGTAGTAGGTCAGCGCTTCCAGCCTGACCTCTGACTTGGTCTTCAAGGTTCCGCTCAGGCGGGATGGTTTAGTTAGAAAGACCGGCGGGACGCGCGGTCCTCCGTTCAGGCGAGCGCCTTGTCGGGCGGGAGTTTGAATTCGCGGGCCGGTTTTGGCCTTCCGAGCAGTGGTATTGAGACTCAATGTGCGGGCAATACGCGGCCGTGAGGGAGTAAGTGCTTCCCATGAAGGAGGCACAGTGGCCCGAGCAGCGGGGACGGCGATCAGTGGGAGCAGGACGGCCTGCCGGGTCAGACCGATGCGCGATATGTAACGAAAGACAGCGAGGCCCGGGCACCGGTTATGGTGCGATAAACACATACTAAAACTCCACCGAGGGCTCATTGGCTGACGATAAGTTTGCTAGCAAAGTCAATTTACGGTGTCAACGGGTTTTTGCCGCGCTGACCCACGGGATCATTCAGGCAGCATTGAGGATGGATTGATCCTGCGTCCTGCCTTGCGCAAGGTGGCGCGCACGTGAAGGCAACCGGACATCGGCGGGCTCTGCTGCGCGACCCGGCCGAAGGGGCGCGGACGGCGTTCAAGCACGCGTTTGGTCATGCGCCCACGCACTGCGTCCGCGTGCCGGCGCGCGTGGAATTGCTGGGCAGTCACGCGGAGTGGAATGACGGCCTCGCGCTGACGGCGGCGGTGGATCGGTACTTGTGCCTGGCCAGCGCGCCGCGTTTGGATGGGCGCGTAGAGCTGGTCTCCTCGGCGTATCCGCAGCGGGAAATGTTTTGGCTCAGTGAGTTCGCCGAGAATCCGCACGTGCCCTGGACGGCGCTGGTGAAGGCGATGCTGGCGCGGTTGCGGGCACGCGGCGTGCATTTCGGCGGCTTCAACGCGGCGGTGCATAGTGAGATTCCGCCGGGCAGTGGCTTCGGCAGTTCCGGTGCGCTGCTCGCGGCGACGGCGCTGACCGTGCGGCAACTGTATCCGCACAAGTTGACGGAGACGGGCGCGATAGTCCGGCGGCTGGGCCGGGAGAAAATGCCGGCCCCGACGAAGTTGGAGCGGCTGCGGCTGGCGCGGCTTTGCCAGCAAGCGGCGACGGGGGTGGCAGCGGAAGCCGGTGGGCACTGGGATGCCGTGACGTCGCTGTGCGCGGAGGAGTTCAGCGCGGTGCTGGCGGATGCGCAGCAGGGGACGGTGGAGTCGGTGCCCTTGCACGGCGAGGCGGCGTTGGTGGTGTGCGATACCGGGCGGCTGCACCCGATTGTGGAAGCGCGCTCGGCGGCGTTGAGGTTCCATTGTGCGGCGGCGGCGAAGGTGCTGGGGGTAACGACCTTGCGCGTGGTGGAGCCAGCGCAGCTCAAGTCGGCACGGCATCGCCTGACCGCGCGACAACACGCCTGCGCGTATCATGTGGTGGGCGAGAACCAGCGTGTGGTGGCGGCGGAGCGGGCGTTGCGGAAGGGGGACTTGGCGCAGTTCGGGCAGTATCTCTTCCAGAGCCACGCCAGCGCGCGGGAGTTTTTCCAGAACAGCGCGCCGGAGCTGGACTGGTTGGTGGAGCGGGCCGGGGAGCATCCGGCGTGTCTGGGGGCCCGGCTCTCGGGGCAGGGGTTCGGTGGGTTCACAGTTAACTTGGTGCTGTGGCAGGAGGCGGCGGAGTTTTGCCAGCGCCTGGAGACGGAGTTCCGTCGCACGCAAGGGCGCGAGCTGCGCACGTGGCGGTGTCGCGTGGTGGCGGGCGCGACGGTGCGGAGCGCGTGAAAGTCACTTGTCGGATGGCGGCGGGATTCGCAAACTGCGCATGGTGTTTCCGCAAGCCGGGTCAGCGGTTGGCCGGATGCGGAGGCATTCAACTTGGAACAGAGCAAACGATTATCTATGTCAGGCCACGGTTTTCACGTTCACGGTCCGCACGATCACGAGTTGGAGCACGCCACCCACAGCGTGCATGACGCGCATGCTGGGCCCGGCGGCGAGCACCACGCCGACCACCGGGGCGAGCACAAGGGCGGTCACATGACGAGCCAGGTGGCGATGTTTACGGCCGTGGTGGCGACGGTCGGCGCGATCTTCGGTTACATGTCCGGGGCCACGCAGGCCAACGCCGGGCTCTACAAAAACAACGCCGCGATCAAGAAGACCGAGGCATCGAACCAGTGGAATTATTATCAGGCCAAGAGCGGCAAGCAGAACCTCGCCGAGCTGGCGCTGGAGCTATTCAAGACGACGAAACGGGAGTTCTACGAAGGCGAGATCACTCGCTACAAGGCAGAGAAGGCGGACATCAAAAAGGAGGCGGAGAAGCTTGAGGCAGAGGCCAAGGTGTGGGATCAACGCTCGGACGTTGAGATCCACCAGCATCATCGGTGGGCGCAGGCGACGACGTTGTTGCAGGTTTCGATCGCCTTGGCGGCCATCGCACTGCTCACGCGCAAGCGCTGGCTGCTCAAGTGCATGTATGCGCTGGCGGCGGGCGGGGCGGTGGTGGGCATCCTGGCGATGCTGCACATCTGAAGACCGGCACAACCGGGCTCAGTGCGGAGCCGGAGAATCGGTGCTCTCCAGCAAGCTCAGATCGCCAACGAGTTCAGTGAGCATGGCGGGCACGTCGGCGGCGGGGACGGGGAGATATTTGCCGGAAGCGGTGGCGACGAGCTGACCGGCGGCATCGCGCAGTTCCGCGGTGGCGGTGAAGAGTTTGTGGCGGCGGTTCTCGACGAGTTCAGCGGCGGCCAGCAATTCGACTCCGGGTATGGCGGGGCGTTGGAAACGCACGGTGAGCTCGGCGCAGTAGGCGAAGCGCCGCGTGCTCGCCGCCACGGCCCAGACCATGATTTCATCCAGCACGGTGGCGAGGAGGCCGCCGTGCGTGACGCCCTTGAAGCCGATATGCTCGGCCTGGGGCGTAAAGCGAGTGGTGACGCGCGGGCCGTCCGCGTGAAAGCGCAGGCGCAGGCCGTGGAGGTTCGCCTCACCGCAGACAAAACAGGATCGCGTGTGCGGCAGTTGCATGAGGCCGGGGAGGGAGCCCGTCAGACCTTCATGATCTCTTTTTCCTTCGCGGCCAGATGATCGTCGAGCTTCTTGACGTATTGGTCCGTGAGTTTCTGGACTTCGCCCTCGGCCGTCTTGACTTCGTCTTCGGAGATGCCGCCGCTTTTGGCTTCCTTCTTGAGCGCTTCGAGCGCGTCGCGCCGAATCTGGCGGATCGCGACGCGACCGTTCTCGGCCATGGCCTTGACGGCCTTCACGAACTTCTCGCGCTGCTCCGTGCTGAGGTCAGGGAGGACGATGCGGATGAACTTGCCTTGGACGGCGGGGTTAAGGCCGAGGTTCGCCTTTTGAATCGCCTTCTCAATCGGCCCCACGCTGCCCTGATCCCACGGCTGGATCATGATCATGCGCGCCTCGGGCGTGGAGATGTTGGCCAGCTCCTTGATGCGCATCATGGAGCCGTAAACTTCCGCCTGGATGTTTTCCACGAGCGCTGGCGAAGCCTTGCCTGTGCGCACGCCGGAGAACTCATGCTCCACGTGCTGCTCGCTTTTGATCATCTTCTCTTCCGCGTCCAATAAAACGTCGTCAAGTGCCATGCGCGGAAAGTAAGAGTCCGGTCGCGAAGTTCAAAGAGCAAAGTTGAGGCGCGGTCCAGAGGGTGGGACGGCCATCTTCGTCGCGCTACTTGAGGGGAATGCTGATGACCAGTCCGGCGTAGCGCGGGGTTTTGGCTGGGCCGCGAAACATTCCGGTGTGACAGTTCACGCAGCCTTCACCCAGCGGGATCGCGCGGGCACTGCGGTAGAAGTCCTTTTCGACCAGTTCAAATTGCTCTTTCCCTTCAGCGATGGCGTTGGCGGCCAGCTTCTCAAAATCCGTCTTTGGCTCGTGATGGATGCTCATGGGCTTGGTGTTCACGGCGATCCAACTCCCTTCAACCTTTGACTGCTCCGCCACCTCGGCGAACACATCCTCCATCGCCCGCGCTGGCAGGACTGCCTGACCTTTGCGGAAGTAGTGGCGGTGGATGATCTCCAAAGTAGTCGAGTAAATCACGTGCGCCATTGCGGCCCGCTCGCGGGCGGCCACCACCGTCGTGGGTTCGGATCTGGTGCGTGCCTCGGCCGCATCCACGGGAGGCATTGGCTGCAGTATTAGCGCAATCCCCAGAGCGCCGAGGGCGGCGATGGTAACACAACCCGGGATCACCCAGCGGAGAACAGATTTCGGATTCACCCCCGTTCGACGCGGGATGAGAGTGGCGAATTTGCGGCGAATGCGAGCCGATTTTGGCTTCAGCTTGCCCAATCTTGCGCCACTTGGCGCGATTGGCCGAGGCCTTCGATGCCGAGCTCCACGACATCGCCCGCCTTGAGGAAGACCGGCGGCTTGAGCCCGAGCCCCACGCCCGGCGGCGTGCCGGTGCTGATCACGTCGCCGGGTAGCAACGACATGAACTGGCTAATGTAGCTCACGAGCTGCGGCACCTTGAAGATCATCTGCGCCGTGGTGCTGTTTTGTCGCTTCACCCCGTTGACCGTGAGCCACATGGCCAGCGCGTGCGGATTGGCGATTTCGTCCTGCGTGGCGAGGAAGGGTCCGAGCGGCGCGAAAGTGTCGCAGCTTTTGCCCTTCACCCATTGCCCGCCGCGCTCCAACTGCCACGCGCGCTCGCTGTAATCGTTGTGCAACGCGTAGCCGGCCACATGCTTCAACGCGTCGACTTCGCTCACGTAACTGGCCTTGCGCCCGATGACGATGGCCAGTTCAACTTCCCAATCGGTCTTCTGCGAATGCTTGGGAATGACGAGCGGATCGTTTGGTCCCGTCAGCGAACTGGTGCTCTTGAAAAACAGGATCGGCTCCTTCGGAATCTCCGCGCCCGACTCGCGCGCGTGATCCGCGTAATTCAAGCCCACGCAGACAATCTTGCTCGGCCGCGCGACACATGGGCCGAGGCGCGTTGCCGAATCAACGGTCGGCGCTTTCGCCGCGTTGGCCGCCGCCCAAGCCGCGAGTCGCGACAAACCATCGCCGCCGAAAAACCGCTCGTCGTAATCGGACCCAAAAGCCGAGGCGTCAATCCGACGTCCATCCGGCAAAATCAGGCCGGGCTTTTCTTGCTCAGGCAAACCGAAGCGAATCAATTTCATGCTGTAATCAATGCAGTGTGATGTTCGTAGCGATGGACTCACACAAACCTCGCCGGCTCAAGAAAATTGGCCGACTCGTCCGAAACTTTCCTCGCCCGCCCGTGACTCAGCTTGCTAGCTTCGTCGTCAACACAGCACACGATGAACACCAATTTCGCCGTCCGGTCTCTTCCGTTCTCACCCCCCGATCTACGGCAGCAAATTCTCCGTCTTCGATTCCCTCGCCGCATTTTTCTTGCCCTCTTCCTTGCTAGCCTGCTCCCGGTCTTTTCGTCCTCCGCCGCCGATACCTCGGCGATGACCACCGCGAAACCACTCACGCCGCAACAAGCCCTCGCCTCGCTGCAAGTCGAGGCCGGCCTGCGCGTGGAACTCGCCGCCGCCGAGCCGCTCGTCGTCTCGCCTTGCGCCGTGGCGTGGGATGAGCGCGGGCGAATGTTCGTCGCGGAGAATCGCGGCTATCCCGTCGGCCCCGGGACGAACAAGCCGCCCGTCGGCGTCATCGCGATGCTGGAGAGCACGAAGGGCGACGGCGTTTACGACAAGCGCACCGAGTTCGCCACCGGCCTCACCTTTCCGAACGGCCTCATGTGCTGGCGCGGCGGCCTCATCGTCACCTGCGCGCCGGACATTTTTTATCTCAAGGACACCGACGGCGACGGCAAGGCCGATGTGAAACGCGTCCTGCTCACCAGCTTCGGCACCACCAGCACCACGCAACTCCGCGTGAGCCATCCCACGCTCGGTCTCGACGGCTGGATTCACGTCACCAGCGGACTCGTCGCCAGCAAGGTCACGTGCCCCGAGCATCCCGAGCGCGGCGCGATTGACCTCCCGCGCGGCGACGCTCGCTTCCATCCGGACACCTTGGAAATCGAGCCGTGGCCGGGCGTCGGCCAGTTCGGCCTCGCCTTCGATGACTTCGGGCGAAAGTTCGTTTGCTCAAACCGCAACCCCCTCCAGCACGTCGTCCTGCACCCGCGCTACCTCAAGCGCAACCCGCACCTCGCCTTCTCCGAGACCGTGCAGGACGTTTCGCCTTTTGGCGACGCGGGCAAGTGCTGGCCATTGAGCGAGGACCACACCACCGCCGCGTTCATCCCCAGCCTGATGAGCGCACCGCATGCGGGCACCTTCACCAGCGCGTGCGGCATCAGCCTGTGGCGCGGCGGCGCGCTGCCGGCTGCTTTCGCGAACAGCGCCTTCATCTGCGAACCCGCGCAAAACCTCGTCCAGCGCCAGGTGCTCACGCCCGACGGCCCCACCTTCAAGTCCGCGCCCGCCACGCCCGGCCGCGAATTCCTCGCCAGCGCCGACACCTGGTTCCGCCCCGTCTTCAGCGCCACCGGCCCGGACGGCGCGCTCTACATCTGCGACATGTATCGCAAGGTGATTGACCACCCGCAGTATCTTCCCGAGTTCATCCGCAGCAGCCTCGACTACGAGGCGGGGAAAAACATGGGGCGAATCTGGCGCGTCGTGCCGGAGGGTCCAAAGTCCAAAGTCCAAAGTCCAAAGTTCGACCTCGGTAAAGCCACGACAAAGGAACTCGTCGCCAAGCTGAACGATGCGAACGGGTGGGTGCGGACAACGGCGTTCCGGCTGCTGACGGAGCTTGCAGAGGCAGCATTAACAACAGAACTCAGACCGCAAGCGGCAGGTATTCGTGATCAAAATCCTGCTGGTATTGTGGCGGCCATGCATTTAACCGCGAATCTCGGCGTGACCATTGGCGAAATGCATACGCTTAGCGAACTTGCGTCTGTGAGTCCTTCCGCAGATGTCAGAAGTTCCGCACTCGAATTGAACGCAAACCGTTTCAAAGAGCCACGCGCTTTTGAGTTTGCCAGTCCTTTTTTGAACTTGAGAGAAGATAAGGATGCGAAAGTTCGCTTCAATTTTGCTTTAGGCCTAGGTGATTCACGAGATGCAAAAGCCTCTTATTACCTTGCTGTCCTTGGTGCTCAGGATGGGTCGAACAAGTGGATGCGAGCGGCCGTTCTATCCTCCGCCGGAACCAACTCAGCAGAGTTTTGCCGATGGCTGTTCAGGTGGGTCAATAAGTATTCTAAACCGATAGACATCCCTCCTGAGTTCGCGGGCGAATTGGGGAGAATCCTGGCTGCGTCTCAGAATCCAACAGTCTTGCTCGAGTTGGCGGAACTGCTAACCCGTCCCCAGACAGTTCCGATGCATCAGCAGTTCCCGTGGCAGGCTGCGGCCGTTACAGGGATGGCGAACGGATTGCGGGGAAAATCTTTTGGGGATGCACGTATTGGATTCAATGGATTACTAGCAGGTCCTGGGGAGGCTGCCGACCGGACGAGACGGCATCTTGAATGGTTGATGGCAGAAGCAGTTCGGGCGATCGCCCGGGACGGCGAGGAAAAGCTATACATTCTAGCGGCCATAGACCTGCTCGCCCACAGCGACTTCGCCACAGCCGGCGCGGCCCTCCAGTTGCTCATCGCCCCGCAGACGCCGAACGAGTTGCAGGCCGCCGCCGTGCGCGCTTTGAGCCAGTTGCCCGGCGCGAAGGCCGGCGAGTGGTTCGTCGAGCGCGAGCGCTGGCGCAGCTACACCCCGCCCGTCCGCGACGCCGTCCTCACCGCGATGCTCTCCCAGCCCGCGCTGCAACTCGTGCTGCTCGAAGCCGTCGAGAAAGGCGTGGTGCAGCCGTGGGCCGTGCCCGCGAACCGCCGCAATCCTCTCCTCAAGCACAAGGACGCCGCCGTGGCCGCGCGCGCCGCGAAGGCCTTCCAGCCGCAAGGCGCCGCCGACCGCATGAAGGTTTATGAGGATTACAAGTCCGTCCTCGCGCTCCCCGCCAACGCGAAGAACGGCAAGGCCGTCTTCACGAAGACCTGCGCCGCGTGCCACCAGTTCGCGGGCGAAGGCCAGCGCGTCGGCCCCGAGCTGACGGGCATTCGCCTCCAGCCCGCCGAGGCCATCCTGCTACACATCATCGTGCCCGACGCCGAGATTTACCCCGGCTTCACCGCCTACGATGTGGAGACCAAGGACGGACGCACGCTCACCGGCCTGCTCGCGTCCGACACGCCCACGAGCGTCACGTTGCGCGCCGCGCAAGGCGTGGAGGATACCATCCTCCGCTCGAACATCGCCAAGCTCACCAGCAGCAGCACCTCGCTCATGCCGAACGAGCTGGAGAAGACCATGACGCGGCAGGACATGGCGGATTTGCTGGCGTTCCTCAAAGGACAATGAGGCAAACGGCCTGCCTGCTCCTCCTCATCGGCTGCGTGGCTTCTTCAACCGCCGCTGAATCGCCTTTGCTCACCCTCAGCGGTTTCTCGATGGGTTCCACGTGGTCTGCGAAGTATCGCTCGGCCACCAACACGCCGCCGACCCGAGCCGTGGGGCAAGCGTTGCAGGCGCGGCTGGATGATTTGGAAAAGCAAATGTCCACTTGGCGCGCGGACTCGGTGCTCTCCCGCTTCAACGCCAGCGGCGACACGAACTGGTTCCCGGTCCCACGCGACACGGCGCTCGTCGTGCGCGAGGCGCTCGCTGTAAGCGCGCTTACCGACGGTGCGTTCGACGTGACGGTGTTCCCGCTCGTTCAGCTCTGGGGTTTCGGGCCGGCAGGACGGCGCAAGGGCCTGCCGACAACCAGCGGAATCGCCGCCGCGCTCAAACGCGTTGGCTGGCAAAAGCTCGAAGCCCGTCTCGAACCGCCTGCGCTGCGGAAGTCCCAAGCCGACGTGGCCGTGGACCTCTCCGCGCTTTGCCCCGGCTACGCGAGCGATTGCCTCGGCGAGCTGCTCGAAGCTCGGGGTGTGCGCGATTACCTCCTAGAAGTTGGCGGCGAATTTCGCGCGCGCGGCAACGGCACGCTTGGCCCCGGCTGGCGCGTCGGCGTGGAACGTGCCGGCGATTTGCAATCGCCGTCTGTTGCTTCGGGTAGCACACCGAGCGGCGGTTACAAACCGCCGGCACCCGCGCTGGCCGCCACCGCCACGCTCACGAACCAATCCCTCGCCACTTCCGGCGACTACCGGAACTCCTTCACTATTGCGGGCCGCCGCTACTCACACCACCTCGACCCGCACACGGGCTGGCCGACGGACTCCACCATCGCATCGGTGAGTGTCGTTCACACCTCCACGATGCACGCGGATGCGCTGGGCACGGGCTTGACGGTGCTGGGCTTTGAGAAAGCATGGGCACTGGCACAGCGCGAGAAACTCGGCGTGCTTTTCATTCTGCGCGATGGCGAGCGACTCACGGTGCGAGCAACGGAGTGGTGGCCACGGGAGGCAAAAACGGATTAGCCTCGAAAGGTTGTAAAGGACACAGAGAGGAAGAAGGCTGGTTTTCTTTGCGATCTCTGCGTCCTTTCGCTGCCAATTCCCAACTCTCCGATTGCCAGCCTCGCGGCGCTTGCCCAAGCTCCCGCCGTGAAAAGCCGTTTCTTTGCCTCACTCTGGGTTGCGTTCGCCACCGTCGTTCCGTTGCACGCGTGGGACTACGAGGGCCATCGCACGGTGAACCTCCTCGCGCTCGCCTCGTTGCCCACGAACTTCCCTGCCGCGCTCCGCGACGCCGCCGCGCAGGAACGCGTGGGCTTCCTCGCGGGCGAGCCGGACCGCTGGCGCAACACGACCGACCGGCCGCTGCGGCATTTCAACGGGCTGGACCATTACTTCGACGTGGAGGACTTGGAGACTTACGAGCTGAAGGCGACCAACCTGAGCCATTTTCGGTTTGAGTTCACCGCGCAGCTTGCGGCGTTTCGTGCAAAGCACCCGGAGAAATTCCCTCCCGATGAGAAGGATCTGGACCGCACGAAGTATTTGCCGGGCTTTCTCCCGTGGGCGGTGATGGAAAATTACGCAAAGCTCCGTTCTGGTTTCAGCTATCTCAAGGTTTACGAGGAGATGGGCACGCCGGAGGAGGTCGCCGAGGCGCGGCGGAACCTCCTCTACATCATGGGAGTGATGGGCCACTACGTGGGCGATTGCACGCAGCCGCTGCACACGACGAAGCATTTCAACGGCTGGGTGGGCGAGAATCCGAAAGGCTTTGGGACGAACAAGACCTTCCACGCGTGGATCGACGGCGGCTATTTAAATCGGGTCGGTGGACTGAAGTTTGACGACTTGCGTGCAAAGCTCCGACCCGCGAGTGCGCTGTCGCACGCGGGTGTGCCGGCGCGGGAGGCGGAGCAGATTTTCGGCGTCGTCATGCAGTTCATCATGGAGCAACACCGGCACGTCGAGCCGCTCTACCAGATGGACAAGGACGGCAAACTTTCGGGCAAGGAAGACGTCGGCATGGAAGGGTTGCCGTTTCTCAGCCGGCAAGTGCAGCTTGCGGCGCAGATGCTCGGCGACCTCTGGCTGACCGCCTACGAAAGCGCACCAGTGGACAACTTCCTGAAGAACCAACTCGCACGCCGCCAGCTCAAGGATGCGCCGCCGGGTGCAGAAAAGCCCAAGAGCACAAAAAAGAAATCCGAGAAGTGAAACGCGCCAGCTCCTTCCGCCTCGTCCACGTCACCGCACCGGACTTGAAGACGGCGCGTATGCTGGCGAAGACCGCGTTGACCGCGAAGCTTGTCGCGTGCGCGAACCTAGTGCCCAAGATTGAGTCCCATTACTGGTGGCAGGAAAAACTGGAATCCAGTGCCGAGGTGCTCATCGTTTTCAAGACCACGCGCGCGAAGATGGTCGCGTTGGAGAAGCTCGTCATCGCCCAGCACCCTTACGATACCCCAGAGTTTATTGCGCTGCCGCTGACGGAGGGGAATGCGAAGTATCTGGATTGGATCGTGACGAGCACGAGTTTCCCGCAGTCTGTCTCAGGGTAGTGGTGCCGCCAGTCCGCGCAGGCGCAGCCAGTCGGCGGCGCGCAGCGGCCAGTCGGTGGGGCCGGTGGCGTTGGGGCGGGGGCGCATGCCGAAGCCGTGGCCACCTTTTTCGTAGATGTGAATCTCCGCCGGAATCTTCCGTGTGATGAGATCCAGATAGAGCAGCGTGCTGCCTTGTGGCAGTGAGCCACCGTCGTCGCCCGCCTGAGCGATGAAGGTGGGCGGCAGGCCGGCTTCGAGGTGAATGTCTGCGCGCAAGGCCTTGGTCGCCGGGTCGTAAATTTTGTAGGGATAAACGACGAGGAGAAAGTCGGGCTTGTGCGAGGTGGCGTTGGCTTCGCTGGGGAACAGTCTGTCGCTCGTGGCGGCAATGAGCGCGACCTGTCCACCGGCGGAGAAGCCGAGGACGCCGATCTTTTTCGCGTCGAGTTTGAGTTCCGTGGCACGACGGCGAACCTCACTCACGGCGCGCTGCACGTCCTGGGCGGGACCGGCGTGCGGTTCCTTGTGCTTGGTCGTGGGCGTGCGATAGGCGAGTTGGAACGCAACGATGCCTTGCTTGGCCAGCCATGCGGCGGCGTCCGAGCCTTCGTGTTCATCCGCGAGCCGACCGAAGCCGCCGCCGGGCACGACGATGACGGCGGTGCCAGTGCGCGTGACCGTGGCGGGCGGTTCGTGCACGAAAAGGCGGGGCTGCGAGACGTTGGAGCGGCGCGTGATGCCATCGGGGCCTCGCTCGGTTTTTTCCGGCGGTTCAGCGGGCACGACTGGTTCCGGCATTCCTGCGGGCCAGAGTTTGATTTCAGGAAATTCGGCGGCGGTGGTTGAAATGACGGTTGTCAGCACCAAAGCTGCGATGAGTTTGGTCATAAAAATCAGGCGAGAATTTCCTTCACCACGCGGCTGGGCTCGACACCGGTGAGACGAAAATCGAGGCCTTGGTGACGATAGGTCAGGCGCTCGTGATCCATGCCCATGAGGTGCAGCGCCGTCGCGTGCAAGTCGTGCACGTGGACGGGGTTTTCGGCGACGCTGAAGCTGAAGTCATCAGTCGCGCCGTAGGTGAACCCCGCCTTCACACCGCCGCCGGCCATCCACATGGTGAAGCAACGCGGGTGGTGATCACGCCCGGCCTCGATGGTGTCCCATTTGCCCTGGCCGACCGGGCTGCGGCCAAATTCGCCGCCCCAGATGACGAGGGTTTGATCAAGGAGGCCGCGTTGTTTCAGGTCGCGGATCAGGCCGGCGCTCGGCTGATCGGTGTCGCGACAACGCGCGACGCACCAGCTCGGCAGGCGGCTGTGATGATCCCAGTCGGGGTGGAAAAGCTGGACGAAGCGCACGCCTCGCTCGATGAGGCGGCGGGCGAGAATGCAGTTGGCAGCATAACTGCCAGCGCGGCGCGAGTCCGGGCCGTAGAGTGCGAAGGTGGATTCCGGCTCGCCGCTGAGATCGGTCAGCTCGGGCACGCTGGTTTGCATGCGGTAGGCCATTTCATACTGGCGGATGCGCGTGGCGATTTCGGGATCGCCGGTTTCGGCAAGGCGCATTTGATTCAGCTCGCCGAGCCCGTCGAGCATCCCGCGCCGGATTTCGCGCGGCATCCCGTCGGGATCGTGCAGGTAGAGAACGGGGTCGCGGGAGTTGCGGAGTTTTACGCCCTGATAGCGTGACGGCAAAAAACCGCTGCCCCAGTAATGATCGTAGAGCGGTTGGTCACTGGGGCGCTGCATCTTGGAAATGAGCACCAAGTATTCGGGGAGGTTTTGGTTCTCACTGCCCAACCCGTAGCTCACCCACGCGCCCATGCTAGGCCGGCCGGGGATTTGATGCCCGGTGAGAAACTGCGTCATGGCCGGTGCGTGGTTGATCTGGTCGCTATGCATGGACTTGATGAAGCACAGGTCGTCGGCGACGCCACGCAGATGGGGCAGCCATTCGCCGATGGTCGCGCCGCTCCGACCACACTTCTCGAATTTCGTGCGCCCCGGCATCAGCAGTTGCTTCTGGTTCGAAGTCATCGTGGTGACTCGCTGGCCCTGACGCACGGAGTCCGGCAGTTCGATGCCCGCCCACTTTTGCAACTCGGGTTTGTGGTCATACAACTCCAGTTGCGACGGCCCGCCGGACTGTGTGAGAAAGATGACGTGCTTGGCTTTCGCGGCGAAATGGGGGAGTCCGGCCGCATTCGGCGGCAATGGCGCGGCGACTGCGCCGCGGGCCAGGCGTGACCACGCCATGGCCCCGAGGCTCACGCCCGCACCGCGCCCGAGGAAGTAACGCCGGGTGATGTTCAGTGGTTCATTCATGGGTGATGGCTTCATCGAGGTTGAAGACCAGGCTGGCGACGACGGTGTAAGCGGCGATCTCGGCCGGGTTGGCCTTCGGGTCCGGTCTGACCTGCGCACCGGAAATCAACTTCCCGGCGTCGGCTGTTTGCGCGCGGTAATGCGTCAGCGCCCGATCGAACTCGCGTTTCAAAACTGCCGCTTCGGAGGCGCTCGGCCCGCGGGAAAGGATGCGACGGTAAATCTCCGCCAGGCGGTCCTCGGGCTTGACCGCGCTGCGCAGGGCGTCTGCTGCCAGCGCGCGCGAGGATTCGAGGAAGGTCGCGTCGTTGAGCAGGGTGAGCGCCTGCAAGGGGGTGTTTGTGCGCGGCGTGCGGACCTCGCAGACGCGGCGTTGCGCGGAGTCGAAGAGGAAGGTCGGCGCGATGCTGCGCCGCCAGAACGCGTAGAGGGAGCGGCGATGCTGCGCCGCGCCTTCGCTCGGCTCGTATTTGAAACGGCCCATGAAGATTTCCTCCCACACGCCCTCGGGTTGATACGGCTTCACCGGTGGACCGCCGAGTGCGGGGTTCAGCAGGCCGCCGCTGCGTAGGGCGCTGTCACGCAGCATCCACGCAGGCAGCCGAAAGCGCGAGCCGCGCACGAGCAGGCGGTTGTCGGGATCGCGGGCGAGGAGGGCAGGGGAAGCGACGGAGCTCTGACGATACGTGGCGCTGGTCGCGATGAGTTCTATCACGTGTTTCACGTCCCAACCGCTCTCCATGAATTCCACGGCGAGCCAGTCGAGCAACTCGGGATAGGTGGGGCGTTCCCCTTGCAAACCGAAATCCTCCGGTGTCCGCACCAGCCCCGCACCGAACAGCATCGCCCAGAGATTGTTCACGGTGACCCGTGCCGTGAGCGGATGGTCGCGCGAGGTCAGCCAGCGGGCGAGGCCCAGGCGGGTCTTGGCTTCATCCGCCGGCCATGCCGAAATAGCGGCCGGCACGCCGCGCTCGACTTTGTCGCCGGGCTTGTCCCAAACGCCGCGTTGCAGGATGTGCGTGGTGCGCGGCTCCTTGCGTTCGGCGAGGACCATGACGTTCAATTTCTGCGCGGCGGCCTTCACTTCCGTCAACTGTCGGCTGGCCCGGTCGAGTGCGGCCTTGGCAGTTTGGTAGGGCGCGTGGTCGGCGAGGAATTGCTCGAAGAGGCGGGCGCGAAGTTTTGGGTTGAGGTTGAAATGATCGCCGCCTGACTGATTACTCCTCACCACGGCCGCCAACTCCTCCATCGGTGCCACCGCTACCTCGCGCACCGTCGCCCCGGCCTGATCCGTCAACGACACACGGAAGCGCCCGATGTTCGCATCACCGAGGGTGGAACGGTGGCGCATTTCGAAAACTAGTTCCTCATCCGCTTCCAGCAGCAGTGGCTCGGCCAACGCGAAGACGCCCGTGCGCGGCACTTTTTGATCGAGCCCCTTCGTGGTCCAGCCGTTGCGTGGATCGTCGTCGAGCACGCCTTTGATGTCGCCGTATTCGCGGGCTCCCTTTTGCTCGGCCGAAGCGTCGGCCACCGCACTGGCAACGAGAATGTCGCGGAGTTGCGAGCTGCCAGTGCGCCGCACCTGCACCTTGATGTCTGTGAGAATGAACTCACCGGATTTGCCGCGCGACAGCCCGCCGCCGGTGTGCGAGGCGTGCGGGATCACTTCCAGCTTCAGTCCTGTCACCCGCGCGAGCTTCACTGGGCCGATGACCCGGTAGTCTTCGTGGTTCGGATTTGGCCCGCTGGATTGGATGACTCCGTCTGGCTCCTGGATGAGTTGTGTTCCTTCGATGGACTCCAACGCGCTCGCTCGCAGCGGATGCCAGGCAGTGAACCCGCCCGCGACAACTTTCGACTTGGCAGCGAGCCAGTGCGCGAATGGTTCCTCGGCCGCTTTGCGCGCTTCGGCTTCGAGGGGTTTGCGCTCATCCACCAGCGCCTGCGCTTCGGCGACGGCCCGGGCGGCGAGCGGGGATTGATATTCGAGATAAGGCTTGGCGGCTTTGCCCGCCTTGCCGTCTTCGTCGATTGAGTTGAAGAACGCGGCGAGTCGGTAAAAATCCGCGTGGGGCAGGGGATCGTATTTGTGCGCGTGGCACTGCACGCAGTTGAGCGTGAGGCCTAGCCAAACCGTGCCGACGGTGTTCACGCGGTCGATGACGTAGTCCACACGCGATTCCTCGGGGTCGCGGCCGCCTTCGCCGTTGGTCATGTGATTGCGGTGGAAGCAGGTCGCTAGCTTTTGTTCGGGCGTCGCGTTGGGCAGCAGATCGCCGGCGAACTGCTCGCGGGTGAATTGATCGAACTTCATGTTCGCGTTGAACGCCGCGACCACCCAGTCGCGCCACGGCCAGTTCGTGCGGGTCTCATCGGACTGGAAACCATCCGTGTCGGAGTAACGCGCTGCATCCAGCCACCACATGGCCATGCGCTCGCCGAAATGCTTCGAGGCCAGGAAACGCGCCACGACTTTCTCGAACGCGTCCGGAGCGCGGTCCGCGAGGAACGCGGCGACTTCCTCCGGCGTCGGTGGCAAGCCGGTGAGATCGTAGGAAACGCGCCGGATCAACGTGTGTTTGGCGGCCTCCGGGGATGGCTTCAATTTCTCCCGGCCCAGGCGCGCGAGCACGAAGCGATCGATGGGGCTCCGGCTGGGAGGTAGCGTGGACACGTCGGCTTTTACGGGCGGCACCAAAGCCCAATGCGCCTCATAGACACCCCCGGCGCTCACCCAGCGCTTGAGCATTTCCTTCTGATCGGAAGTGAGTTGTTTGTGCGAATCGGCAGGCGGCATCAGGTCGGCCGCGACCTTGGTCTCGATACGTTTGATCAACGCGCTGGCGGCGGGTTTGCCGGGGACGATCGCGATTTGGCCGGACTTGGCCGGCTTGGTGGCGCTGTCACGCAAGTCGAGGCGCAGGCCGCCCTTGGCCTGCTTGGCGTCCGGGCCGTGGCAGGCGAAGCAATTATCCGCGAGGATAGGCAGCACGTCGCGGTTGAAACTCACCGGCTCGGCAGCGGCCAAGCGCAGATTAACCGTCGCCCACAGTATGGCCACCGCGCAGCCGGCCAGGAGAAAACGCAGAATCATCGCGGCGAGTTTGACGCACCCTGACGCTCGCTTAAATGCAGAAATTTGTGCCCGCCCAAGCTCATCGCACGGATGACAGGCTGAAGCCCGGCGCCTACAGTCCGTCGAACAAAACGCAAAACCTGATGCACCCTCGCGCGACCCAACTCTGGCTAACCCTGTTTTTGTTAGCCCTCCTGCCGCTGGCCGTTCACGCGGCATCGGTGCCTGCGCCGACGCGGAAATTCATGCAGCAACACTGCTTCGAGTGTCACGACGCCGACACCCAGAAGGGCAAACTCCGGCTCGACAACTTGGCCCTGGATTTTGCCGCCCCGGCGGCGGCTGACACCTGGGGCCGCATCTTCGTGCAATTGGAAAGGCACGAGATGCCGCCGAAGAAGAAGCCGCAGCCCAACGATGATGAGCGGCAGGCGGTGCTCGACTGGCTCGGGCGCGAGCTGCGCGTAGCCATCGCGGCGCGACAAAGCGCCGAGGGCCGCGTGGCGCTCCGGCGGCTCAACCGCTTCGAGTATCAGAATACGATGCGCGACCTGCTCGGTATCGAGGTGAACCTCATGGAGTTGCTTCCCGAGGACGGCTCGGCGCACGGTTTCGACAAGGTTTCCTCCGCGCTCACGCTTTCGCCAGTGCAGGTGGAGAAATATCTGGAAGCCGCCGATGTGGCGCTGGACGCAGCGACTGGCGTCGGGCCAGCCCCGAAGTATTTCAAGGAACACATCGCCGCGACGAATCTAGTGGCGGGCTGGGACTCGAAGAGTTCGCGCCACCTGCCGGGCGATGCGCTGGCGCTGTTCAACTCGGGTTACTCGCCGACGGAACTGCGCAAGTTCCGCGCGCCCGCACCGGGCCAGTATCGAATCCGCATCTCAGCGAGCGGATTTCAAACCGACGGCAAGCCGGCGCTGTTCCGGCTCTATGCGGGCAACTTCAACGTCGGCGGCAAGACCAAGCTGCTCGGGCACTTTGAGGTGCCGGCAGACAAGCCCACGGTGATTGAGCTGGCCGAGCGCATCGACAACAAGGGCGACACGGTAAAATTCGTCTCCTACGGCACCATCCCGTGGCAAAACAAGGCCGACGAATACACCGGCCCGGGAATCGCCGTGCAGTGGTTCGAGGTCGAGGGGCCGCTAGATGCGGCCGAGTGGCCGCCGGCCACGCGCAAGCAACTTCTCGGCGAAGTGGACTTGGAGCGCGGCGCGTTTGCCGACGCGGAGCGCGTGATGAAGCAGTTCGCCCCGCGCGCGTTTCGGCGGCCGGTGAGTGACACGGACCTCGCGCCGTATCTGGCACTCGTGCGCGAGCGGATGGATCGGGGTGTGAAGTTTGGTGACGCACTCCGCGTGGGCCTGAAGTCCGTGCTCGTTTCACCGCGCTTCCTGCTGCTGGAGGAGCAGCCGGGCAAGCTCGACGGTTACGCGTTGGCGGCCCGGCTCAGTTATTTTCTCTGGAACTCGATGCCCGATGCGGAACTGCTGGCCGCTGCCGCGAAGGGAGATTTGAGCAAACCCGCCGTGCTTCGGGCGCAGACGGAGCGGATGCTAAACCATCGCAAAGCCCGCGCGTTCACCGAGGATTTCACCGGGCAGTGGCTGGCGCTGCGGAACATTGATTTCACCACGCCCGACGCGCGGCTTTACCCGGAGTTCGATGAACTGCTGCAACACTCAATGGTCCGGGAGACGCATGCGTTCTTCGAGCAATTGCTGCGGCAGGACTTGAGCGTGCTGAACTTCGTGGACAGTGACTTCGCGATGCTCAACGAGCGGATGGCGAAGCACTACGGCATTCCCGGAGTAACCGGCCTCGACGTGCGTCGCGTCGCGCTTCAGCCCGAGTGGCATCGCGGCGGCGTGCTCGCGCAGGCCAGCGTGTTGAAGGTCACGGCCAACGGCACGAGCACCTCGCCGGTCATTCGCGGCGTGTGGATCATGGACCGCATCCTGGGCCGGCCCGCGCCGCCGCCGCCGCCGAACGTGCCGGCCGTGGAGCCGGACATTCGCGGCGCCAAAACAATCCGCGAGCAACTGGCAAAGCACCGCGAGGTGGAGACGTGCGCGGGTTGCCATGCCCGCATCGACCCGCTGGGCTTCGCGCTGGAGAGCTACGACGTGATCGGCGGCTGGCGTGAGCAATATCGGGTGTCACCGGCACCGGGCCAGCAGAACAAGTTCAAGCAGATCAAGTTCGAGGTGAACACGCAGCCGCGCTCCGTCCACCTCGGCCCGGCCGTGGATCCGAGCGACACGCTGCCGGACGGGCGCAAGTTCCGCGACCTCGCCGAGTTGAAGCGCCTGCTGGTCGCCGACTCGGACGGATTCACGCGCGGTCTGGCCGAGAAGCTTCTCACCTATGCGACGGGGCATGGTTTGGAGTTCACCGATGAAGTCGTCCTCACCGATGTCGTCCGTAAGACGAAGGCCAAAAACCTCGGCTTCCGCACGCTCGTCCACGAGGTTATCGCCAGTTCCGTTTTCCAAACCAAATGAAAACCCCAGCCACCTATCCCTCCAGTCGCACCGTGCTCGCCGGGCTGCTGCTTGCACTCGCGTTTCCCCTCGCGGCAGCTCCGCGTTTCACTCAGCCGGACGCGAAGCGCCACCCAAACCTCTTCACTTGGACCGACACCTGCAATGTCCACGTCATCCGCGACGGCGACACGGCGCTCCTGATTGATCTTGGCGACGGCAGCGTGCTGGATCATCTGAGTGAGATCGGTGTGAAGAAGGTGGAGTGGGTGCTCTTCACGCACCATCAACGCGAGCAGTGCCAGGGCGCGCCGAAGTTGAAGGGCAGGGGAGTGAAGCTCGCCGCGCCCGAGTTTGAGCGGGCGCTGTTCGAGAACCCGGCGAATTTCCGCAAGATGATCGTGCGACTGGGCGATCCGTTCACGGTGCATGGCTCCAGCTTTGTTCGGCCCGCAGTCGAGCCGATCAAACTCGATCAGACCTTCGCGAAAATGGACACGTTCACCTGGCGCGGGCGCGAGTTTCGCTGCGTGGACACGCGGGGCAACAGCCCCGGTGGGATGTCTTACTTCCTCAACGAGGGCGGGCGCTGGCTCGCGTTCACCGGCGACGTGATGATGGACGGCGCGAAGATGCACACGTGGTTCGACACCGATTGGGATTACGGTTTCGCCGCTGGCGTGTGGGCCATCGCGAACGCCAGCGGCCAGATCGCCGCTTACAACCCGGCGTGGATGCTGCCCTCGCACGGGCAGCCCATCGCAAACGCAAAGCAGCAGATCGGCGAGTTCCAGCAGAAGCTCTACAACCTCGAGCGCCTGCTCGTGCGCGGTTACCCGGTGATGTCCTTCGCGCCCGCCGCGCAGGACGTGACGTCGCAGCCGACGGACGTGCCCAACGTCTGGCAGGTCTCGAAGCACGTGTTCAAGTTCCGCGGCCCGAGCTTCGCGCCGAATTTTTACATGATCCTAGCCGACAGCGGGCGCGCGCTGGTGGTGGACTGCGGGCTGATTCAAACCAACATTCTCGAAGCCGCGCTGGACGGGATGCGCCAGAAGCACGGGCTGAAGGCCATTGACGCGATGGTGCTGACGCACATGCATGGCGATCATTTCCTGCAAGCGCCGCACTTGAAGAAGACGTGGGGCACGCAATTCTGGGCGTTGGATCGGATGAAGGATGTGTGCGAGCGGCCCGAGGCGTTCGACTACGCCGCGCCGATTCAGGCCTACGGCAATGGCGTTGAGCGCATCAAGTTCGACCGGCTATTCAAGTCCGGCGAGACGTTCGATTGGGAGGGTTTTCATTTCACGATTGATTGGATGCCGGGGCAGACGGAGTTCGGGCTGTGCCTGAACGGCATGATCGACGGGCGCAAGGTGGCCTTCACTGGCGACAATATCTTTGGCAATCCCGCCGACCCGAAGCAGAACGGTCACGAGGCGATGTCCTCGCGCACCAGTGGCATTCTCGACGAGGGCTACATCGTCGGCGCGGAGTATCTCTCGAAGCTCAAGCCGGACATCCTTCTGGGCGGCCACTCGTTCGTGATGGACCAGCCGGCGAAGTTCATCGAGCGCTATCGCAAGTGGTCCTACGAGATGCGCGACGCCTTTCGCGGGCTGAGTTCCGAAGCGGAATACCGCTGGTGGTTTGATCCATTCTGGGTGCGCGCGGAACCGCACCGCCTGAGTTTGAAGCGCGGCGAAACGATCGAAGTGAAGGTGAACGTGCGGAACTTCGAGGCGAAGCCGCTTGAATTCATCATTGCTCCGCACGCGCCGCCGGGCTTGCAGACTGGCCCGCAGCCGTGGAAGGCGCTGGTCGCACCACAGACAGTTGCGCACTTCGTGATGAAGGTCTCCGCCGAGGCTGCCGCCACACCGGGCATCCGCCATGTGGCCTTCGACATCACGCGAGGGGGCAAGCGGCAGGGCGAGCTGTTTGATTGCATCGTGGAAATTTTACCCTGACGCACAGCTCGGATGCTGCGGACCGGCGCGGCTAAGTGCTGGCAACCGTTGCCGCATTTGCTAGCCTCGCGGTCGTGAAAGCCGCGACCCAACGCAAGTCCGCCCGTCGTTCCGCCTCGCTCATTTCCCGCGCCATGGCGCAGCAGGCCAAGGCAACTCGGCCCGCGTCTATCCGTGCCGACGTTGCTCACGCGCCCAAGCCCGTGCCCGCCAAGGACCGCCGCCTCAACTTCGGCTCCAAGTGGGACTACGCGCCCGCGCCCGAGGACGCCAAATACATCCCCATAGCCCCGCGCCACGAGCTTTTCATCGGCGGCAAGTTCGTCGCGCCCCACTCCGGCAAATACTTTCCCTCCCTCAACCCCGCCACCGAGGAGCAGCTCACCGAAATCGCCCTTGCCGACGACACGGACGTGAACAACGCCGTCGCCGCCGCCCGCGCCGCCTACGACAACGTCTGGTCCAAGCTCCCCGGCAGCGAGCGCGGCAAATACCTCTACCGCATCGCCCGCATCATCCAGGAAAAGGCCCGCGAACTCGCCATCCTCGAAACCCTCGACGGCGGCAAGCCCATCAAGGAATCCCGCGACTTCGACCTCCCCATGGTCGCCGCGCATTTCTTCTACTACGCCGGCTGGGCGGACAAACTGAAGTATGCTTTCCCCGGCAAAACCCCGCAGCCCCTCGGCGTCGCGGGACAGATTATCCCGTGGAACTTCCCGCTCCTCATGGCCGCGTGGAAAATTGCCCCCGCCCTCGCCTGCGGTAATACCGTCGTCCTCAAGCCCGCCGAGACCACGTCCTTGACCGCCCTGCGGCTCGCGGAGATTTGCCGTGAAGCGGAGCTTCCCGACGGCGTGGTGAACATCATCACCGGCGCCGGCGCCACCGGTGCCGCCCTCGTGAACCATCCCGACGTGGATAAACTCGCCTTCACCGGCAGCACGGAAGTGGGCAAAGCCATCGCGAAGGCCATCGCTGCCAGACCCAGTGGCAGCCGCACCCCGAAACTCACCCTCGAACTCGGCGGCAAGGCCGCCAACATCATCTTCGAGGACGCCCCGCTCGACCAGGCCATCGAGGGCATCATCAACGCCATCTACTTCAACCAAGGCCACGTCTGCTGCGCCGGCTCCCGCCTCTTCGTGCAGGAAGGCATCTACGCCAAGGTCATCAAGAAACTCCGCGACCGCCTCGCCACCCTCCGCGTCGGCAACCCGCTCGACAAGAACACCGACATCGGCGCCATCAACTCCGCCGCGCAGCTCGCCAAAATCCGCGAACTCGTCCAGAGCGGCGTGGACGAAGGCGCGGACCTGCACCAGTCGAGCTGCCCGCTGCCGGCGAAGGGTTATTGGTTTCCGCCTAGCTTCCTTACCGGCGTCACCGCGAGCCATCGCGTGGCGCAGGAGGAAATCTTTGGCCCCGTCCTCAGCGTGATGACCTTCCGCACACCGGAAGAAGCCTTCGAGCGCGCGAACAACACCCCCTACGGCCTGAGCGCCGGCGTGTGGACCGACAAGGGCAGCAAAATTTTCAAGCTCGTGAACAAGCTCCGCGCCGGCGTCGTGTGGGCGAACACCTACAACAAGTTCGACCCCACCTCGCCCTTCGGTGGCTACAAGGAAAGCGGCTTCGGTCGCGAAGGCGGACTTCAAGGGCTAGCGGCGTATGTGAGTCTTGAGTAAAGCCTGTAGTGCCCGAGCCGTGCGAAGCGGATGGGCGATGTTTTACCTTTGTTTTCGGTTGGGACACTCTCGCCCAAGCGGGCTGGGCCCGTAGCTCAACGGTTAGAGCAGGCGACTCATAATCCGGTTTCGGGGTTTTCCCCACTTTAGCCCATGTAATCCGATGTGACGAAAAGCCCGTCGTTATTGGTTATTGCCAGCATCCCGAGTTTCCCACCTATTCCCACTTTTGCCCATTTTTAGGCAATCAGTATCAGATTTGGACTTTATCCAACGCTGTGCCGAGCGGTCTTGAAATGAGATCGTCACGCTTGCAATGCTCTGCCGGGACAGCTCCAACCTCCGCTAAACTTTACCTCGGGCTTCCTAGCTTGCTGGTAATTTGGCTCTTTCCTCCATCCCGCCGATTTGATGTTTCCCTGTGACAGCCAGTCACCTCGCGCCTGCAACAGCCCCCCTCTCCAGCGCTATAAACCTTTGAAGGTCAGCCTTGCTGTTCCCTCCCCGCCCCGGCCGTGATCTCCTGCCGCTGGCGGGAGCGGCTGCACGCGGGTCCACGTTGGTTGCCCCCCAGGAGATCCCCCATGAGTTCCCATGCCGATACCGTCCTCGTCGACGAAATTGTCCCCCGTCTGCGCCACCTCATTCCCCATCACGTGCCCCGGGTGGGTTCGGAAGACCCCGAGGAGTTGCTCCAGGACGCCACGCTGATCGCCGCCCGCCTGCTCATCCGCGCCCGGGCCAACGGCAAGACCGTGACGCCCGGCAACATCGCCTACTACACCCTGCTGCACCTCCGTTCCGGCCGGCGCAGCCACAGTGCGAGTCGCAGCGACGCCATGGGCAGCCGCACGCAGCTCGTGGGCCACAGCCGCGTGGATTCCTTGGCTGACGCGGTGGGAGGCCCGGACGCGGAAGAGCCGCTCACCTTGGGTGATGTGCTCGCCAGTGATACTGAAGACCCTTCGCAAACGGCGGCGCGCAACCTCGACTGGCAGGCCTTGGTCGCCACGCTCGACGAATGGGCCTTGGCCGTCCTGCACTGCTTGGCCGACGAGGTGCGCCTGCAGGAAGTCGCCACGCAGCACGGCGTTTCCCGCAGCACAGTCCAAGGCTGGCGCAACCGGCTCACCGAGTTGGTGCGCTCCTTCCTGGGCGCCGACGTGCTGCACCTGATCCAGCGGACGCCGCAGTGGCGCGAGAACCTGACTGCGCTGCGTGAGCAGTTGGCGTGTCGAGGGGAGCGCCGCCTGGCGGCGTAGCACCGCGAAACGAGCCGACCCGTCAGGGCCGGCTCCTTTTACCTCTCAGGTGTGCCAGCGCGGAGTTACGCGACGACCTGCCGCAGGGGGGCGGCGACTGTTCGAGGGTGAGGCCTCAGCTTGCCTCATTTGGCCAGCGGATGCGCCTCAAAGAACTCCCACATCAGCCGGGTGGCATCCACGTCTGTCGTGGTCTTCCCGACGATCGCGGCGGTCATGGGCTTGCCGCCGGGGGCACGGCGTTGGTCTGGCAGCCATTGCGGGCGGCCAGCGTTTGCACCCACTGGGGAAGGTCGGGCAGGGCCAACCCGGAGGTTCCCCACGACTTGCCGTGGTAGGGAACGATGCGATCCGCCGTGCCGTGGAAGAGGATTGCTGGCACCGGCCGCTGCGGATGGAAGTCTGCCCACGGCAGCACATGCGCCCCACCGACGCTGCCAAAGGCCGCAATGCGCTCCGATAGTTCACCGGCCAGTAGAAAGGACATACCCCCGCCGTTGGACAGGCCGTTGGCGTAAACCCGGGCCTCGTCGAGGTGGTATTCCTTTTTCAGTTGGTCGATCAGGTCCGCAATGAACTGCACGTCCGCTTGGGCTTGTTCGGGTTTGCTGAAGCCACCCCCGCAATGCCAGCGCAGCGGGAAGCGGCTGCCGAAGGGATAGACGACCAGAAAACCCGACTCATCCGCCAACTGGTTCCAGTGGCTCAAGCGCATCACATGCGCAGGCCATTCGGAAAAACCGTGGAGGCAGATCACCAGCGCCGTGGGGCGGTTGGGTTGCGCAACGGCCAACCCGCCCGTCACCAGCGCCAGCATTCCCAGAATCCGTAGCACCCACTTCCATCGGCGTCTGGGCGATGGGATCGGGGGTGGCGCTGGGGCTGCCGGGCTCATGTTGTGGGCAGGCTCGCAAGAACGGGCCGACTGTCAACCAAGCCGGACCACACCGACCTCCACATTTCTCAACTCAGTCGTGCTTCCGCAGGCCTCACCGGCACTGAAATCGAGGCCGTGTTTCTGGAGGCGATGTTCAGCACGTTTGAACGCTCGAAGGAGCCGACATGATGATGTTTCTGCCAGGATGAGAGTTGGATCAACACCTCCGGCACGGCGGCGTTAGGTGGCAAGCGCAGGCGCTCCTACGAACGATCAATCATGGCGCACATGCTTCTTCCTACCTGCTGAATTCACGTTCTGGGCTTCAGCCTCTTGGTCCATTCCAACGCCTCCCGCACCAGCGGACGCTCCGCCTGAACCTCGGCGCAGACACGGCCCTGGAGCTTGATGTATTCGCCCAAAACCCGGAGTGCGTCTTCGCCCATTTCCCTTCCAGCAAACAGCTCGGCTGCACCTACCGCGAAGTTCAAATCGGGCTGGAGCATGCGGGTGTGGATTTCGACCCCGAGATCGTGGTTCGTCAGCAACAGTCGCCGCTTCATCTCGGTGGTCTGACCGCAGGAGTCCAAAAACCAAGTGGGCGAGCCGGTCGTGTCCACATGCAGCAAGTGCAGGAGCTTTTTCTCCAGTTGCCAGAGGTCGCGCAGGGTTTCCTCCGCCACGTCAAAGCTGCGCAGCGCCGTCAACGCGCGCAGAAAGGCGAGGTAAGCAGGGGAATACGCGGCCCCACTCAACACCGGGAGCGCAAAGCGCTTTTGCAGTCCAGCAAGGTAAACCACCGAGCGGTTCAGGCTCGCCGCCATCTCACTCAGGGTTTGTGGCTTGGCGTGCATCCTCAGTCCGCCAGTTCTTGCAACTTCTCGACCAGCCACACCATCGCCAGGGTATCCAACTGGCAATACTCCTCCAGTTGCCGGCGAACCTTGGCCCGCTCCTGGGCGCTGACTTCGGTGAACGTGACCCGAACAAACTCCAAGCTGGCTGTCCCTCCCTCGCCGATGGCCAACTGGCTGTAATCCTTCCCGGTGAACGCCGGCAATACCGCCTTGATGGAGGCCGACCCGTGCTGGTCCGGGTGGTAGCAGTGAACCTTCCGGAACGGTTCCAGCAAGTCGATGATCCGGGGTTGCAGCGACTTCACCCAGACGGCGTGCTGGGGCAGTTCGTTCGCACACCCCGTCAATACCCCCCACTCGAAGGGCGCGTTGTAGGCAATGATGCTTCCCGTTGGTTCAATCGCCTGGACCAGCGCCGCCATTAAGCGTGGTCGGGGATCCTCACGGCCTTCGGCAAGGAAGGAACGATGCTCCGGTTCAGCTCCCGGGTGGCGCACGAGGTGCAGCGAGAACTGAAACGGAATCTGCTCAAACGGCCGGGAACCATCGAAGAACGGCACGGCTGATCCCATGGTTTCGAAGTCGAGGTAGTGTAGCGGGTAATGGAGGCGGCCAAGGAACGCCTTGATCTGCTTCGCGTCGATTTGGGGCTCGTTGGTGACGACAGCCCGCTTTTGGATGCTCTGCACCCGGCTCAGTCTTGCCGTTTCGGGAAGGTCGGTGATGGCGCTGATCCCCTGAGCGAGCAGCTGAAAGCCCTTCTTCGTGCCCCGGGAGAGCGTCATGACATGGTGCTCCGGCAGGAACGCCCAGCAACGGTAAGTCAACGGACACGCGTAAGGACTGTTGCAGTGCGGGCCGATGTTCACTGCTGGATGTTCGGCCGCCCCGACCACCCTGGCAAAGGCGTCGACCTTATCCGCAATCTGGGCGCTCAACGCGACCACCTTCCGGGTCACGTCCACCTGAGTGAACAGCACTTGGGGATCAACGTCCCCCTGCCGCACGTAGCTGGAATTGATGTGAAGCACGTAGCACCGCCGGATGGTCAAGCCCGCCGCCGTGCAGACATACGCTTGGAAGGCCACATCCGCCAGATACACGTCTTTCACACGCGTGGAACTCTTCACCTCGATGAGGTCCCACGCGTCGTCGTCCACCGGGTTCAAAATGTCGATGCGGGCGTAACCACCGCCGGCCCGGAAGCCGGGTTCGAACAAAGGTTGACGTGTCAGGAGCTGCCGCTGGGTTTCCGCGCACACGAGGTCGAAATCGGTGACGCCCGGGGCAATTTCGCTGCCGGCTGGAAACAATCGCTTCGCCCAAGCCCCCACCTCATGGCCCTGATCGAAGATGGCCTGCGCCAGGGTGCCGGGTTGCTGCAGCAGTTCTTTCGCGTGGTAGCGATGCCAGAGCAGCTTCGGACACTGCAACCCCATCAGGTAGGTAGATTTGGAGAGCGGCGTCATGGGGTCAGCCGATCAACGCCAACGCGGCTTTCAGCACCGCCAGATCGCGCTTCTGGCCGATTGGATTGGTCGTCTGCTGGATGCGCTTCGCCGCCTCCTGCGGGGTCACCCAAGCTGTGCTTTGCGTTTCATCGTCCATTGCTCCGGTTTCCCGTTCCACCGTCATCAGGAAATAGATGGATTTGCTGGTGCCGCCTTGGAACTCACCCGGGATACGTTTGGCGATGCTACCCACCACGCCGGTTTCTTCCCAAACCTCCCGGAGTGCCGCCTCCGCTTCGGTCTCACCCGGCTCGGGCTTGCCCTTGGGAAAGGTCCACACGTAACCATCGTAGTGGTTCATCGGCTTCCGCAGCAGCAGTTGGCCTTCGGCGTTGAGGACCACGCCACCATAAGTCAGACCTTTGATGGCGATCTTGCTGGTGGGAGCCGGTGAAACGGGCTCGTTCTCGATTCGTTTGAGCGCCGTCCAGACATGGTGGTAGGTGTGCGCCCGTTCCGTCCCCATCCGGTCCGCCACCTCATCCTTGAAATTGTGGTAGTCGATGGCTTCACCGATCCGCGCCATGCCCTTGGCGAAGGCCTGCCGGCTAATGGTGGCACGATACGGATAGTCGGTGCCCTGCTTGTTGAGGGGCGCCGACTGTTCGGGCATGAAGCTGGTGCGCAGTCGGTGGAGATCCGCAGAGGAACGCGCACGAACGGTTAGGTGTTGCTCGCCGTCCTTCTGGACGACGCTGAAGAAGCCGATGGTTGTGAAGAGCCACATTGGATGGTTGGGATGGAAGGTAGCGGTTGCGTGGGCGAGGGGAAGGATTTCTGCGCTCAAAGGCCGAACTGCCAGCGCTCCTTGGCTGGAACAACCTTCGCCAGCCGAGTTGCCTGCCGGTCGAGTAGAGCTTTCTGCTCCACCAAATCTACTGCAGTGCCGTGGCTGGCAGCGAAGGGTGCACTGCCGGCCTCGTTTTCCACACACTGTTGGGTGATCAAAGCGGATAGCTCAGTCGCCAACTGCCATCCTCGAACAGCTTGGATCTTGACCAGTCGTTGCCAGGCTTGCGGCGCAAACGGCCAGCAGTCAGCTCCTCTTTCACGGGCATAATCGGCGGCTCGCCAATCACGGTTTTGAGCCTAGTAGCAGCCCATCGCTTCGAGCAGGCAACTTTGCTCAAATTCATCTTCAGCCCGCTTGAACTTGCGGATGCTGGCTTGGTAGAGCGGTTCGGCCTCCTCTATCCGGCGTAGGTTCAACAGCGTCCACATCGAGAACAGCAACGCCTCAGCGGTCGCAGGTCGGCGGGGCAGGAACCGGACTGCGTCGGTCCATCGGTTGAGCGATACGTAGAAGTGGAACATCGCCTTTGCTGACTTTGGTTGATCGCGTCGGCTCAAGACAACGAACGCCGATTCAACCCTATCTACCCAGCGAGCGAGGCGGTTCTCGCAGATCAGCAGAGCGTTGACGGCGGAGTCGAACGCAACGGCGTTGATGCTCTCGCTACGAAGAATCCGCGCAGCCAACCGCAGTGCCTCCCGCTCCATGCCGAGGTGCAAGCAGCCTTCGAGTTCTTCGCGGTGCAGGGCCAGGTCGATGTTCATGGCCCACATCCTCGTGCCGACCCTGGGACAACCGCTGTCTTACCCGGGTGGAATCACAGTGGTCAGTTTGTAGCCACCCAGCGGAGGCTTGCCGTGCGCCTGCGTCAGCGTCAACCAACCTCTGGACATAGACGCCGAGCACTCCGCTGTCGCCAACCCGACTCACTTGATCGACGCGTTGGTGGCCGAGGGCCAAACACCTCGGAACGCGGACGCTCGACGTAATTCACGAATGCTTCGAAGCCAAGGGTTAAACGGTCTTTGCACCGCCGTGATCGAACGGCGCGGGGAAGACCCCAAGGGTGGAGCGCTTTTCGTGCTCTGCAACCGCCGCCAACCTCCCCTCCGCCCTCGTCGCCGAACTCACCAGTTGTGGCAATGCGGCCGCATCAACCGTATCCTCAAAAAACTGAACTAATGAATAACGCTGCATCAACAAACGCTTCGCCCCATTTGCCCTCTCCCTTTGACCTGCAAGGTCTGCCGCTACGCAACCGCGTGGTGATGGCCCCCTTGACCCGCGGCCGCGCTGGGCGTGAACGGGTGCCGAACGATCTGATGGTGGAGTATTACACCCAGCGCGCCTCGGCGGGGCTCATCATCGCGGAGGCAACCACGATTACCGAACAGGGTTTCGGCTGGGTGGATTCACCGGGCATCTACAACGACGCGCAGGTGGCGGGCTGGAAGAAGATCACGGCGGAGCTGCGTGCCCGAGGCACTCCGTTCTTTCTCCAGCTCTGGCACTGCGGTCGCGCGTCACACAGCAGCTTTCATGGGGGCGAACCGGCGGTGTCGGCTTCGGCCATCAAGATCAATGGTGACTACATCCATACGCCCATCGGCAAGCAGCCCTATGAAACGCCGCGCGCCCTGGAGACGGCGGAGGTGGCTGCGGTGGTGGAGGATTATCGGCGGGCAGCGGAGCGCGCGAAGGCCGCGGGATTCGATGGTGTGGAGATACACGCGGCCAACGGCTATCTGATCAACCAGTTCCTCGACTCGAAAACCAATCACCGGACGGACCGATACGGCGGGAGCGTAGAGAACCGCTATCGTTTCCTAAAGGAGATCGTGGAGGCGGTTCTCACCGTGTGGCCGGCCAATCGCGTGGCAGTGCGCCTCTCGCCCAATGGCATTTTTAACGACATGGGTGCCCCGGATTTCCGTGAGACCTTCACGTATGTCGCCACGCAGTTGAACGCCTATGGACTGGCGTTTCTGCATGTGGTGGACGGGCTGGCTTTTGGTTTTCACGAGCAGGGCAAGCCAATGACGCTGCCGGAATTTCGCGCGGCCTTCTCCGGGCCGCTGATGGGTAACTGCGGCTACACGCAAGCGACGGCGGAGGCGGCGATTGCCTCTGGCCTGGCGGACCTCATTGCGTTCGGGCGTCCCTACCTGAGCAATCCGGATCTCGTGGAGCGTTTCACGCACGGTTGGGAGTTGAATCCGCCGGCAGAGATGAAGGTGTGGTCCGCGCCGACGGCGGAGGGCTACACTGACTTCCCGTTCCATCCGCGGAACTGAGCATGTCTCGGTTCCGTGGACAGGGAGGGGGAGCAGGCCAGACGGAGGAGAGCAAATTGCAATTTTTGTGAGGCCGAGCGGGTAGATCGGGGGAATGGGTAGGTCGTTATGAATGCTTTACCCTCCCCTCAATCCAAACTCAACCAGCGGACCAATGGGCGGACGGCAAATGCCTCTGGCCATTTTATCAGGGCATTACTGCTGCTGGGCCTGTTCATTTCCCTGAGTCAAACTTTCGGTGGCGAACTGCTCAGGAATGGTTCCTTCACGGACGGATTACAGGCATGGAAAGTGGATGCCGCCTGGGGAACTTGGAGTCCGTTACAAACCAACTACGTGGGCATCCATCCGCCGGGCAGCGGTGCTACGGGCACGATCCTTTCCCAGAGCCTCAACGTGAGCAACATTGCGAACCAATCGGTAGTGGTTTCCTGCAAGTTGCGGAAAGTCTCTGCTCCGTCCGGTAAGACGGCCGCCTTGTATCTGCAATATGTCACCACGGGCAATCAGGTTCGGCGGGTCAAGGTGCTGAACCCCGCAAACGACACGGTGACAGATTGGGCCGCTTTTAGTGCCAATTACACTTTTCCGGCGGACGCGCGCAAGCTGACGGGCTTGATGATTGCCAAGGAGGATTATGGCGACTTCCATGTTGACGATGTGTCGGTGACCTCCTCCGTGCTGACCACCAATGTCGTCCCGGTCATCACCACCAGCGCCCCCGTGCGCGTCCCGTATGGGACACTGATCACCTTGGACGGTCAGGATTTCGGAACCAATCCCGATCTGGTGAACGTGTTTGGTTCCAGCGCAGGCGTAAGTGTCCAAACTTGGACCGACACGCGCGTGACGCTTTCATTGCAGGAACCGGCCCGGAACGGACGGATCACCCTGCTCAGGGATTTTGTGGAAGCCGATGGCGGCGTCGATGTGCAGATCACTTCACCGAACTTCACGGCGGACGTGCTGACCACACCGGTTAAGGTCATCAAGGGCACCGTGGCAAATATCCTGCTCAAGGTAGACATGCTTAACGGGTTTGTGACCCCCAACGGGGTCACCATGCAGCTGCCTGGCAACCCCACCATCGCCACGTTCACTCCTGTGCCACTACGCCAGTCGGGCGGGGTCATGATGAAGATCGACACGGCTACGCTGGCTGCTGGAACCAATCTCTGGGATGTGCAGTCCGCCGAGGCTAATTCGGTTACTCGAAGCGCCCCCTTTGAGCTGCAGGTGGTTACCGTTGCGGAAGGTAAGTTTTACAGCTCAGGTCAGGAGCTGCTCGGCCCCCTCACCATCAGCGCGCAGGGTGAATTCTACGGTTTAAGCTTCGCGCTCTTTGATGCCACTGCGGCTGCACTGGATACAAGTGCCGCGACGCTAACTTCGGGCGACCCCTCCATCCTTCTGGTCACCCGGGATCCAGCCTTTGGGAACTACCGGCTCTTCGCCAACGAAAACGGCAGCACCACGCTGACCGTGAGCACGCCCGACGGCTACAGCAAGCAGCTCACGGTCAATGTTACCCTGCCTTCCAGCCCCAAGGTCACCGTGATCGGCTTGAACCTTCCGACCATGACCAACCGAGGCGACCAGACCAATACCTTCTTCGCCCAAGGCACCGGCCAGTTGGGGATCGGATGGGAAGGGCTCTCGTTGACCAATGCCAACACCACTTGGTTTGATGCAAACACGAGGGTTGAGTCGGTTTTTCAAATTGCGCAGGGATCAGCTCCGGGGCCGATGCTCCTGCGCGCATACACCTTTACCGGCTCGTTTCAGACGGGCACCACGGAAACTTCCCGCCGGTATGTGGCACTGGAGATCGTAAACGACCCCGCGCGGGGCCAGCTGGTGGGCAGCATCCGCAAGCTGGAAAGTGGGACCAGTGGCCCGATGCACATGATGGGCAACTTGGAAGTTTACGAGGCCGGTGCGCAAAACTTGGTGCAAACGCAGATGGTTTACCTGTTTGGCCCCAATCCGGATTTCGTAATACCCTACTTGCCCCCGGGCAGTTACAAGGCCCGATTTGTGCCGGGCGACAATCGTCTGCTGCCGCAATGGTATCCCAATGCCAGCAGCCATGCGACCGCTGGCGCCTTGAACGTCACTGCGGGCAGCACGGTGAGGGATGTGCATTTCTTTCTTCACACCATCACGCTCTCCGAAGCGGTTGATTTTTCAGTGCCGGACTTGTTCACCAGCGGCAGCGGCATCATCGGACTCGACACGGGCTGGTTCGGGCAGAGCTCGGATACCCATGACGGAGTAGATGCGGCCCGAAGTCCGATGCTGGCCGACAACGGAGTGGCATTTATCGAAGGCACCGTCGTCGGTCCGGGCACCGTGAGCTTTTGGTGGAAAGTTTCTTCCGAGACCAACGCAGACACGTTGTCATTTCAAGCCGACTTTGCTCCCGCAACCCGCCAAACCATTTCCGGTGAGGTCGGTTGGACGCAGGTTTTTGTGACGTTGGATGGGGCGGGGCCACACACCCTCAGCTGGCAATATCAGAAGAATGCCTCCGGCAGTGCCGGCATGGACGGCGGCTGGGTGGATCAGATTGTTTTCACCCCTCAAACGGGCACGAGCGCACCCACCATTGTTTCCCCGCCGCAGAGCCAGACCGTGAAAGCAGGACAGAATGTGAGTTTCACAGTCAGCGCCACCGGGACCCCACCGCTGGCTTTCCAGTGGCGGCAAGACGGAACCAATCTCACGGGAGCCACGGAGACCACGCTGACATTAAGCAATGTGAATACCAATGAGGCCGGCAACTATACCGTGGTCATCACCAACTCCTTTGGTGCTATTACCAGCGCGGTGGCCACCCTCACGGTGCAAGTTCCACCCCAAATTACCTTGGGGCTCCCGCCTGCCCTGACGAACAACGTGGGTGATACGGTGCAGTTTGGCGTTACCGCCACAGGCACGGGTCCCCTGGCGTATCAGTGGCTCTTCGGCAACTCGCTGCTGCCGGATGCCACCAATAACTCCTTGGCCCTCGTGAATGTGCAGCCGACCCAGGCGGGAAATTACCGGATTGTCATCACAAATGTCGCCGGGGCGGTGACCAGCAGCGTGGCGGTTCTAACCGTGGTAAGCCTGCCCCCCAGCATCATCACTCCACCAATGTCGCAATCCTTTGCCAAAGGAGGCGGCTTGACCCTCTCCGTCACGGCCGCAGGCACCGGGCCGCTTTACTACCAGTGGCAGTTCAACGGAACAAATCTGGTGGGGGCGACCGACTCCACCTTGTTGTTGGCTAATCTGACAGCTGCATACGCAGGTGCCTACCGCGTGGTCATCTCGAACGCCGTTGGCACTATCGCGAGCGTGCCGGCGGATTTGTATTTCTTCGGTGAATTGAAGTTCATTGCTGCGACCGTGCTGGCGGGCTCGGTCGGCCAAAAGTATCGGGTGGATTACACCGACGTCGTGAACGTTGGCACAACCAACTGGCTCGTGCTCACCAATGTGACCCTGCCCTATAGTCCGTTTCTGGTAGTTGATCCTGATTCTGCGGGGAAGGCGCATCGTTACTATCGTGCCGTCCCCTTGCCATAGAAGCCTCTGCAACTATACTTCCCGCCAACCATCCCAACGTTATTGGCTCACCCATGAAAATCCCCGACATCCCTCGCGCCAACAGCGTCATCCGTTCTGCTACCGTCATCGACGTTGGAGGGAGCACGACCATCAATGCCGTTTTGAGCGTCACCGTGCCACAGAAAATCCAAGCGCCGTTGGGCTCCGCCAATGGTCAGAACACGGTGACGTTCCGGGATGAGGATGGCGGACCGGTAATTGACCTTACCCACTTAGCAGTTCATGTCTCCAGGTGGTCTTCGCCCGCCGGTAAGTTAGATCACGAATGGGGACGCATTTGTCATGACCAACGGATACATTCAACGAACTGCCTCCCGCCGATTCTATCGCATACTGCAGCGATGATCCCTATCTCCAAATCAGCAGCGGGCGCTGGCTGGATGCCCATCGGGCTCGGGGAAGTGGGCGAGTGCCTTCACAGCGGATTCGGCCCGGAAAACCATTTTGGAGGAGAGCATATTCGTGTGCGCTCTGCTTCAACCCGGCGGCGTGAGTGCGTCGCCGGGTGATCCTTTTCCCGCAGGCTGGCAATTGGCAGTGCAATCCCACTTTTGTCAGAATCGGCGGAGCACTGAAGTCCCGGCCGAATCGTTGCATCGTCACCGCGACCTTGACTGAATTCGAATTGTAAACAGGGCAGCGGGTCGTTTGCGCTCCCGGTCCATTGTGGGGTGTGATGCTCCATTCAGCCACCCTGACCCGCACCCGGTTTCTCGGCTGGATTCAATACCCCCCGGCACCGCCAAGCCGGATCACCGGAGCCACGGCCCGCATTTCGGTGGGATCAAGCGCCTTCCGGTTCATGATGAAGTGCAGTTTGGTGAGCTTGATGGGATAGCTCACGGCGCGCGCGCCGCCCTTGATGCACTGACAACGACCACCCGGTGACGAATAGATGATGGGTGATTGGGCATCGATCGGGAACTGGATGAGATGCCAACCGTCGAAGTTGATCGCCAGTTCGCCAGGCCAGTCGTGCCATTCGTTGCCGTGCGTGCGCCAGACATTACTAGCCGCGTCCTGAAATTCGAAAACCACCTTGCCCCAGGACGAGTTGCCCTTGACCCACAGGCCCAAGGTGTGAGGCGTGCCGGGCAGCACGACGGAATTGGAGTTGCCGATGGTTCCATACTCGCCGATGTAGTCGGACAGTTTCTCATTACCGTGCAACTCCAGTTCCAGGCACGGACCGCGCTCGCTGTCCTGCACCTGACGCACGCTGAAATCACCCCGCACGTGGCGCGGCAGCTCACCGGTTTTTTTGGTGAGGCTTTCGTCTGTGCACAGCGTCCATCGCGCGGCGTCGTTCAGCGGGTCGGCAAGTCGAAAGCCGGCAGGTTCCTTTTCGGTGAGCTGCCGGACCAGTTGCACCGAAGTCAGCGGCTTGTTGGCGACGAGATATTGCGGTGCGGAAGCAGCGGTCAGGCTGAGCCGTCCGGCGCTGGTGGTGGGCGTGGTAACCGCACCGTAGAAGGCGGTCATTTCCAGTTTGGTGCCTGAAGGGAATTGCAGGGCGAGCTCGGCGGACGCGCGCGGGGTCCAGATAGCGTAGGCATACCCACCCGCAGCGCGGTCAAATTCCAGCGCATAAACGGTGAGTGAACCGGTAGGAACCTTGCGGCGGAATTTAACCTGATCGAGCGCGGAGGTGACCGCAGCCAGCGCGACATAGGCCGGCTTGGGATACAGCAACGGATATCGCCGGCAGATGCCGCCCGCGCCCCACAACGTGTTGCCGTAGGCGTTTCCAGCATCGTAGAGCAGGCCCGGCGAGATGTGCTGGTAGTTGTAAGCGTGACCCATCAGGACATCCCGCACGTAGAATTCCGCCTGTCGTTGGGACCCGAGATTGCGTTCCACGCGCGTGGTGTATTCGTAACAGCCCGTGACCGGAAGCTCGTGGCCGAATTTTCGGGCAGCATCGCGGGCGATGTAGGCCCCCTGCGGTCCGCCTTCCCACAGCTTCTCGGGCATACCGGTCTGTCCGGCGGCGGTCTCGATGCCGATGTAGTCCATCAACGAGCTGTCAAAACCGTGCCGGAGCAGGGACGCGATGATGGCAGCGGAAGCACTCGTGTTGCCGGCGATCAGTTTGAGATTTGGGAAGTTCTCGCGATAAAGCTTGGCGGCTTGAGTAGCAGTTTCGACCCGCTTGCGCGCCTTCTTCACCGTCTCCGCGTCCTCGACGGGTTTCTCGCCGAACAATTCCGCCGGCAGATAGTTGCCGTAACTTTCGTGGAACAGGAGCACCGCCTGGCAATGCGGAAACTTTTGCAACCAGTCCGCCACCCGCTTCACGCTACCGACCGGGTCCTGCGGCTTGAAGCCCCAGCCGATCTGGTTGAGCGTGACCGACCACGGGGCAAAATCGGCTTCGGTGTATTTCGTCCAGCCGAAGGTCGTCTTGCGAAACCCGCCCTTGTGCAGCAGCGGACCGATGACGTTCAGGTCATCGCAGCCGTAATGGGCGTTGCCAAACCACCAAACCCCATAAGGAGACTCATACCCGGCCTTACGCCTGTCCGGTCCCAGAATGGCAATCGCCGCGTCGTGCACCACCAACGGCGGCGCTCCTGATCGAAGCGGCGCTACGCTGACCTTCAACCCATACCAGCCGGGCTGCCCGGTGTTCAGCGGGATGGTTTGGCGTTGGGATTCGCCTCCGGCAGTGAAGGTCAGGTCCTTGCTGTCGGTCCGCACCGGGGTTCCGGTGACGTCCGTGATCGTCCAGCCCAATTTCAAGCGACCGGCTTCGGCTGCCTTGATCACGGCCACGGTCTCCGGCACCTCCTGATTGTAGAAGATGTTTCCCGGCTGCGTGGGTGCCAGCGAAAGCTCCGCCGGGCTTTTCTCCAGGGTGAGCCCAAAGACGTGAACGGCACTCGTGGAACTGCGCACCGGCTTGCCTCGTTCAATCGCGCCGAGCAGATCGATGTCGAGATAGCCACCGTCCAGCATCGCGGCGTGCGGGTCTTTCGTGGCGGTCAGCAGGTCGAGGATGGCTCCGGGGTCGAGACTGAGTTCGGCGAGGTAAAGCGGCAGCTCCAACGGTTTGCCATCTACCGTGTAGGTCACCGAGCCGACGCGTTTCAACTGACCGGACGGCGCAGTGCCGCCACGTGGCAAATGCACCGAGGCGTGGGTCATTGCATCGCCCCGCCCTGACCGGCCAAACCGTGTCATTCTTACGGTCAGCACACTGTCCTTCTTGGCATCCGGTTCGACGGCGCAGAGCACATGGGCCTTTTGGTAGAAGGCCTGGGGCACGGAGAAATGCAACGTCTCCGGCATGCCGTCAAACGGTGTGCGTGACAAATGCTCATCCGCTTCCAACGCCCACGATCCCTTCATTTCGCGAACCACGCCGACATCCCCGTTGCCCGGACCATCCGCGACCATCAGCGGGATGCCCTCCACCTGTTGTAGTCCCGTTGCCAACGAAACCTTCGCGTCCCGCATCGCTCCGGGTTTGGCGACCTGACGAATATCGAGGGCGCGAAACGGCTCCGCCACGATTGGCAGCCGATACGACCCTTGATCGCGCACCAGCGCGCCGCTGGACAGGAGGAGGCGGATTTGTCGCAGCCCGCCTTCGCCGGGGAACGCCCCGGCATAGGAACCGTTGAGCCACAATTCCACCCCGCTGGCCTGATTGCGAAAATCGAAGCGGATGGGAGTCTGCGAGGCCGGCGGCAAGATGGCCCATTGCTTGATCAGCTCGCTTTGCTGCTCGTCCGTGTAGCGAAGGAGATTCGGGCGCGAAAAGATTTTCAGGTTCAACCCGGAAATCCCCACGTAAGCCTCCTCCATCTTGACCGGCTCGTAGGCCGCCTTGGCATTTTTCGGTGCCTCCGGTGCTGGCGGCAGCCGCCGCTTGCCTTCCTGGGATTGAACGTTCAGGCCGAGGACCTTTTTCGCCCCGCTCGAAAACTCCACGCTGATTTGGGTGCCGGGGCGATTACCGGGAACGGCTTCGAACCGGATGGCATCGTGCCCGGTTTCCAGCGGGATGATCAACTCCGCCGGTTTATCCGCGCCCAATACCCGGGTCGAAATGCTCCAAAACAGCGCCAAGCCAAAACACCAAAGCCTTAGTTGCATGTGTAATTGCCAAATCAATTCATCGGTTAGCTGACGTCCTGGGACGGAGAAATGAACAAACATTGTGCCGCTGCCCATTCGACCTGAAAACGGTGCATGGACCGACCAACTGTCGGCCGGTTGGTTGCCGCTCCTGTCCGGCCAGGCTTGCGAGAGGCAAACTAGCCAGCCAGAACCTGAAGGATTGCACGGTGCGGCAAGCTAGCCGAGCCCGGTCCGTGATGCTACTTGCGCGTGGCGACTAGCTTGACAAGAGGGTTTAGAAACGCGTCCACTGCCCGTCTCATCTGCCTGGCCCTCGGCCAGAATACAGTGATCTGGCGCCGCGGCCGGGGCGCGGTTAGAGAACGATATATCGACAAACCCTCTTGATCGCTACGGGCAGCCATTGCCGGCACGAGAGAAATTTCAACGCCGGCGCTGACGAGCGCTTGCACGGTCTCCAGCTGCGCGCTTCGGAAACTGATAATCGGCAGTGGATCGCGGTTGCATTCCGCACAGCGTGGGATCAGATGCAGTGCGCAACTGCGCAACCTTCAGCCGTCTGGCATGGCTGACGCGCAGGCGAAATCTGCGACCACGGAACGCGGGTGCCACACCTGCGGGACAATGATGGCATCCGAAAATCCATTCGACTTCGGAACCCTCTTGCCGAAAGTAGCCAGGATATCACATGAAGCACTTTATCAAGACTTGGCTGCTGCTCACGCTCTTTGCGATCACCACCCCCGCCGACGGGCTAACGCAGGAACCAACCAAGACCAGCTTCTACCTGATCGGCAACTCGCTGACGTGGGACACCGTGCCGTCCCGGTTATCGGGTGACGTGCAGTGGCACGTGGATTGTGGCACGCATCTGCGCCACGTTTACGAACACCCGGGCAAGCCCTGCGTCACGAACTCCACGCTTTGGCCCACCGCTCTCCGCGACAAGCAATACAACGTCATCTCCGTGCAGCCCCACTACGGCTCTACGCTGGCGCAGGATGTCGGGACCATCGGTGCCTGGATGAAGCTCCAGCCCCGGGCGGTGTTCGTCATTCACTCCGGCTGGGCCAAGGAGGTACTACGCGCGGACGAATTCGCCAGCTACACCGCCCCGAACGCGATGGAGCACAGTCCCGCTTACTTCCGCGCCCTGCTCGCCGAGCTGCGCCGCCAGCATCCCAAACGCGAGCTGCGGCAGACGTTCGCACAGAACCTCCTCGCCCAAATCGCCGAGGACATCGCCGCCGGGAAGGCCCCGGTCCAGAAAGTCGTGGACCTCTATCGCGACGAGATCCACCTCAAACCCGAGAGTGGAAAATACCTGATGCACAATGCCATGCGGCTCGCAATCGGCCAGCCGCCATCGGCCGTCGGCTTCGATAAAACCGAGCCGGCGATGAAACAGTATCTGGACGGCGTGCTGGCCCAGTTGAAAACCGCTCCGGCGGACAAGGCTTTGCTGACGCAAATTCTTTCCCCCGGCGAAGTGGTGAACCGCTCCGCACTGATCGCGAAGGTGTCAGACCCGAACTTGCAACGCCGGCTCTCGGCCTTCCTGCCCGAAATCGAACGGGCCGCCAAAGCCCGGCCGCAGACGCTCGCACTGGAAGCGGAAATCAAGGAACTCGGCGGCCAGCTCGTCTGCACGCCAAGCGCGCCGCAATGGCTCTACCTCGCGACCGGCGACACCGGCATGGAGATTTTCGAGGCGCCCACCGCGATCGACCTCTACAACGGCAACAACCCACTGAAAGGCAAAGGCGGCCGCAACGAACGCGTGACGGACGACTGGTTGAAACGCCTCGCCGGGGTCACCACCCTGCGCAAGCTCGACCTTGCGAACTGCGCCATCCAAGGCGACGGCTTGCAGCACCTCGCGAAACTGACCGGCCTGCGGGAACTCAATCTCACACTCACCCCCGTCAAGGACGACGCGCTGAAACATCTCGCCGGCCTGACTGAGCTGCGGTTTCTGGGGCTGGCCTCCACCCAGTGCACCGGCACCGGCTTTGCGCATCTCAAGGCCCTGCGCAAGCTGGAGAACGTGAACTTCCACTTCACCCCTCTCAATGACGCCGGACTGAGGGCGATATCCGGGATTCCGATCGCCGGCAGGTTCTGGTTCGCCCACACCCGCTTCACTGACGCAGGGGCGGCCGCGTTGGCATCAATGAAAGGCATTAAAAGGTGCGGAATCGGAAGCGCCGACATGGCCAGTTCCGGTGCCGCCGTCGCCCATCTCGCAGGTCTGCCGATCGAGGACCTCGCGCTGCTCGACAATCAGGCGACGCCGGAAGGCCTTGGCCACGCGGCGAAGATCGGGACTCTCCGCAGGCTCGACATATCCCACGCTCCCTTGGTGGGCGACGAATCCATGGTGGCGGTGGCCGCGCTTCCCCAACTCGAGGAATTCGTCCTCGGATCGGCCCGGATCACGGATCAGGGACTGATGAAGTTGGCTGAAAGCAAGTCGCTCAAGAAGGTGGTTCTCACCGGAATCAAAGGTGTGACACCCGACGGGGTGACGCGCTTGGCCATGTCAAGACCCGGGATTGTTGTCGAGAAGCGCTGAACTGTTTCGCGGCCCGCATTCATCCCGAGGGGTGTCGGGAACGGCCCAATCGAAACGCCGCGCAGCGTCAGGCGATGATTTCCTTCACCACCCGGCCGTGCACATCGGTCAGCCGGAAGTCTCGGCCGCCATGGCGGAAGGTGAGGCGCTCATGGTCCAGCCCGAGGAGGTGGAGGATCGTGGCGTGGAGGTCGTGGATGTGGACTTTTCCATCAACGGCCTCGTAGCCATGGTCGTCGGTCGCCCCGTGGACATGGCCTCCCTTGACCCCGCCGCCCGCCATCCACATGCAATATCCCTTGTTGTTGTGCCCTCTGCCGTCCTGGGTCGGATCATCGGGTGTCCTGCCGAATTCGCCGCCCCAGATGAC
>RFVF01000031.1 GCA_009922615.1 Pseudomonadota bacterium
AGCGATGCTCCACTCGTGGCCCGCGCGACCAAATCTAACTGCGTCTGCACCGCCTCGGAGAGCGTCTTGAACACGCCTTCCGAGAACGCCAAGTAAGCCTCGTGCGCCTGCAACGTCGTCGCCTGCGCCTGTGCCATCGCAGTGAGCAGTTCGACCTCAAACGGGTCAGCGGCGATGTTGGGTTGCGGCGAGTCTTGGGGAGTGCCCGTGTCTCGCGTGCTGTGTCCAGCGTCGCGCCGGACACCTTCGACAATCTGACTTTGTCCCAAATCGGCTGAGACTAAATGGAATGACGATGTCGTCGCTGGGACGGCTCCGACAGCACGCGGGACGCGTGCGCTCCCCGTCGGCAGCGGCGGCGGCACAATAGGAGCACCGGTGATGGGGATGGTGACCCGTTTTCCCTCCGGCTCCGGCGCTTCTTCTTCCTCCACCGCACCGTAGAGAGGCTCCAAGTTTATCGCCAAACCCTCCGCCCACAACGCACCGGCCACCCTCAGCACGTCCAGCAACGGCTCTTTCGCAGACACGCAGAGCGAGCGCGCGACGTGCGGCTGGTCTTCCAAAATCTGCCCAATCATCCGCGAGCACGACGCGCCCGGCCCCATCTCGATAAAGAACCGCACGCCGTCGTCGTAAGCGGTGCGAACCACCCGCGGGAAATCAATCGTGGCACTTGCCTGCGCGACGATGGCATCCGCCGCCGACTCGCGGTCAGGCACGTAGCTGCGGCCCCAGCCGCCGCTGTAGAAGGTCACGCCCGCCGGCGGCGTGGTGGGGAAGCGATGCAGTTCGCGATATGGCTCCAGCACGGGCTTGAGCAAATCGCAGTGAACCGTGCTCACGCCGTCGAGCGCGAAGAAGTGGCAGCCGAGTTTCGCCACGAGCGCACGCACCTGCTCCGCGTCGCCGCCGAGGACGCACTCGCGGGGCGTGTTGACGATGAGGATGTAAGTGCGGGCGAGGCCGGCCATCGCGGCGCGGACGTCCTCGGCGGGACGGTCCACCAGGCCCGCGAGCCAAGCGACGCTTTGCTTGCCGCGCAGCTTCCACGCGCGACGCAGCGCAGCGGGTTCGCCGGTCAGGTCCTTGGTGAAGAGCGTCGAGGCCGTGACGCGGGCGAGCATTTCGTCACGCGCCGTCCACGCGCGCAGAGCAAAGAGGCTCGTGCTCTCGCCGAGGCTGTAGCCGAGCGCGGCGTCGGGCTTGAGGCCGAGCGAAACCGCGATGTCGCTGACAAATGCACCGATCGCGACTTGGCCGCAGATCGACGCGCGCTGGTCGGTGACAGGCGCGGTGGCGTTCCAGAACTGCGCGGCGAAGAGTTGGCTGGCGAGGCGTTCGTTCTCGCGGTCTTGCGCGCGGAGGACTTCGGGAAACAGCAAGCCCAGCTCGCGGCCCATGTCGGCGAAGTGATTGCCCGCGCCGGGGAAGACGAAAGCGACCTTACCGGCGATGCGCTCCGCAGGAGGCGTGAAGAACAGGCGGTCGCGGTCGCGGTGGTCGAGAAGAGTGGATTTGGAACTGCGGATAACTTCCGCTGCAGTATCGAGCAGTCGCGTGAACTGCGCGCGGTCCTGCGCGATGAAGGCGAGGTGGTGAAGAGGGGCGGACGTGGACGCGGCAGCGACTTGGAGTGCGGCAGTCCTCTGCCGCTTTTCCGAGGCGTTCGAAAGCGCCAGAGGGCTGGCGCAGTCCAAGACCTCGCGGAAGCACCGGCGGGCGAGCGCATCCAATGACGCTTGTGGCGAGTTCGATGCGAGGCGGCGCAGCGAGTCGAGTTGGCCGAGCAGTCCTGCAGTCTCGGCGGCAGCGAAGGTGAAGAGGGCTTCATTCCGCTTGGTAGCAGCCGACGCGAGGAGGCATTGGCTTGACTGCCGATTCCGTGACACGGACGCGTGCGCTTCCTCCAACACCACGCTCATCGCGTTCCCATCGACGCTGCTTGCGGTGATGGCTGCGCGACGGGGGCCATCGGCGCGGTTGCGGAGCCAGTGCGCTGGTGCGGCGGCAGTGTTCGCAGGGAGAACTTCGGTATGCAACGCGAGGGCGGCTTTGGCCAAGTCCATGAGGCCGGAGGCGGCTCCGGTGTGGCCAACTTCGGTGAGTGCGCTTGGAATGGAAGTGGCGTTGGCAAACGTGGCTTCGGCCAGTGCGTGGGTAGTTGCGGTGGAAGGATGGGACGGATTCGACGGAGAGGACGAGGGGGCTGAACCGCTGGCTGTCCCCAGCCCACGAATGACGGCGTAGATGCGGTCGCCGTCGCGCTGCGCGTCGTCGAGTCGTTTCAGCACGACGGCAACGGCTCCTTCGCCGGGAAGTTCGGTCTTGTTGAGTGCGGTTTCGGCTAGGCGAGCGCGGAGGTCGCCGGTGAGTTCCACACCGCCGGCGAGCGCGAGGTCAAGTTCGCCACGCTGCAGGGCGCGCACGGCGATTTCCAGCGCGCTCAGGCCACTCGTGTCTTCGCTGCAGACGGTGAAGCTCTGGCCGCCGATGCGGAATTCCTTGGCGATGCGGCTGGCGTTGGTGCCGGCGAGCGCGCCCATCGTGCGGTCGGCGTTGAGCGGCGGGTTCGCGGCCTCGACTACGCGGGCGGCCCATTGCGCCTGTTCCTGTTCGCTCAAGCCGGCGGGCAGGCGGTTGGCCCAGTCACTCGCGCGGTCGAGCATGGACCAGCGGAAATGGAAGTCGGTCGTGCGGAGGTCGAGACCGAGGCCGATGAAGACGCCGGTGCGCGTGGGGTTCGGGTCGGTCACGCGGGCGTCGGCGAGGGCGTCGCGGGCGACTTCGAGCATGAGGGCTTGCTGGGGGAGCAGTTCGGCAAGCTCGCGCGGTGGGATGCGGTAGCGGCTGACGGGAATGGCGAGGTCGTCAACGAAGTAGCCGGGCTGCGCGGCGAGGGCTTCGGGGTGAAGGCCGCGCCAGTCGGGGCGGGCGGCGGGTTGGGTGTCGGGGTCAGCACCGAGGACGCGGGCGGTGAAGGAGCGGAGATTGCGCCACGGGCCGATGTGCGTGCCGAGGCCGATGATGGCAATCGGCGCAGATTGAATTGCCGATTGCCGATTGCCGATTGCCGGTTCAACCAGAGCCTCCTCACGTCGGCTGCTACGCGGTGGGGCCGTGCGCTCCTCCTGCCCGCACCACTCCTCGATGAGCACGTGGGCGTTGATGCCGCCGAAGCCGAAGCCGTTGATGGCGGCGCGACGCGGGCGGCCGTCGGGGCGCTTCTCCCACGGCTGGCTTTTCGTAAGCGCGCGGAAGGGGCTTTGGTCGAGGGGGATTTTGTCGCTGGCCTTCTGAAAATTGGCGACGGGCGGGAGGGTGTTATGGCGGAGCGAGAGGAGAACTTTCAGCAAGCCCGCCGCGCCTGCGCCAGTGAGGAGGTGGCCGACGTTGGCCTTCACCGCGCCGAGCGTGCATTGGCCGGGCTGCCAAGGGCGGTCGGACCAGAGCTGGTTCAGGCTGGAGAACTCCACGGCGTCGCCGACGGGCGTGCCGGTGGCGTGGCATTCGATGAACTCGACGCTTTCCGGCTCCCAGTCGGCGGCTTCATAGGCGAGCCGTAACGCGCGAAGCTGACCTTCGCTGGCGGGGGAAAGGAGGTTGCCGTCGAGGTCGTTGCTGAGGCCGATGCCGCGGATGAGCGCGTGGATTTCGTCGCCGTCGCGGAGGGCGTCGGAGAGGCGTTTCAACACGACGACGCCCGCGCCTTCGCCGACGATGAGGCCGCTGGCGGCGGCATCGAAGGGCGTGCAACGACCGGTGGTCGCGAGCGCGCGGAGTTGGGCGAAACCCATCTGCGTGTAGAGCGAGTCGGGGCGAGAGACGCCGCCAGCGAGCATGGCGTCAACGCGGCCGGCCTGGAGTTCGTCGCAGGCGAGCTTGAGGGCGTAGAGCGAGGAGGCGCACGCCGCGTCAAGCGTGCGCGTGCCGCCGCCGAGGCCGAGGGCTTGGGCGAGGAGACCGGCGGGGAGGCCGGCGACGTAGCGGTTGAGGGGGTGGGTCTTGACAGCGGATGAAGTCCCGCTGCCAAAGGTCGCTTGCTCCAGCAGCGGGGTCAGGATTTCCTCGCAGAGCTTGGAGGAACTTTCAGTGGGCAACGCAATGTGGCCTAGCGTGACGCCGATGCGCGCGCGGTCGAGTGAAGTTGTCTTTGCGCTGGCGAAGGCGTCGCGGCCAGCGGCGAGCAGGAGGTGAACGACGGGGTCGAGTTGCGCGAGGAGGTCGCGGTCGATCGCGAGGCCGGCGGGGTCAAGCGAGAAGCCTTCGATGAAGCAGGCGCGGTCGTTATAGACGCGGTCGGGCGTGCCGGGCGTGGGGTGGAGGATGTCGGCGGGGTTGAGCCGCCAGCGACCGGCGGGCGCGGGACGGCTGGTGTCGCGGCCGGTAGCTATGATTTGCCAGAAGTCGTCGAGCGTGCGCGCGCCGGGGAAGACGCCGCCCATGCCGACGATGGCGATGGGTTCGCCGAACTTCACGCGGGCAGATGGTTCTGGCGAAAGGCTTCGCGGAGGTTGGCGTCTACGACAAACTCGTAGCCTTCGCCGAGGGCGACGAGGCCGCCGTTGCGATCGAAGAATTGTAGGTCAGCCACGGCCACGGGCGTCTCCGCCGAGGTGATACTCGCGACGACGCGGCTGCCGCCGGTCTTCGGAAACGCGGCGAACTGCCGGAAGCTTCGCAGCGCGCACGGCAGCGACGGCGCGGCGCGTTGCGCGGTGCTCCACAAAATCATGAGCTGGAACGCGGCGTCGAGCGCGAGCGGGTCGGCGAGCCACGCGGGGCGCAGCGGCTGGGCTATCATCGTCTTCGGCGCGGGCGAAGAGCGCACGAGCGCGGCGGCGTTGGCGGGGTTGCAGACTTCGAGGGCTTCGATGCACTGGAAGTCGGGGCCGTGGAAGAGGCGGCCGTCGCCATAGACGGACTTGGACAAAATGCCGTTGCGTTTCACGGCCGGCGCGATGCTGGGCGCGGCGGGGAGCGTGTCGGCGAGGAGAATTTCGGCGGTGGCGTGGAGCGTGGATTTGCCGTTGCTGCCGCGGCTGGTGAATTGCACGGGCACGGCGAGGAGGCCGTCGCGCGACTGCGGCGGGGCGGCGGAGACGGTGACTTGCGCGGCGGAATCGCCTTCGAGGACGAGGCCCTTAAGGACCTTGAACTGGTTGAAGCCGTGGAAGGCGAGGCCGGGGTTGCTGTGCATCGCGCCGTGGGCGAGCCACTCGATGATGAGCGCGGCGGGCAGGACTGCGCGGCCGTTCATGACGTGCGAAACTAGGCACGGAAGCGCGCGGACGGAGACATCGCGGTCGAAGGCCGGATGGAAGGTCGGAGACGCGATGTGCGGCGCGGGGCGCGCGACGGCGCTCGGGGCTTGGGCCAGCGCAAGGACTTCGACAGCTTCACCGGTTGGGGCCAACACATCGCGCACGAAGAAGTCGGCTCCGGCTTCGGGCTCGATGAGGCCGACGCCTTCGCGCTCGAAGATTTTGCGGAGGCCTTCGGTGACCATGCCGCCATTCCACGGGCCCCAGTTGAAGGCGACGACGCGGCATTGCGGGCGGCGGCGCGCCTCGGCTTGCGCCATCTTGTTCAGCACTTCGTTCGCGGCGGCGTAGTCCACCTGACCGGTGCGACCGAAGCGACCGGTGTAGCTGGAGAAAAGCGCGATGAGGCGAAGGTCGTCAGCAGCGGTCGCGGCGAGGAGGTTGCGGAGGCCGTGGACTTTCGTGCCGTAAACGAGGTCGAATTGCTCCTCGGTCTTCTGCTCGATGAGTTTGTCGGCGAGCACGCCGGCACCGTGAATGAGACCGCGAATGGGGCCGTGCGCGGCGCGGACTTCGGCGAGCGTGGTGGCGACGGCGGCGGCATCGCGAACGTCGAGCGTGGCGTAGTGGGCAAGTGCGCCGGTGGCGCGAATTTCGGCGAGGTGCGCGCGGATTTCCCGCTGGGCCATCACTTCGCGGAACTTCGCTTCGAGGCGCTTCGGCGAGCGGTCGCCTTCGGCGTGAGCGAGGAGGGCTTTCTTGATGTCGGCTTCGCTGGTGAGGCCGGTGAGCCAGTGCGGCTCGGCGTCGGGGAGCGTGCTGCGGCCGAGCAGGAGAAAGCGCGGCTGGTGGCGGCGGGCAAGTTCGAGGACAGAAGTGGCCGTGACGCCGCGCGCGCCGCCGGTGACGACGACGAGGTCGCCGCGCTGGAGGGCGGGCGCGGGGTTGGCGAGCGCGGGGGCGGTCTCGATTTCGAGGCCGTAACGCTGGCCGCCGAAGAGGCTGACTTCAATGGGGCCGGCGCGGAAGATTTCCTCGGTGATTTGGTTGGCGAGTTCGGTGCCGCTGGCCGCGCCGGGGTCGAGGTCGAGGGCCTTACAATGAACTTCGGGCCACTCGTGATGTGCGGTCTTCACGAGGCCAGCGAGGCCGCCGCTGACGACGTCGGCGGTGGCGTTCATCACGCCGAGGCCGAAGAGACCGTCGAGGCGAGAGAGCGAGACGAGCACGCCCGCGCCGCTGCGACCGGCGGCACGGAGGGCGGGCGCGGCGACCTGGATGAGGCGGAAAGCGGACTTGAGGAAGGCGTCGCTGCCTTGCGCGGCGGGCCAGAGCAGGACGAGCGCGGCGGGGAGCGGTGCGTTGCGGTCGGCGAGCAGTTCGGTGGGCGTGCCGCGTCGGACGGTCAGGCCGCGTTGCTCGAGGTTCTTCGCTAGCGCGACGGTAAGGCTGGTGGCGTCGTCGGTGAGCCAGACGAGCGAGCCGGGCGCCAGCGTGATGAGCGGGCGGGTGTCAGCAGGCGGGAAGGGCGTGGGGCGGAGGATTTGGCGGGAGAGTTGTGAAAAGGGTGGCACGGGCGACTCGCCCGTCCCGGTCGGCGACCCGCCGACCGGGATGATGGAGAACTCGGGAGTGGAAAGCTGCGCTGCTTTCGCAACGGACGCGCTCGTCGTTCCGTCCGGCGAGTCGCCGGACGGGACAGGCCGGTGGCCTGTTCCACCCTGAGAAGAACCCGCGCAGAGGAAGTTCACGACTTCCTGCAAGGTGCGGAGGGTGCCGAGGTGTTCGGGTTTAATTTCGGGTGCGTCGGGGAGATGGGCGCGGAGGGCGGCCATGATTTCCACGCGCTTGATGGAGTCGATGCCGAGGTCGGAGTCGAGGCCCATGTCGAGGTTGAGCATCTCGGTGGGGTAGCCGGTTTTCTCCGCAACAACAGCGAGCAATGCGCGCGTGGCCGATGCCGAATCAATGCCCTTGCTTTCAACCTGATTTGCGGGCGCGCCGCTTGAAACTGAAGCCGAAGCAGACACCCGACTCCCCGCAGTCAAAAACTCGACCACCTGCTTGAGGGTTTGGAGCGAACCGAGATGCTCGGGCTTCACTTCGGGCGCGTCGGGGAGGCGCGTGCGGAGGGCGGCCATGATTTCGACGCGCTTGATGGAGTCAATGCCGAGGTCGCGGTCCAGACCCATGTCGAGCGTCAGCATTTCCATGGGGTAGCCGGTCTTTTCGGCAACAACGGCAAGAACAGCGGGGGCAACGGAACTGGATGCCGGAGCAACTTGCGCGGATGAATCACTCGATGAAGCAACCGGGGCGGTTGCCCCGCCGCCGGCACTCAGGAACTCCACAACCTGCTGAAGCGTCTGGAGCGAGCCGAGGTGTTCGGGCTTCACTTCGGGCGCGTCTGGCAGACGGGTGCGAAGGGCTGCCATGATTTCGACGCGCTTGATGGAGTCGATGCCTAGGTCACTGTCCAATCCCATCTCCAGTGTCAGCATTTCAGCGGGGTAGCCCGTCTTCTCGGCAACCACAGCAAGCACAGCGGGAGCAACTGGACTGGACGCCGGAGCAGCTTGCGGGGATGAAACGCCCGGTGAAGCCGCCGGAGCGGTTGCTGCGGTGCCGACACTCAGAAAGTCCACGACCTGCTGAAGCGTCTGGAGCGAGCCGAGGTGCTCAGGCTTCACCTCGGGCGCGTCAGGCAGGCGCGTGCGGAGGGCGGCCATGATTTCGACGCGCTTGATGGAGTCGATGCCGAGGTCGCTGTCCAAGCCCATGTCGAGCGTGAGCATCTCGACGGGGTAGCCGGTTTTCTCAGAGACGACGGCGAGGACAGCGGGGGATACGGAGTTGGAGGTAGATGCGGGCTTCGCGGCCGCTGCCCCCTCTCCCCGGCCCTCTCCCCCGGTGGGGGCGAGGGAGGCGGAAGCGATGGACTTTGGGTGAGACGTTTGAAGCGCGGGAGCTGCGGCTGGCGTGACTGCGTTGCTGCGGCTCGGAGAGCCGCGCTCCGGGGATACGACGGGAATGGACGGAGCTGCGGACGTGGGCGTCCGCGCTCCAATCGGGGCGGGGGCGAGGCCGAGGAGTTCGCGGCGCTGGCCCAAGAGTCCTTCCAAAGTGCGGCGGGCGGCTTCCTGGCCGGCGAGGAATTGCGCGTGGAGCTGGGCGGTTTGCTCCTGGAGTTTTTGCAGGGCCATCATGCCTTGCTGGGCGGTTTGCAGGGCGGCGGCGAGGTCGGGGGACAAGGGCGTGGGTGTCACGGAAAGCGGAGACTGCGGGGCGGCAACCGGGCCGACTGCTCCACTCGCGGCGGCAACGGACGCGGTGGACGGCGACTGCAAGTCGCCCGCACGGGCGGCGGGTTTGCTCACAATCGGCAGACGCGGCGCGGGCTTCGAGGTGCGGACGTTTGCGCCGGAAATCGGGACGGTGAAGGCGGGTTTGCCGGTTGGTGCGGCGGGCGGGGCGGTTTCCCATTTCGCCAGGTTCACCGCGTGGCCGAGCGCGGCGAGGCGGCAAAGGGCGGTGGCGAGGTCGAGCGTGCCGTTGCGCGCGCCGCGCGAGGCGTCGAGGGCGATGGTCTCCGCGCCGGTGTCGGCGAGGATGGCGGCGGCGAGGTCGCTGAGGACGCGGCCGGGGCCGACTTCGAGGAAGGTAGTCGCGCCAGCAGCGTGCATCGCGCGAATTTCGGCGATGAAGTCCACGGGCTTCGCGAGGTGGCTGGCGAGGAGGTCGCGCGACGCGGCGGGCGCGGACGGGTAGGCGGTGGCGGTCGTGTTCGAGAAGACGGGGATGCGGGCTTCGGTGAAGGAAGCTTCCGCGAGCGCGGCGGCAAAGGGCTCGCGGGCATCCGCGACGAGCGGGCTGTGGAAGGCGGCGGAGACGGGCAGCACGCGGGCGCGAAGGGAACGCTTCTCGGCTTCGACGGCGGCGCGGTCAATCTGCGGCTTCGGGCCGGCGATGACGAACTGCGACGGCGAGTTGCGGTTCGCGATGACGAGGTCGGGGCCGCCGGCGAGGAGGAGTTCGGCGACGGTTTGCTCGGGCGCGACGACGGCGAGCATCGCGCCACGGTCGGCTGCGCCGGGGCGGCTGGCCATGAGGCGGCCGCGGACGTTGGAGAGCTTGTGAAGTCCGGCGGCATCGAGGCGGCCGGCAGCGTGAAGTGCGACGAGTTCGCCGTAGCTATGGCCAGCGGCGAGCTGTGGCGTGACACCGAAGCCTTGCAGCACGCGCAACGCGCCCAGGCTCACGGCTCCGAGCGCGGGTTGGGCGACTTCGGTGGCCTTGAGCGCGGATTCCTGCGCGCGGCGGGTCTCGTCGTTGAAGGCGGGGTGCGGGTAGATGACGTCGCTGAGGCGCTGGGCGACGGCGGGCTGTTCAACAGCGAAGGCAGCATCCGCCTCCGCGAGCGTGTCGAGCAGTTCGGGGAACTGGCAGGCAAGGTCGCGGAACATCCCGGGGTATTGCGAGCCTTGGCCGGGGAAGAGCACGGCGAGCTGGCCGCGCGCGGGGCCGGAGCCGAAGGCGGTGCCGTTCGGGAGGGACCAAGTGGTCTTGGTCGGCTCTTTGTCAAGCATGGCGAGAGCCGCGTCGCGGAGCGAGGCGAGGGCGAAATTGCTTTCAGTCCCTTTCGCCAGCGGCAGCAGCAGGCGGAACTTTGCTTCGGCGCGGAAGGCGGCGCGGGATGTGTGCGCGCGGCGCCGGAGGTCAAGCCACGGAAGTTCGCCGGGCAAGGCGGCGAGCTGCGCGCGCAGGTCGGCGAGCGTGTCCGCAGCAAAGGCGAGGATGTCCACGTCGCCGGTCCAGTCAACCGCGCGGCGCGCGGAGCCGTGCTCTTCAAGGGCGATGTGGAAGTTCGTGCCGCCGAAGCCGAATGCGCTGACGCCGGCGCGACGCGGGTGCGCGGCGCGCGGGAGCCACGGGCGCTTCGTGGTGTTGAGGTAAAACGGCGACGTGCCGGGCGCGGCTTCGTCGAGGGGCTGGTTCACCTTGATGGTGGGCGGCAGAACTTTCTGTTCGAGCGCGAGCGCGGCCTTGATGAGACCAGCGACGCCGGCGGCGGCTTTCGTGTGGCCGATTTGCGATTTCACCGAGCCGAGCGCGGCCCAGGTGCCGTCGGGTTGCGTGGCGCGGAAAACTTTCGCGAGCGAGCGCAACTCCGTGGCGTCGCCGACCTTCGTGCCGGTGCCGTGGGCTTCGACGAGCTCCACCGTCGAGGGGCTGATGCCGGCGGCGGCGTAGGCGCGTTCCATCGCCTGGACTTGGCCTTCGGAGCGCGGTTCGTAAATCGCACCGCCACGCCCGTCGCTGGAGGAGCCGATGCCCTTGATGACGCAGTAAATCTTGTCGCCGTCGCGCTCGGCGTCGGCGAGGCGCTTCAGGACAATCATGCCGATGCCTTCGCCGAGGATGGTGCCATCGCCGTCGCGGTCGAACGGCCGCGAGTTCCCCGACGGCGAGAGCGCCGGGGTCTTGCTGAAGCACATGAACATGAAGATGTCATTGAAGGTGTCGATGCCACCTGTGATGACCATGTCCGAGCGGCCCGCCTCCAACTCCAGTGCAGCAAGGTGCAACGCCGCGAAGCTGCTCGCACACGCGGCGTCCACCACGCAGTTCGTGCCGCCCAAATCCAGTCGGCTCGCGATGCGGCCGGCAGCGACGTTGCCGAGCAGGCCGGGGAAGGAATTTTCCTGCCACGGCACGTAGCCGTCGGCGATACGCTGCACGACATCCTCGGCGACATCGTTCGCAACGCCAGCTTCCTTGAGCGCTCGCCGCCAGATGGGATGGCCGAGCCGCGCGCCGAGCGGGATGACGAGTTCCAGTGCGCCGGTGACGCCGAGCAACACGCTGGTGCGCTGGCGGTCGAAGGGTTTCTGGTCGTAACCGGCGTCGACGAGTGCCTGCTTCGCGGCGACCATGCCGAGGAGTTGCGTCGTGTCCGTGGCCTCGATGTCCTTGGGCGCGATGCCGAACTCCAGCGGGTTGAAATTCACCGGCGAAATGAACCCGCCGCGCTGGGCGTAGGTCATGTCGGGCGCCTTCGGGTCGGCGTTGAAGAAGTCCGTGCCGCGCCAGTGCGAGGCGGGGATGGCCGTAATGGCGTCGGTGCCGGCCTTGAGGTTGCGCCAGTAAGCGCGGAGGTCATCCGCCTGTGGGAAGATGGCGCTGAGACCGACAATGGCAAGGGGCGTGGACTGGCTCATCACTTAAACTGGCTTCGCGTTCATCAACTCATGCAGACGCTCCGGCTCGATGGGAACACAGAACGTGTCTTCCGGCGAAAGGGGAATCCCTTGCAAACGCAGGGCGACCGCGCGCAGGTGCTTGGCCGCGCCGTAGAGCAGGTTGAGCGCGACGGTCTCGGCGCGGCGGTTCTCCGGGGCGGCGAGGAAGGTGCCGCGCGTCCACTCGTTGAACGCCCCCATCGCGGGGCCGCACCAGACTTGGTAATCCATCACGCGCGATGGCTCGCCCGCGTTGGCCCAGCGCGAGCTGAGGCCGAGATAACTGCGGAAGACGAGTGCCATCTTGTGCTTCGCGTCACGTTCGGCGCGCTCGACTTGCGCGGGGTCGCGCGTGAGCCAGAAGGCCCGCGTGCTGGCCCAGGTATCGGCCAGTGTGGCGCGGAAAAACTGCTTCTCCAACTGCGCGCGGTCGGCTTCGGGAATCGCGTCGAGACTCGGATACGCGCGGAACAGCTCCCACAACTTTGCCGCGCGCATGGGGAACATCGTGCCACGCTTGAGCACCTGGAGCTTAACGCCCATCTCGAACATGTCGGCGGCGGGTGCCATCGCGGTGTCGGCCTGCTCGGCTTGTGCGAGCATCTTCCGCACGACCTCGCTGGAGCCGGACTCGACGCACGCCTGGTTCACCGAACCGGTGACGACGTAGGCCGCGCCCATCGCGAAGGCCGCCGCCAAACCCGACGGCGTGGCCAGCCCACCCGCCGCGCCGACGCGCAACGGCTGGGCGTAGTTGAACTGCGTCTGCAAACGGTCGCGCAACGCCAGCAGCGTGGGCAGCAACGTCACGAGCGGCCGATTGTCCGTGTGCCCGGCGGAATCCGCCTCCGCTGTCACGTCCTGCGCGACGGGGATTTGCGCCGCGAGCGCGGCCTGCTCGGCTGTGATGTCGCCGGTGCGGACCAACTCGTTGAGCATTTCGGCCGGCGGCGGGGAGAAAAATTGCGTGGCCACCTCGACCCGCGAGACCTTCGCCACGATGCGGTTCGGCGTGACGATGTGCCCCGCGGCATCGCGATGAATGCCCGCCACGCGGAAGCGCACGACCGGCAACGTGAGCCGCAGGTAAGCCGACGCCTCGATGAGCCGCAGCCCGCGCAGGATGAACATCCGCGCCACCGCGTCTTCGAGCGATGATTCGTTCGGGCTGTGGATGAGATTCACGCCGAACGGCAGGCCGGGAATCTCCGCCTGCAACCGGTGCAACGCCGCTTCCACGCGGTCCTTGCCCAACCCCGCTGCGCCGAAGAAGCCGAGCATCCCGCCCCGTGCCATCGCCTCGACCAGCTCCACGGAAGCAATGCCATTGGCCATCGCGCCCGCCACATAGGCGTAGCGCAAGCCGTGGTCGCGGCGGAAGCCGGCATCGCCGAGGCCGGCCAGCACTTGGGAGATCGACGGGCTGTGCTCGCGCGTGGGCGGTTCGGTGCGGCTGCGGCGGGGGGGCGTGCCGGTGGCCGTGGTCGTTTCAGTATCGAGTTCGAGCATTACAGAGCCCCGCCCGGGACGGCGCGGCGGCGCAGTTTTCCGGGAGCCGCCGGATCAAGGGCGGTTCGCAGACGAGGCGAGGGGTATTGGAACAGAAACCAACCCGGCTAAACCATCAAAATGTTCGCCGTCCGGGACGGTGCGTTGGCTCAACGCCGGTTCGTCAATGTAGCGAGGTGCTGCTCGATCGCCTTGCGCCATTCCTCCGGTTGGGCTTCCACGTAGGATTGATGGCCCAGTCCGGTGAAGATTCTCAGAGTCTTGGGCGCGGTCAGGGCGTTGTGGATGGCTTCCACTTCCGCCACACGCACGCGTGGGTCGTTCTGTCCGTGCATCAACTGGGTGGAGCAGGTCACCGATGCCGCGTAGTCCACTGGGTTGTGCGTGAAACCATCGAAGCCAGCCTGCCAGCCTCCCCAGAAGACGAGCAGTTCGGCCATCGGCCACGGTGGCACGCGCATGGCTTGAAACCGGTGGCGGACAGTCGTGAGCATCCGGTCAAACGGACACTCGATGATCAGCCCATCCGGTTTGATTCCGTGGACATGGATTGCGCGCAGGCAGGCCACGGCACCCATCGACGGACCGTAGAGCACGCGCTGCCGACCGGGTGCGAGCCGCGCCGCCTCCGCGAATGCCGCTCGGACATCTTCCGCCTCTTCCCAGCCCACGCTTGTGGTCGCGCCCGCTGAGCCACCGCTGCCGTGGAAGTCCACCAGCAATGTGTCCCAGCCCAACGCGTGAAACTCGGCGGCGGGGGCCAGCAACGATTCTTTGCTCGCACCGTAGCCGTGAAAGAGCACCACCATTCCTTTGGTCGGTGAGGTGGCCGCCGAGATCAACCAGGCTTCCAGTGCGATGCATTTGGCTCCGGGAAAACGGATGGTTTGAAAGTCGAGACCAGCATCTTTGGGTGTCCGCTGGTTTTCGGGTCGGGGCAAGGTGACCCCCGTCAGGAGCACCTTTGCTTTGTCGAGCGAGGTCAATTTTTCCGGCGAGGGAGTTCGTTCGCCCGCTCGCGCGAAACGTAGCATGGCTCCGGCGTGCCGGTAGGCGATGATATTGGCACTTGCGAAACCGGCGAGCAGAGTCACGGCAACCACCACTCGTCAACGCCGTCGCAGCCATGCCAAAAGGTTTTTCATGCTGACGGCCGAGGAGAGCAGAGAACCGGCTTCATCGACCAACAAATTAATCCTTCCCAACCATTCCCCTGAAGGATTCCCTTGCCGCGCCGTCGAAACGGGCGACATTTTTAACACCATGAAATCTGCGATTCTCTCCCGCCGCACCGCGCTCAAAGGTCTTGGGGCCACGCTCGCGCTCCCCTGGCTCGAAGCGATGGGGCCGATGACGAGTTGGGCCGCCGGCAACACGCCCGCCAGCAAGGCCGCGCCCAATCGCATGGCGTTCCTCTACGTCCCCAACGGCAAGAACATGGTGGACTGGACGCCGAAGGCGGAAGGGGAGTTGGGCGCGGAACTGCCCGCCATCCTCCAGCCCGTCGCGGAGTATCGCAAAGATTTCTCCATCCTCACCGGCCTGACCGCCGACAAGGCCCGCGCGAATGGCGACGGCGGTGGAGATCACGCTCGTGCGTTGTCATCCTTCCTCACTGGTTGCCAGCCGCGCAAGACCGACGGCACGGACATCCGCGCCGGTGTCTCGGTGGATCAGGTGGCCGCCTCGCGGCTCGCGGACCAGACGCGGCTCGGGTCGCTGGAGATTGGCACCGAGGCCGGCTCGATGGCGGGCAACTGCGACTCCGGTTATTCCTGTGTTTATTCCTCCACGATGTCCTGGCGTTCGGCCACGCAGCCGCAGCCCAAGGAAGTAAACCCTAAGCTTGTCTTTGACCGGCTCTTTGGTGCGGGTTCCGCTGCCGAGCGGGCCAAGCGCGATGCCCAGCGGAAGAGCGTGCTTGATTTGGTGAAGGCGGATTTCAGCGATCTCAATGGCAAGCTCGGCCGCAGCGACCAGCGCAAGCTCGACGAGTATTTCTCCGCCATCCGCGACATCGAGCAGCGCATTGAGCGCGCGTCCAAGTTCGCCGAGGTCAAGGCCCCCGCCGGTTTCACCGCCCCCACCGGCATCCCGCAAACTTACGAGGAACACATCAGGCTCATGTGCGATCTGATGGTGCTCGCGTTCCAGACGGACACCACGCGGGTCTGCACGTTCGTCATCGCGAACGAAGGCAGCAACAAGCCCTATCCCTTCATCAACGTTCGCGAGGGCCATCACGATCTGTCGCACCACGGCAATAGCGAGGAGAAGAAGGCGAAGATCGCGCAGATCAACCGCTTCCACACCACGCAGCTCGCCTACCTGCTGGGCAAGCTCAAGTCCGTGAAGGAAGGCGACGGCACGTTGCTCGACCACTGCATGCTCGCCTACGGCAGCGGCAACTCGGACGGCAACGCGCACAACCACGACAACCTCCCGGTGCTGCTGGCCGGTCACGGCTGTGGCACGCTCAAGCCGGGGCAACACCACGTCTATCCGAAGGAAACCCCACTCAACAACCTCTGGCTCTCAATGCTCAACCGCATGGACATCAAGACCCAGCAGCTCGGCGACAGCACGGGTGAGTTGACGAAGCTGGCCTGAGCCCAACAATGCATCGGGAACGAACGCGGGCCGCGAGGTCCGCGTTGTCGTTTCTCCCGGAGGCGGCGATGTGAGGGGATTCGCTTGTCTCCTCGGAAAATCTGAAGCCTCCACCGTCGTCACCAAGACACGCGAAGGCGACTCCTTGTGAAGCCCCCCGCAGCTCCACCGTCGAAGTCCGAATCATGAAACCTGTCCTGCTGCTGGCCGCTTCGTTGGCGCTTGCCTTCACACTCCCAGCGCAGACGCCAAAACCCACCAAGGCGAAACCCAAGCCCGAGCCGGAAGTTTCCTTTCCTCCTGTCCTGCCTGGCGGAAAGGAGTTCGTCACGGACACGGCGGCAGAATTTCTCCGACCACCCGCCACGCTCCTTCCCGAAGTCTCCATTGCGAAGACGGCACCCAAAGTGGACTTCGGTTACTTCCCCGGGCAGACCTATCGCGGCAACCCGTGGTCCAACTGGGGCGATAGCCTCTTTGCCAAAGGCAAATACTACGCCAGCATAGGCGACCACCTTGCACCTAGCGGCACCGCGTTCATCTACGAGTTCGACCCAGTCACGAAGAAGTTCCGGCAGCTCGTGGACGTGAAGAAACTGCTCGGCTTGCCCGCTGGCCGCTACACGCCGGGGAAGATTCACACTCAGCTCGTGCTTGCGCGCGACGGCTGGATCTACTGCGGCACGCATCGCGGCGGCACTCGTGCGACGGACGGCGACAAGGATTACCAAGGTGACTGGCTCCTGCGCGTGCATCCCGCCAGCGGCAAGGCGGAAATAGTCGCCGAAGGCCCCGTGCCCGGGCACTGCATCCCGACCGGGTTCGCCGATCCGCAGCGGCTTATCTTCTACGGTGGCACCGAGCCGGAGACACGGGCGGGCGAGACGAATGTGACGTTCTTCGCCTATGACCTCGCAGCGCGGAAGATGATTTGGTCCGGCTTCGGCGGACCGGCGCGGGCGATGATGTTCTCGCCGTCCACAGGCCGCGTCTGGTTCAACGTGGACTCGCTCACGGGCAGCGACCTCGTGCGCTTCGATCCAGCGAAGCCCGGCAAGCCCATGCCCGTCTCCGGCAGCATCGGTCTGCGTGCCGCCAGCGACGAGACACCGCAAGGCATCATCTACACCGTCTCGCACGCGCAACGTGGCGGCACCGCCGAACTGTTTGCCTTCCACACACGCATCGAGCGCATTGAGTCACTCGGCTCCGCTGCCATTGGCACGAACCAATACATCACCACGCTCGATGCGGATGCGACCGGGCGCTTCGTCTACTACGTCCCCGGCGCGCACGGTGGCAGCGAGGCGGACAACTCCGCCGTCGTCCAATACGACACCAAGACGAAGACACGGAAAGTCATCGCGTTCCTCCATCCCTTCTACACGGAGAAGTATGGCGTCACCCCGCGTGGCACCTACAGCGTCGCCCTTGATGCGCAGGGCGAGACGCTCTACATCACATGGAATTGCAGCCGCGGCACGAAGGTGTGGGACTGCTGTGCACTGACGGTGATCCACATTCCGACCAGCGAACGGCGGTTGTGAGCTGCGGCTCGAGCGAAACTCCGCTTACTTCCACCGGAACAGCTCACTCTGCACCACGCCGTGAACGAGGGAACGCAGGCCGTGCTGGTCCTTTGTGGCGGCGGCGACGATCGCTTCGATGGCTGGCTGATCTAGGCGTGTGGGCGGGGCACCGGTGGCGTAGGTGACGAGATGGCGGGTTAGGCCGCGCGCGAGTTGGGCGGGGTTTTCTGCAACCAGTTTCCGCAGCTCGCGGATGTCGCTGAAGGTCTGGCCTGTCGGGGTCTTGCCGCTGCAATCCACGGCGAGGCCGTCGGTCCACCACGGGCCGCTTTTGCGCTCGGGATTCAGCACGCGGTAGTTCTTCCGGTAGGTGCCAGTCACGTCGAAGCTCTCCAGCGCGAAGCCATACGGGTCGAACTTCGCGTGGCACGCGGCGCAGGAGCCTTGACTGCTGTGGAGAGCGAGTTGCTCGCGCAAGGTTTTCGCGCCGCGAATGTCGGGCTCGACGGCGGCCACGTTCGGCGGCGGAGGCGGGATGGGAATGCCGAGGAGCCGCTCGGCGACCCAGACGCCGCGCTTTACGGGCGAGGTGTAGGTGCCGTTGGCGGTGACTTTCAACACGGCGGGCTGGGTCCAGAGGCCGCCGTAAGCGGAGTCGGCAGGGAGGCTGACCTTCTGGAGCGCGAGGCCAGTGATGCCGGGCAGGCCGTAGTGCTTGGCGAGCGACTCGTTGGCGAAGGTCCAGTTCGCTGCGGCGAATTCGCGCACGCTCAGGTTCTCGTCGAGCACGCGGCGGAAGAACGCGCGAGTCTCCTGCACGCTGGAGCGCTTGAGGAGGTCGTTCCGCGCGTATTCCGGGTAGAGCTTCGAGTCGGGCGAGGTGTCGTCAATCATCCGCAGCCCGAGCCATTGGTCGGTGAAGTTGGCCACGAAGCGGCTGGCCCTAGGGTCTTTCAGCAGGCGCTCGGTTTGCGCGGCGAGGACCGCGCCATCGCGCAACTTGCCTTCGCGGGCGACGGCGAGGAGCGCTTCGTCGGGTGTGGAGTTCCAGAGGAAGTAGGCAAGGCGCGAGGCAAGTGCGAAGTCATCGAGTTGGCCGGGTGGCTCAATGACACAGAGGAAGTCTGGCGAGGTCATCAGTTCAACAACGCACTCGCGTAGGGCGTTGTCGGCGGTGGCACCCACGTCGAGCTGCTCGGCGAAACGGAGGTTAAGCCGCGTGAGTTCGTCGGCGGTCGGGTCGCGACGGAAGAGGCGCGGGGTGATGCGCTTGAAGGTGTCGTCGGCAGCTTTGAGGAATGTGTCGCGGTTTTGCAAGCCCCCGGCGAGCGCGGCGCGGAAGTCCGCGCGCAACCAGCGGTCGCCCGCGAGCGGCAGCTCTGGCTCTTCGATTTCCACCCATTGCACGGCGAGGCCGGGCGCGCGGCAGGCGCTGGCCTGCGAGTTCTTCGGCACGGGCACGCCGAGACCGAAAGGGATGAGGCGGAAGTTGTCGTTGATGGGCGCGAGGTCGTTGAGGTCGCTGGTGCGGAGATAGACTTCGGTTTCGAGAATGGTGGGCTTGCCGGGCGGCGCTTCGAGCACGGCGATGAGCTCGATGATTTGCGGATAAGCACCCGTGTGTCCGGCGAAGATACCGAAGGGCAGCGGCTTGTCGGTCTGGTAGGCGTAAACTGAAAGACGCAGGCGGTGAATGCCCGGATGACGCGGGCCGCCGAAGCCGCGCAACGGGCCGGAGGTGGTGTCGGTGTTGAAGCTGACCTTCGTGCCGTCGGGCAGTTCAAGAATGTGTCCCTTGGATTGCTCGCTGCCGAGAGCGAGGGCGCGGACAGTGCGCGCGGGGTCGAAGGGGCTGGCTCCGGACGGCGGTTGCAAACCGCCGGCACTGGGCTCGGGCTTCTTGTCGCCGAGCACATCGTCGAAGTCGGTCGTCACGGGCTTCTTGGCGACACGGGCTTTGGGCGGGGTCTTGGGAATGGGCCGCAGCATCCGCGCGACGATATCGTCGGCCATCTTGAAGTAGCCCGCAGCCCCGGAGGCGGAGAGTGGCAGCGCGGCGGCGACCTTGTCGTAGCCGTCTACGCGACCGTCGGTGGGGAGGTTGAGACCGACGGCAGGCTTCACGCCGAAGAGGTCGAGGATGGTGTTGGAATACTCGGTGCGGCTGAGGCGGCGGAGTTTGCTGCGCCCCTCGGCGCGCTGCTTGGCGAGCAGGGTGTTGGTGAAGTCACCGCGCAACCACGCGACCAGCGCAGCGCGCTCGGCGGGCGTGGGCTGCTGCTCATCCTTCGGCGGCATGGTGCCGGCTTCGAGCGCGTCGAGCACGCGGAACCAGTGGTCGCGCTCGGTGGCTAGCTGCTCAACGGTGCGCGCGCCCGAGAGCTGAATGCCGGCCTTGGGCTTCGTGCCGGCGTGGCATTCGGTGCAGTAAGTCTTGAGCAACGGCTGGACGCGGGATGAGAAGGTGGAGACGGCGTCCTGGGCGACGGCGAGCGGCGCGAGGAGGCAGAGGAGGAGAACTGGCTTCATCGAAGAAAGTTCAAATGGATATTTAACCACAGAGGCACAGAGGACACAGAAGGGGACAGCGGAAGAAACATCTCTGTGTTCTCTGTGCCTCTGTGGTTGCTATCGGTTAGTGGTTCACGCCAAGCCATCCATCGTCCCGGCACCCGAGCCGAACTGGGCGGTTTCGACGCCGTGACGTTGGAGCATGCTGACGAAGAGCTTGCCCAGCGGCGTGTTGTTCTTGCGGTCGCCGGCGATGTGCTGGCCGTGCTTCCAGCCGCCGCCCGCGAGCAGGACGGGGAGGTTGCTGGTGTTGTGGCTGCTGGCGTCGCCGAGGTTGCTGCCGATGAGCACCTGGGTCTGGTCGAGCAGGCTGGTCGCGCCTTCCTTCGTGTCGCGCAAGGCAAATAGGAAATCGCGGAAGACGGCCATCTTCGCGCGTTCGATGATGCGGAGCTGGTCAATCTTCGCTTGGTTCCGCCCGTGATGGGAAAGGCCGTGGTGATCCTCGGAGACGCCTTCAATGGGCGGCTTCAGGTCCATGCCGCGAATGAACACCGTCACGACGCGCGTGGAGTCGGTCTGGATGGCGAGTTTGGTGAGGTTCAGGAGTATCCGGGCGCGACCGATGTTGTCGCTGCGGTCCAGCGCGTCGGAGGGCGGCTCGGCCTCGACGACGGGCTTGGGCTTCTGCACCCAGGCTTCGTCGGCGTGGAGTTGCTTTTCCATGTCGCGGACGGCCTCAGCGTAGTCGGCGACCTGCTGCTGGTCGTGGGCGCTGAGGCGGGTTTTCAGCGAGGCGAAACTGGAGCCCATACGGTCGAGCACGCTCTGGCCGCGCTTGAGGCGGGTCATTTCCATTTCGATGTCACGTGCTTTGCCGGCAAGGAAGAGGCGCGCGAAAATCTCGGAGGGCTTGTAAAGCGCTGGCACTCCCGCGCCGCTGGTGGTGTGCGTGAGCGGGCTGCCGTCTTGCGTGGAGAGCGTGAGCAGGGGGAAGCGCGTGGCGGGGCCGACGTGTTTCGCCGCGACGAAATCGAGCGAGACGCTGTTGCGGAAGCCGCCGGCGGTGGGGTGCTTCGCGCTCGTGAGGAAGCAAGCCTCGGACGCATGGTCGCCGCCGATCTCCGGATGCGAGATGCCGGAGAAGACCGTGAAGTGCGGGCGCAGGTCGCCGAGCACGTTCAGATACTCGCTGGCTTGGTAATCGCGCCCGGCCTGCTCGGGGAAGAACGACGGCCCATAGAGCCCGAAGTTGGTGCAGATGCTCACGAGCCGGCGCAGCGGCGCGGCAGCTTGGGCGGGGGCAAGGCTCTCCAGCCACGGCAGCGCCAGCAGCGCGGAGCCGGTGCGGAGGAAGTGGCGGCGGTTCGTCGACAAGGTTTTGAGTGTGCTCATCGGGGATAAGCAAAAAGTTGATGCGAAAGCCAAGCGTTAATCGGATCCAAGAACATCACTCCAAGTCCCACTTGGCATCCGGAGCCCCGACAGTGTTGGGAGTCGAGGTGCCAGCGACTAAGAATCCGAGGGATCTCGTAAGAACCGTTTCCGCATGGCCGTCAACCCACCCGGTGGTGGTCTTGCCATCGTGACGGCTGATGACGCGGCGGGAAAAGGGCTGGAGAAAACTTCCGCCCGGGGCTGGGGTATCGAACGAGATGCGCTCGTTGGGGTTCGTGGCTGAACCTTGCTGCCCCTGCCATTTTGCAGGATCCGTTTCGGTAGCCCAGGAAGCGGGCACGCCGAAGGCGGAGTCAGCCAGCACCACGGTGTCCGAGGGTTTGTTCACGTTGATCTCCCGGAGCTTGGTGCTGGGGGCAGAGGCATTCCAGGCAAACTGCGGTGCACTCAAGCCGATTCCAAAATCGTTCGAGGTCCAGCCCTTGGGTTGCACCGGACATTGAAACAACTGCTTGTCAGGAGCTGAAAAGCGCTTGAGTTGGTCAGGCCACCACGTTTCTGCCGTGGCCGGGCTCCGAACCACGAGGGCAGGGGCTGTTGGTGCGAAGTTCGAAACGAACGGCACGAGGACTCCATCGTATTCGTCTGCGTAAAGTTTGTAGGCCAGGGAGATTTGCTTGTAGTTGTTCAGGCACTTTGAGCCTTGAGCTTTGGCCTTCGCTTTGGCCAAGGCGGGCAACAGCATACCGGCCAAAATGGCAATGATGGCGATGACCACGAGGAGCTCGATGAGCGTGAAGGCGCGTCTTGTGTGTAAGCGAGATCCTGTGCCCGTGATCAACATAGGGCTGTTCGACCAGTAATCATTGAGAGCTTATTCAAGAGCCGTGCTGATTGCGCTGGTAGCCACTTGTTCGCAGTCTGCGAGCCGCGCTGTTGATAGAGTCGTTGACCTCCGAATGCTTGCTCCCCATCGTCTGCCCCGAAAACATGGCCGCAGACTTGCATTCTGGAGAAGTGCTCTCCGAACGATTGAAGGGATTGGTTCAGCAAACCACTCCGAACAATCCGCTTACGTGGCACCAGTTGCTCGCCAGCACTGGCGGACGCGGATTGTTCCCCATGGTCATTCTGAAGGCTGTGTGCCTGCGCCTCTACCAGTTTCTTTTTGCCGGGCTACTCGGATGAAATACCGTTGGTCCATCGCGCCGCCTCACCCCGCACTCGCCGCGGAACTTTCGAAGCAACACGGCGTTTCGCCGTTGCTCGCGCAGTGTCTGCTCAATCGCGGGCACAGCGCACCGGAGGCAGTGGGGCATTTTCTTGAGCCGCGCCTCCGCAATCTCGCCGATCCGTTCGCACTGCCGAACATGGCCGCTGCCGTGGATCGTCTTTTCGCGGCGCGCGAGCGTGCCGAGCCGCTGGTCATCTTCGGCGACTACGACGTTGATGGGGTGACTTCCACCGCGCTGCTCCTCGAGGTTTTCCGCGCGCTCGGCTGGTGTGTGGACTTCTACCTGCCGCACCGCATGGACGAGGGTTACGGCCTGAGCCAGGACGGTGTGGAGAACTGCCTTGGGAAATTCCCCGGCACGAAATTGCTCTTGGCCGTGGACTGCGGCTCGACGGCGGTGGACACCATTGCCTGGCTCAAGCAGCGCGGCGTGGATGTGCTGGTGTTGGATCATCACCAAGTCTCAGATCCCGCGCCCGCCGCGCTGGCGTTGGTGAATCCACAATTGGGTGTGCAGTTCCGTGAACTGTGCTCTGCTGGCTTGGCCTTCAAGCTCGCCCATGCGCTGGTGAAACGCGGACGGGAAATGCAACTCGCCGCGTTCACTGCCTTCGACATTCGCCCGCTGCTCGATCTCGTCGCGCTCGGCACCATCGCCGACCTCGTGCCGCTCACGGGCGAGAATCGCACCCTCGTCACCGCCGGCTTGGAGCGGCTCAATGTCACGCGACGCCCCGGTTTGCTCGCACTCAAGTCGGCGGCGGGAATTGAAGGTTCAATCGGGACTTACGAAGTCGGTTTCCAAATCGGCCCGCGCCTCAACGCCGCGGGTCGCCTGGAGAACGCTGCTGAGGCGCTGCAACTCCTGCTCGCGCCCGACTTCGCCACTGCTGAGCCCATCGCTCGCGCGCTCGATTCACGCAACCGCGAACGACAGCAAATCGAGCGCACCATTACTCAGGAGGTCATCGGAGCCATCCGGGTTCGCTTCGATCCAACGCGTGACTACGTCATTGTTGAGGGCCAGTTGCTCTGGCACATCGGCGTGGTGGGCATCGTGGCGTCGCGCGTGATGCGGGAATTTTACCGGCCCACGCTTGTCCTGGGTGGGGATGCTGGAGAATGGCGGGGTTCGGGGCGGAGCATCGAAGGCTTCGATCTCGCGGCGGCGCTGCGTGAATGCGACGACCTGCTCGTGCGGCACGGCGGACACGCGATGGCGGCCGGGATCACCATTGCGCCAGACTTGGTCGGAGTTTTCCGTGAACGGCTTAACGCCATCGCGCGCCGTTCGCTCCGTCCTGAGCAGCTTCAGCCCGTGCTCAAGCTCGACGCGGAAGTCACGTTGCGGGATCTGACGGTCGAGCGGCTCGGTGAGTTGGACCGCCTCGCGCCGACGGGGCAGGGGAATGCAGCACTGCAATTTTGCGCCACTGGCCTGCGTCTTCACCGTCCACCGCTCCGCATGGGCAAGGAGCAACAGCATCTCAAACTCCACGTCACGGATGGCAACGATGTGCGCGAAGCCGTGTGGTGGAATGTGCCGAAGGATTTCGTGGTGCCCGCCAGCTTTGATCTCGCCTTCGCCCCCGAGGTGAACGAGTTCCGCGATCAGTGCACCGTGCAGTTGAAGGTAAGTGATTTGCGTCCGGCCTGAAGTCTCGATCGAGACGAAGACGGTGGGTCAACGCAGTGAGCGAAGCAGTTGCTCCACGCGTTCTAAGTCGATTCCACGTGGGCGGTTATCGAGGAGCCAGAGGAGGTCGAGGCGGCCGCCTTCGGCGTCGTCGTTTTGCAGGCGGAGCAGGGCGCGGCCGATGCGGTCGCCGGGCGCATCGGGCGCGAGGGCAACGATGACTTCCTGATAGCGCAGCATGGCCGCGTGGTCGCTGTTCTGGCGTGCGGCATTGAGGAGGTTGCGTAACATGCGGGTGATGATCGAGCGCTTGCTGGCGGGCTGGAGGTCTTCGTCCGTGATGCGGAGTTCCTCCTCGCGTTTGGGCGGCAGAGTGATGCCGCCGTCGAACACGTCGAGGAGCTGTCGTTCGCCCATTTTCGGGCGGTGCAGAACCATGAAGTGGCCGGGCACAGGCGCGCCGCTCACGGTGTCCAGACCGATCCGCCGGGCGAGTTCGAGGAAGACGACGGACAGCGTGATGGGGATGCCTTCACGGTCATCAAGGACTTCGTTGATGTAGCTGTTGGCGCGGTTGTTGTAGTCGCTGCGGCTGCCGTGAAAGCCGTTTTCCTCGAAGAGAAATTTTTTGAGCGCCTTGAGCTTGGCTTCGTCGTCGGGCATGGCGGCGAGCTGGCAGGTGATGTCCTTGGCCATGTCATCCAACTGGCGGCGATAGGCATCGAGATCGAGCTCTTCATTGTCTAGTTTCGCTAGGAGCAGGGCGGCGTGGAAGAGATCGATCTTGGCCTCGGGCTGGTCCAGCTCGCGGAGCAAGGCGGCCTCGACCTCGCGGCGATGAACGGTGTGGGCGAGCTTGCGGAGCTGGGCGACTTCCTTTTCGAGCCGGTCGGCGCGGGCGGTGAGCACGGCACGGCTGGCGGGGGCGTTGGTCTGGAGGGCGCGGAGGGTCTTTTCGTCCGCAGGCGAGGCGGCGAGGGATTCGATCTGCTGGAGCAGGTTTTTGCTCAGGCCGGAGTCCGGCACGGCGGGCGGGAGAGTGGCGGCGACTTGGAAGTTTTTGAACGCGGCCTTGGTGTCGCGGAACTTGGCGAGGCCGACCTTGCCAGTGCGGAGTGTCTGGTCGTCCGACTCGATGGCGAGGTGGTCGTTGACGTAGCAAAGCAGGCGGTCTTTCTCGATGCGGACCTTGATGGTGTTCCACTCGCCGGGGCGGTAGTGCGGCGAAGGGACGGATTTGAGAATGGCCCACGAATAAACAGTCGGCCCGTCGAAGCGCGTGAGCCGAAGCTGGCCGCCGGTCGGGTAGAAGCCGTAATGGATGTCTCCGCCGTCCGACGCGAAGACGAGGCCGGCCGCGCCGCTCTCGCTTTCCAGCTTCACCGTGACGGCGACTTCGTAGGGCAGGGCGGGCACTTCGCGCTGGTTCAAGCACAGGGCGCGACCGCCAAAGCCCTTGCCGACGCCCTCGACGGAAATGCGCCCGGACTTCTGCGTCCAGCGTGCGCCCAGCAGGGGCTGCCACTCGCGGGGGTTGAGGTTGCCGATGGTGAGCCAGCGCGCGATGGGGACCGGGTTGGGCTTGGCGAGCAGCGGCTTGAGCATGTTGATGGGCATGGCGAAGCCGAGATTTTCGGTGAGCGCAGATTTGAGCGTGAGCACGCCGTGGACGTTGCCCTGCATGTCCAGCAGCGGCCCACCGCTGTTGCCCGGTTCGATCGGGATGGCGAGTTGGATCATCTCCTCGGCGTCGAGCTCGCCGGTCTTTACTTCGCGCCGCGCAGAGACGACCCCGGAGACGACGCTGAAATCCAAGCCGCGCGGGTTGCCCATGGCGACGATGGGCGCGCCTTGTTCGAGCGTGGAAGAATCGCCCAGCGGCAACGCGGGCAGGCCTTTTGCGTCGATGCGGATGAGGGCAAGGTCCGAGCGACGGTTCCACGCGTGGACGGCGATCACGTCGAATTTCTTCCCGTCGGCAAACTGGACGCTGATGGGCCGCGCCTCGCCGATGACATGCAGTGAAGTGGCAATCAAGCCATCCGCATCCACGACAAATCCCGAGCCGGTGCCTTCGACGGCTCCATCGCGTCCGGTGAAGGTGACGGTGACGAGCGAAGGTTTTACGCGCGCGGCGATTTCCTTGACCGAAAGCGCAGGCACAGCGGGGGCGGGTTTGACGGGCTCGCTTTTTGCGGCGGATTTAGCCGGGGCGCGCTTCATCAGGGCCGACGCGGGTTTGTCCTGGGCGCTGGCGGGGAGGGCGGCGAGCAGAACGCCAGCGACGATGAGCCGAGGGATGACGGAGACGGTCACGGGGTTTGGATGGCCGGGGTGGTTGAAAATTCAGCGCGCTGTTCCTATCCTGCGTCTGTGGCTACGACCATTGAACTGCCGGATGTCGTCCGTGAGGAAGCAACGGAGTCGAAGGAGAACCTGGACTCCGGCTATCTCGTGATCTGCTGGGATGACCCGGTGAACCTGATGGACTACGTCACGCACGTTTTCCAAACCGTCTTCGGTTGGAAGAAGGAGAAGGCGGAGTTCCACATGCTGGAGGTGCATCAAAAAGGCAAGAGCGTGCTGGCCCGCGAGTCGATGGAGCGCGCGGAGTGCTACGTCCACGAACTTCAGAAACACCAGCTCCACGCCACGATGGAGCCGGCGGAATGAAGCTCATCGAGGCCAAGGACGAGCAGTTCGTTTTCCATTTTGCCAAGCGCGAGCGATTGCTGCTCACGCATGTGCTGCGACTGTATCCTGTGGGCAGCGGGGCGATTGCGCCGTTGTCCAAGAGCGGTGATGAGCAAAAGCTGGCCGAGCACGAGGCGGCACTGGCCGAGGCTCTCGCAGAAAACCGCGCCGAACAAAAACGCCTCGTGGACGCGTTTCTCGGCGAGGAAGGCCGTTTTGACGAGGACAACCGCGGTTACCGGTTGCGTCTGAGCGTCGGGCAGGTTCGCTGGTTGCTCCAGGTGCTCAATGAGATTCGCGGCGGCCGCTGGGTGCAGCTCGGCCGTCCTCCTGAGCTGGCGGCACTGGTCATGGCCGGGCAGGTCGAACCGGTCGCCGAGATGGAGATCTGCGCGTTCTTCCAGACGCAGTTGCTGTCGGCCCTAGCCAGTGTGCAGTGACTAGTCGCTGCATCTTTCCCCACCGATCTCTGAATACTGACTAATGTGCCTACTCCCGTTCTCCTTGAAGACCGGCTCTGGTTCCCCGCCGCGAGCGACGCTGTGAAGCTCGGACCGCACGCGGGATTGGTGGCGGTGGGCGGTGACTTGTCCGTGCCACGATTGCTGCTTGCGTATCGCAGCGGCCTCTTCCCATGGACGGCGAACCCGGTGACGTGGTGGTCGCCGGACCCACGCGGGATCATTGAACTCGACCAGTTCCACGTCTCCCGCAGCCTGGCGCGCACGCTGCGGAAGAATGTTTTTGAAATCACTTTCGATCGCGCTTTTCGTGAAGTCATCACCGCCTGCGCGAAGACGCGGCGGCCCGGCGGCTGGATCACGCGCGAGTTCATCACGGCCTACACGGCGCTGCACGACGCGGGGCACGCGCACAGCGTCGAGTGCTGGCGCGGCGGCGAGCTCGTCGGCGGCGTGTATGGCGTGGCGACCGGCGGATTGTTCGCGGGCGAATCGATGTTTCACCGGGAGGACGATGGGTCGAAGGTCGCTTTGTTCCACCTCGTCGGCCGGCTGCGCGAGCGGGGCTTCACACTGTTCGACACGCAGATGGTCACGCCTGTGACGCGGCAGCTCGGGGCGACGGAGATTTCCCGTGCGGCGTATTTGCACCGGCTTGCGGCGGCGCTCGTAGTGTCACCGCAATTCTAAATCCGAAGCGATCAGCGCCAGAGGCGTTTCCACTCCTTCAGCTTACCATCCGGGCCGAACGTCAAACGCAACAGCCGGTCGGGATCGCGCCCGCCTTCGAGGCGCATCACGCGGCCATCCGGGAACGAGTGAAAAGTCACGTTCCGTTGGCCGCGTATCGTGAGCCAGTCCGCCACCCTTGAGCCGTCGGTGAGCGTGGCGCTCTTCTCCGGCGGGCCCAGTTCGAGAACAGCCTGATCGTAGGTGAAGGCGTTGATGCGTGCGTCCCAGTCCACTTTGGGAGTGGTGACGCAACCCGCCAACAGGACGCAGAGGCTGAGGACGATGAAGTGTTTCATGATGGGTAGAAGTTACGCGCGGGGATGGGCGGAGTCGTAGGCCCGCTTGAGCCGCTCGGTGGTGACGTGCGTGTAGATTTGCGTGGTGGAAAGGTTTCGATGCCCAAGCAGTTCCTGCACGCTGCGCAGGTCTGCGCCGTTGTCCAGCAGATGCGTTGCAAAACTGTGCCGGAGCTTGTGCGGTGTGAGGCTGGTGTCGAGTCCGGCGGCGAGCAGGTAACGCTTCAAACGCTTTTGCACTTGCGCGGGGCGGACTGCCTCGGGTGAATCCGGTGCCGCTAGGAAGACCGGTTCCTCCTGCGTGGGCTGGTGCGGCAGGGCGTCCCAGTAGGCGCGAATCGCGCGCAGCGCCGGCTCGCCAATTGGCACAAGCCGTTCGCGTTTGCCTTTGCCACGCACGCGGATCGACCGGCCGGATTCGTCCAGGTCTTCGCCGCGCAGGCCGCAGACTTCGCTCACGCGCAGGCCGCAGGAGTAAATGGTTTCAAGAATGGCGGCATCGCGGAGAAAGCCTGATTCATCCGGTGGATGCTCGCCGAGCTGGCGTTCGCGCTCGCACTCGCGCTGCGGCGTCGTCAGCAACGAACCCGCCTGCGCAACGGTGACGAATTTCGGCAGGCGTCGCTCGGGTTTGGGGAGCGCGAGGTTGCGGATGGGCGAGCGGGCGATGCGGCCGCGCTGGATGAGAAACTTGTAGAAGGTGCGCAGCGCGCTGAACGTGAGGTGAATGGTGGCCCGGCTGAGTTCGCGGCGGCTGAGATGTCGGAGGAACGCGCGGAAGTCATCGCGTTGCAGCGCGGCCCAATCCGGCGGGCTCTGCCGCTCACCCTCGTGCCAGCGGCGGAACTCCGCGAGCGCCTCGGCGTAATTACGATGCGTGTATTGCGACGCGCCGCGATCGGTGGCGAGGTGCGTGAGGAACTCAGCTCCCCAAACATCCACAGATTGCTTTGTCGTTTCCGGCGCGCTCACGAAGCGAGCGTAATCCCTGCCGAGCCCGTCTGCCAGCGGCGAGTAGCTGGACATTCAAACATCGAGTTTTCGGGCGCTGATGGGTGTGGTCTCCACATTGGAATGTCGAGCTGCTTGAAAGGGAAAGGCCGCCAGTGACGGCGGCCTTTCAAACTGAATTGCGTGGCAGAATTACTTCGCCACGGGGGCGGCACTCGCCGGCTTGGCGGCGACGGGCTTGGCGGCGTCCACCTTGGACTTCACCTCGACCTTGTCGGTGCCGGTGAGCTTGGCGGTGGCTTCGCTGAGGCGCTCGGCGATCATGCCGCTGGTGTCGCAGCCGGCGGAGATTTTCACGATCTGCCCGCCCTTCGCGATGAGGAAATTGCTCGGCATGGTTTTCGTGTCGAAGACCTTCCAGCTCTCGCCCTTGGAATCCACGGCGTAGAGCATGTTGAGCTTCTTCTGCTTCACGTAGGCTTCAACTTTGGCATCGGGTTCGCGGAAGATGGCGAGGCTCGTCAGCCCCTGCGCTTTGTAGGCGCTGTGCAACTCCTGAAAATACGGCAACTCCTTGTCGCAGCCCAGGCAGCCGCACGTGAGGCGCACGAGTACGGGGCCTTTGGAGGTCAACTCAGCTAGATTGATCTCCTTGCCCGAGGCGTCCTTGATTTTGAAATCAGGGGCCTGTTGCCCGATGGCAACCTTCTTCGGCTCCTCAGCCGAAGCGAAAGCAAGGGTGGTGGCGAGGGCTACGAGCAGGGCGAGTGGTTTCATGGGTGGAGTATGAGCTTGCGTGCGATGGGTGACTGACCGGTCAAGGAGTGACGCTATTCAGCCGCAGTCACCGCAAATGTCCTTTCCGCGCCTGCGTCCGCTGTGGCTCAATCTGCGTCCGATGTTCGAACTGCTCAAGACGGATACGAGTTCCAAAGCGCGCCTGGGTCGCCTGACCACGCCGCATGGCGTGATCGACACTCCGGTGTTCATGCCGGTGGGCACGCAGGGCAGCGTCAAGGCCCTCGATCCGCGCGAGCTGCTCGAGATGGGCACGCAGATCATTCTCGGCAACACCTATCACCTCAGCCTCCGCCCCGGCATGGACATCATCCGCGCTGCCGGTGGCCTGCATGGCTTCATCAACTGGCCGCATCCGATCCTCACCGACAGCGGCGGGTTCCAAGTCTTTAGCCTCGCAAAGATTCGCAAAGTGCGGGAGCACGGCGTCGAGTTCCGCTCCCACCTTGATGGTTCGCCGCTCTTCCTCGGGCCCAAGGAGGCGATGGAGATCCAGCGTCACCTCGGCTCCGACATCGCGATGATCTTCGACGAATGTCCGCCGCACGATGCGCCCGCGAAGGAGCAGAAGCTCGCCGTCGAGCGGACGATTCGCTGGGCGCAGGAATGTCGCGTGCAACCGCGCGCCCCCGGCCAGCAAGTCTTCGGCATCGTGCAAGGCGGCAGCAACCCCGAGTTGCGCGAACAATGCGCCAAAGCGCTCGTCGCGATGGACTACGACGGTTACGCCATCGGCGGCGTCAGCGTCGGCGAACCCGAACCTGAAATGATGAAGGCCGTCGAACTCGCCGAGCCGTTCCTGCCCGCCCACAAGGCGCGCTACGCGATGGGCCTCGGCACGCCGGCGCAGCTCGTCGAACTGGTCGCGCGCGGTGTGGACATGTTCGATTGCGTGCTGCCGACGCGGGTCGCCCGCAACGGCACGGCGTTCACACGCAAGGGCACCTACGCCATCAAAGGCGGCGCGGTGAAGGCGGACTTCGGGCCCATCGAGGAAGGTTGCGGTTGCTTTGCCTGCAAAAACTTTTCCCGCGCCTACGTGAGGCACTTGCTGAACGTGAACGAGATTCTCGGTCTGCGCTTGGTGAGCATTCACAACAGCCACCTTTTCCTCGCCGTGATGGCGGACATCCGCAAGCACATCGCGGCGGGGACGTTCGGCGAGTTCCGGCGCGAGTTCATCGCTGGCTACCTTCCCACCGAGAAAGTCCGCGCCGCCCGCGAGCGACACCGCCAGTCTGTGGCGGCGCAATGAGTCCCAGCATAGCGCTGGCGTGAACTCGGAAGTTCCCGGCCGCGCTTACGCCCGCTCCTGCACCAGCACGGAGAAGCTGCGTCCCAAATGATCGGGATGGGAGAGTGTTTGAAACTGTCGGCCCCGCTCGCGAGTCCATTCTCCGAACACCGCCGGCTGTTGCATCGTGCGCTGGGCGATGCGCGTCAAGTAACGGGATTGTTCGGTGAGTTCCACGGTGGTGAGCCCGGCGCGTTCGCCAGCATGGGTGACGGCGGCGAAATTGACGTGCGCGGTGATGTCCTGCTCACCCGGCGCGGCGAGAATGTCATCCACGAGTTGGTGGTCGCGATAGGCGCGCAGGGTGCCGTGCGGCTTGGTGGGATTGATCGCGTCGCTCGTGGTGTGGCCGTAGTCGAAGGTCAGCAGTTTTCCCCGCCGCAGGCTCAGCGCGGCAATGTTCCACCACAATTCGGCGAACGGGGCGCACTCCAGCACGAAACCATCCGGCAGCACCGGCGCGAGGCTCGTCCACGCGCTCGCGCGCACGGCGGCATCCAGCGTGCTCAAGGCCGCCGCCGGTTCTGCCAGCGCCGTGACGTTGGCGTGGAGTTCCGGCAGGCGCGTCCAGAGGAAGCGGTCGGCCATCGCGCGCACGCCCCATTCGTTCCAGCGTTGTTCCGCTGCGTTCCACGCCAGTCGATGGACAGGGAAGGCGTCGAGTAGTTCGTTGGCGAAGATGATGCCCGTCACCCCGCCGGCCTGCTGCACTTCGCCCCAGTTGGCGAACCATTTCACGCGCGGAGCAAACATGCTCAAGCGTCGCCGCTGCCATTCTTGCCGGCGCGGGGAGGGGTCAAGAATCCAATATTCGATGCGCGCGAAAAGGTCGGGGTGTCGTCGCTGGAGCCAGAAGAGGATGTCCTCCGCAAGTTGTCCGTCGTGCGCGCCGGCCTCGACGATTTGCAGGGGAATGTCAGACGCGCCGCATTCCGCATTCCGCGTTTGGCACTCGTCGAGCCAGCTTGCGAATTGGAAAGCCAGCATTTGCCCGAACAGCTCTCCGACGCTGACGCTGGTGTAGAAATCGCCGCGCTGGCCAACGACCGAGCAGTCGCGTTCGTAATAACCGTGTTCCGGGTGATACAGCGCCAGTTCCATGAAACGCGCGCAGGGCAGGGGACCGGCTTGAGCGATTTCTGCGCGGAGAATTTCTGAAAGCGACGGCGATGGCTTGCAGTCGCCCTCGCGATTGGCTATGACACGGCGAAACATAAATCCGGATTTGCTATGGCCAAAATCGACGCGTTCTTCAATTTGATGATGCAGCAGAAAGCCTCTGACCTGCACATGGCGTCGGGCAGCCCGCCCATCTTGCGCATCAGCGGCGAACTGCGTCGCGTGGACTACCCGCCGCTGGAGAGCGACTCGCTCAAGGCGATGCTCTACGAAATCGCACCGGAAATCAAAGTGAAGCAGTTCGAGGAAACGGGCGACGTGGACTTTGGCTACGAAATACCCGGTCAGGCGCGTTTCCGTGCGAACTTCTTCAACCAGAAATACGGTTGCTCCGCCGTGTTCCGCCAGATTCCCAGCACGGTGCTGTCTTTCGAGGACTTCGAGAAGTTTGACGCGCCGCTGCCTGCGGTGCTGCGCAAGTTCCCCATGATGCACAAGGGTCTCGTGCTCGTCACCGGCCCGACCGGCTCCGGCAAGTCCACCACGCTGGCGGCAATGATTGATTACGCGAACAAGAACCGCCACGACCATATCCTCACGGTCGAGGATCCCATCGAATTTGTTCATCAGAGCAAGGGCTGCCTCGTGAACCATCGCGAGGTGGGCATGCACACGAAGTCGTTTGCCTCCGCGCTCAAAGGCGCGCTGCGCGAAGACCCGGACATCATTCTGGTCGGCGAAATGCGTGACTTGGAAACCATCGAACTTGCGCTCACGGCGGCCAGCACCGGCCACCTCGTTTTCGGCACGCTGCACACGCCCAGCGCCGCCAAGACCGTGGATCGTATCATCGACGTCTTCCCGGCCGACCAGCAGAACAAGGTGCGCGCGACCCTCTCCGAGGCGCTCAAGGGCGTGGTGGCGCAAAACCTCTTCAAGCGTATCGACAAGCCCGGCCGCGTGGCCGCGCTGGAGATTCTTGTCTTCACCACGGCCGTGGCGAACATGGTGCGCGAAGGCAAGACCCACCAGATCCCCGGCATGATCCAGGTCGGCAAGAAGCTGGGCAACACGCCGCTCGACGACTCGATCATGGATCACCTGCGCATGAAACGCATCTCGCCCAAGGACGCCTTTGACAAGTGCCTCGACAAGAAAAAGTTCTTCCCGTTCCTCACGCCGGCGGAGCAGGAGGAGGCGCGGTCGAATGGGGATGCGGACTAAGACGCATCGCGTGGAAGGATGCTAATATGCAATATCCGGAACTCTGGGTGCTCCCGTATCTGCTTCACATGGCCTGCGAGCGCGGGCGCTCGCACTTCCAGGTGGCCGTGCTTGCCTGTCTCGCGATGTCTCTGGTTGCTGACCTAGGGGGACTTTGGATGGGTTTGGTTGGCCTGCTCCTAATTATCGGGGTGGAAGCTAACAGGTTGTGGGAAAAACCGAGTCTGAGCGGACTAATTTGATATGCGCACCAACGAACTCGATTACATCCTGACCACCATGTTGGACTCCAACAAGGACGTGTCCGACCTCAACATCACGGTGGACAAACCGCTCCAAGTTGAGTCCTCCGGCCAGCTCGTCGGCGTGCCCATTAACCCGCCGGTGGAGCGGCTCACGCCCTTCCAGACCGAGCAGATCGCTCTGAACCTCATCGGTGGCAGCCGCCGGCTCACGGAGGATTTGATTCGCACCGGTTCGTGCGACTCCTCCTACGGGCTCGGGCAGAAGGCGCGCTTCCGCGTGAACATCTTTTCGCAGCGGGGCAATTACTCGTGCGTGCTGCGCAAGTTGAACACGCAGATTCCCACGCTGGAGCAGCTCAAGTTGCCGCCCGTCTTCAAGGAAATCGCCAAGGAGAAGACCGGCCTGGTGCTCGTCACTGGCGCGACTGGCTCCGGCAAATCCACCACGCTCGCCGCGTTGCTCAACGAGTTCAACGAGACGAAGTCCATGCACATCGTCACGCTGGAAGACCCCGTCGAGTTCGTGCATCCGCAGAAGAAGGCGACGTTCAACCAGCGCGAGATGGGCACGGACTTTGACCGGTTTTCCAGTGGGTTGCGCGCTGCGCTGCGGCAGGCACCGAAAGTGATTCTCGTCGGCGAAATGCGCGACCGCGAGACCGTGGAGCTGGGTCTGTCTGCCGCCGAGACCGGCCACTTGGTAATGAGCACGCTGCACACGATTGATTGCGGCCAGACGATCAACCGCATTCTCGGCATGTTCGAGATGAGTGAGCAGGATCAGATCCGCGAGCGGCTCGCGGACACGTTGCGGTGGGTGGTCAGCCAGCGTCTGGCGCCCAAGATTGGCGGTGGCCGGCAGGCCATCCTCGAAATCATGGGCAACAGCGTCCGCACCAAGGAGTCGATTCTTCAAGGCGAGTCCGAGGGCAAGACCTTCTACGAGATCATCGAGGCCAGCTACACCTTCGGGTGGAAGAGCTTTGATCAGGCGTGCATGGAAGCTTTCGAGCAGAACCTCATCACCGAGGAAAGCGCGCTGCTTTATTGCAGCAAGCGTGGTCCCACCTCGCGCGGCATCGACAACATCAAAAAGAAACGGGGCGAAGTCACTTCCAACGTCACCAGTTTGGGCATGAAGAAGGATGCTCCGGCCCCCGGCACCCCGGTCACTGCGCCTCCACCCTTGACGTTGAAACTCAAATGAAATCGAGCCGCGCGGGATGACGATCAAGTTCAGGATCAAGAGTCAAAATCGCACTGCTCTCCTTTAATACTCATTATCTTACTCACGCTCTTCAGCTCCCTTTTTTCTCATGAGCCAGTCCTTTGCCGAATACGAATTCATCAGCCCCTCGGACAAACCCGCGCTGCTCGCTCTCAGCAGCCTGGAGGTCCTCGCCAACGTGCAGACCATCGTGCTGGAGTGCGGTTACAAAATCCATGTGGCCAGTAACCACGAGGATTTCGGCCGCCGCTTTTCTTCGTTGAATTACCAACTCGTCGTCGTGGAGGAATTGTTTGCGGCGGGCAAGCCGGAGGAGAATGCCACTTTGCGCCTGCTCCAATGGATGCCCATGCCGCGCCGCCGTCATGCTGTGGTCATCCTCATTAGCGAGCGGCTGCAAACCCTCAATCCCATGCATGCCTTCCAGCAGAGCGTCCATGCCGTCGTCAACAAGGCCGACCTCAGCAGCCTCGGCGGGATTATTTCCAAGACGGTCGGCGATAATGACCTCTTCCTGCACACCTACCGGGAGGTGCAGACGGCGGCGGCCCAGGGGAAAATTTAAGTCGCGGCTTGCCGGTGGGGGCGCTTCGCGCACGCAAGCGTTCTTGGGGCGGTTCCTTCGTGGTTTTGCCTCGCCCCAGACCGATCCCCTTCGAGGCGACTCAACCCAGTTTAAGCATTGGTTTCACCGGCGGCAATTGTGACTTCACCCGAGAGCATCCTGGCTGGACTGTGTTAGGTTAATTCAGCCTTCGGTGCAGCAGGAGGGACAGGCCGAAGACTGCGAACCGGCTTCGTCCCGGAACGCGGTTCTTTTGAATCCAACCTCATGTCCTATGAAAACCATCTTTCGCTTCGTTGTGGTCCTGTTGGTTTTGGTGTTCGTCACTGGCTGTGCCTCGATGCTGGCGAGCGGTCAGCGCTCGGCCAAGGCGGCTTGGCCGGATTTCGCCGGAGCCAAGGCCGCGTTCGATCGCATCGTGCCGGGGCAGACCACCATTGCCGAGCTGCGCGAGCTGGGCTTCGATCCGTATCAAAACCCCAACGTCCGCGTGTTAAACTATCTGGACATCCAGAATCGTTTCCTGCCCACCCCATCCATACGCTTGGAGGACTTGCCCGCGCCGGTGCGGCAGTCGCTTGACGCCAAGGAGCAGTCCCTGGCCTACGAGCTGGACCTCAACGTGGTGAGCTCGCAGCGCTACGGAAATCTGGTGTTGGACATGCTGGCCTTCAACCGCAAGACCCATGAGACCGGGTGGAATTTCAAGGCGCTCATCCTGCTCAACCACGACAAGGTGCTCTACAAGCTCTGGTCCGGGCAGCCGCACTTGGACCGGCTGGAGCAGAAGAAACAGCCGCTGGGTCCGTTTCAGGAATTGGAAGGCGCGGCCCGTCTTTCGGTGCTCCGCTAGGTAAAACACTGGACTGAGTTTCGGCTTGGAACAGAGGGCGGTTCCGCTACCGTCGCGCGACGTTCGGCGGAGCCGCCGGGCGGATTTTCTATGGCTAATTTGCTCCCTTCCGCTCCTCTTCCGCCGGTGCAAAACGGTCGCGCGGCCTTCCTCTCGCTAGTGGCGGCGACCGTGGCCGTGCTGGCTTTCCTGTTCGCCAAAAGTTTCTCCCCCGATTACGTGGTCTTCGCCAACGACGGTCCACTCGGCGCGACCACCGCCGCTTGCGGGCGGATGCCCGACGGCATGTTCGGCGTGTGGAATGATTTGAACTGGGTCGGCAACGAAGGCGTGGCCTCGGCCCCCAGCCTGTCAAACCTGCTGACTCTCGTGCTGAGTCCGGTCGCAATGGCCAAGTTCATCGTGCCGCTGTCATTGCTACTGCTGGGCTGTGCGGCCTGGGTGTTCTTCCGGCAATGCGGCTTCGCGCCGTGGGTGTGTTCAGTGGGCGGGCTGGCGGCCGCGCTCAATGGTGATCGTTTCTCGGTGGCGGCGTGGGGGCTGTCCATCTGGGTGATGGGCACGGCGGCGGTCTTCCTCGCCTTGGCCGCGCTGCTTGCGGCCACGCGGAGGCGGACGTTGGCGTTTACGCTGCTGGCCGGCTTTGCGACGGGTTTGGGTGTGATGGAGGGCTTTGATACGGGGGCGATCTTCAGTCTCGTCATCGCGGCGTTTGCGGTGTTCCTCGCTTGGGCGTCGGGGACAGGCAGTATCGGCGCGCGACTGGCGCTAGGGGCTGGCCGCGTGGCATTGGTGGCCGTGTGCGCCGGTTTCATCGCCACCTACACACTCGGCACGCTCATCAGCACGCAGGTCAAAGGCGTCGTCGGCATGGGGCAGGACAAAGAGTCTCGCGACCGCCGCTACGTCGAGGCGACCATCTGGAGTCTGCCGAAGATTGAGGCGCTGCGCGTCATTATCCCCGGCCTCTTCGGCTATCGCATGGATACGCCGGACGGCGGGGCCTACTGGGGTTCGGTCGGTCAAAATCCGATGCTGGAGCAAATTCAAGCTGCCGCCGCCAACAACGATCCGCAGGCGCGCAATGCCTTGGCGAACCCAACGCTCTTCCGCCATTCCGGCTCGGGCGAATACGCCGGCGTGCTCGTGGCGCTCCTCGCTGCCTTCGCACTCGTGCAGGCCAGTCGCGAAGCGGGTGGTTTTACGGACACGGAACGCAAGCACGTGTGGTTTTGGGCGGGCGTTGCCGTGATCTCGCTGCTCTTCGCCTTCGGCAAATACGCGCCGTTCTACAAGCTGTTCTATTCGCTGCCCTACGCCTCGACCATTCGTAATCCGGTGAAGTTCATGCACCCTTTTCACCTCGCGTTGATCGTGCTCTGTGGCTACGGCCTGCACGCACTGGCGAAGCAATACGTGAAGCCCGCCGCCGCCAGCGGGGCCAAACTCACCGAACACGTGTCGGCGTGGTGGAGTGGCGTCACGGGTTTTGAACGGCGGTGGGTGATGGGATCGTTCGGAATGGTCGCTCTGGGGATGCTGGGGTTGTTGCTCTACTCCTCGTCGCGCAAAGGGTTGGAAAAACATCTGGCTGCGGTGGCCTTTGGCGAGGACATGGCCAAGTCCATCGCGGCGCACAGCATTGGCGAAGTAGGTTTGTTCGTATTGTTTCTGGGACTTTCGGCGGGCGTCGTCGTCGTGGCGATGAGTGGTTACTGGTCGGGCACCCGCGCGCGGTGGGCAGGGGTGGTGATCGGGCTGCTACTGGCCGTGGATCTCGCCCGGGCCAACGCACCGTGGATCGTGTATTGGAATTACCGGGACAAATACGCCGCGAATCCCATCATCGACCTCCTCAAGCAGTCGCCGCATGAACACCGGGTGCAGGCGTTGCCCTTCCAAATCGGGCCTCAATACGGCGTCTTTCAGCAGCTTTACGGTCTGGAGTGGACCCAGCACCTCTTCCTTTACAACAACATCCAATGTCTCGACATCACCCAGGAACCGCGTTCGACTGCCGAGAACAAGGCTTACCGTGAAATGTTCCTCGGGCGCGCGAACACGATCGTCCGCCTGTGGGAACTAACCAACACCCGCTTCATCTTCGGGGTGAGTGACACCAACTTTCTGAATGGGCTGTCTGCACAGTTGGATCTCGGACGCAACCGTTTCCGCGTGCACACCGCGTTCGACATGGTGGCCAAACCCGGCATCAGCAACCCCACGCGCATGGACGAGCTCACCGTCGTCACCAACGGCCCCGGGCAGTTCGCGCTCATTGAGTTCACCGGCGCTCTCCCGCGCGCCAAACTCTTCACCCAATGGCTCGCCACCACGAACGACACGGAAACCCTCAGCCTGCTGACGAACTCGCTGTTCAAGCCGCACGAAACCGTCGTCGTCGCCGCGAGTTGGCCCGCCGCGACTAATGCACCCGCCACCAACGATGGCGACGTGAAGATCGTTTCCTACGCGCCCAAGCGCGTTCAACTCGAAGCCAAGGCTACGGCTCCCTCGGTTCTACTCCTCAACGACAAGCACTCGCCCAACTGGAAAGTCACCGTGGATGGTCAGCCCGCGACCTTGCTCCGCTGCAACTACCTCATGCGTGGTGTGCAGGTGCCCGCCGGCCAGCATCAGGTCGAGTTCCGCTACGAGCCGCCGGTGACCGGACTTTACGTGACTGCGGCGGCCATCGTCATGGCGTTTGGCCTGCTCGGCCTGGTGCTCTTCACTCGGCACATCGACGGCATACCGCCCGTGGCGCGACCAACGATGCCGCCGCCCGCGACATAGCGTTCCGCACTCGACGCCGCTACCCGAACCCGGCACAACCTCTCGCCGTGAAGAAGCTCTCGCCGCTCTCCCTTGTCCGCCGCGCTCCGCCCCGCTTGCGCAAGGAAATCGAGTGCGTCCTCATCAGCCGCACGCAACTCCACCGTCGCGTGCGCGAACTGGCCAAGCAGATTGAGCGCGACTTCGCCGGGCGCGACCTCGTCGTCGTCTCGCTGCTCAACGGCACGGTGATGTTTCTCGCCGACCTCATTCGCAGCCTGAACCTGCCGCTGCGCTTGGACTTCATGGGGGTTTCCAGCTACGGCAGCGGCACCGTCTCGCGCGAGCTGGTCTTCACCAAGGAACTCCGCCTCGACGTGCGTGATCGCGACGTGCTGCTCGTGGACGACATCCTCGACACCGGCAAAACGCTCACCGCTGTCATCGCCAAGCTGCAAAAGTTACGCCCACGCCAGATCAAGACCTGCGTGCTCCTCAACAAGCCCGCCCGCCGCGTCGAGCCGGTCGAGGCGGACTATTCCGGCTTCGACATCCCCGACCTTTTCGTCGTCGGCTACGGCCTGGACTACGCGGAGCGCTACCGCAATCTGCCTTTCGTCGGCGTGCTCAAACCGGAGATGTATGGGAAGTGAAATGAGGAGCGACGAGAATCAATCAGGAACCCAGGAAGACCGGAAGGAGAGCATTCTTCGGCCCGCCGTTCCTGCTCTTCTGCTTTCCTGATTCAATGCAGATCAAAATCCAATTCTGGTCCTACTTCAAAGACCTCGCCGGCTGTGCGCAGGCCCACGAGGAACTGCCCGTTGGTGCAACCCTTGGTGAATTGCTCAAACGTCTTCACGCGCGCTTCCCGAAACTCATCGCCATGCAGAACTCCACCCTCATCGCCGTCGGCGTCGAGTATCAAGGCCGCGACTATGTTTTGAAGAACGGCGACGAAGTCAGTCTTTTCCCGCCGGTGCAGGGAGGATGACGCTCCACTGATCACGGATTACTGAATACTTGCCTTGCAACGCTCCCTCATCATCTCACCGGACCCGATTGATGAACCCGCCCTCGTCGCCGCGCGGCGCATGACCGGCGGCATGGGCGCGGCGGTGTATTTCAGCGGCGTGGTGCGCGGCAGTGAGGACAGCCAGCCCATTTCCGCCATCGAATACGAGTGCTTTCGCCCGATGGCCGAGCACCAATTCCACCAGCTCTTCGATGAGGCCGAGAAGCGCTGGCCGCTCGAATCCATCCGCCTCACCCACCGCATTGGCGTGGTAAAGGTCAACGAGTCGTCCCTCTGGGTGGAGGTCGTCGCGCCGCACCGGGGCGAGGCCTTCGCTGCGTGCCAGTGGCTCATTGATGAAATGAAGCGCGTGGTCCCGATCTGGAAGAAGCCCGTCGCGTGAGCTGTGCCCGGTGGCCAGTCCCGCCGGGAAACTCCTTGCTTTGCCGGCTTCGCAAAACAGAATCCGCCAACACGATGAATGACGCGATGACCGCTCTGGCTGCGAATGCGGGCGTTCTGCTGCTCATCCTGAACCTCGTCGTGCTGTTCAGCGGAGCCTTGGTCATCCACCATCTCGCGTCTTTGCGGCGCGAGCGACGGGCGCAGGCGGGCCAACTCACCGAGCAACTGGGCCGCACTCAAGTTGGCTTGCAGAAAATCAACTCCAGCGTCATCGCGCAGACGAATGAACTGAAGGAACGCCTCGGTGCGCTGCGTCCTGCGCTGGAACAGGCTGAGCAGCTCCTGCGCGAGGGCGCGAGCTTCACGCCCGAGTTCAAGGTCGTGCGCGGTGAATTGCGCCAATTGAACGAACGCATCGAGGCGCTGAACCGGACGGCAGGCGAAGTCGCCGCCGCCCAGGCCACCACGAGCGGGGCACTTGGCGAACTCCACCAGCAGGTCGGCGCGTTGCGCCAGGAAGCCTCGGCCTCGGCGAAGGGCTCGCCCGTTTCCATGCCTCTGTCCGAACTGCGCCAGATTCAGGAGCAAGTCGGCGCGCTCCGCCAGGCCGTGGCCGCATCCACGCAGGCACAGTCCGCGAACACCACCGAGCTGCGCTCCGACCTCAGCGCGCTCGCCGCCGAGCAGTCACGCGCCGCGCAAGCCGCGCGAGATTCACTCGCCGCCGAGCTGCGCCAGCAGGAGGCGCGTTTTCGCCAGTTGTCTGAGAAGTTCCTGGCCGAGTCTGCGCAGCTCCGCACCCGGATTGAGAGCGAGAGCCGTTCGTTGCCGGCCCCGCCACCGAGGCAAGTCACGCCCGAGCACGCGCAGTCCACGAAAGCCGAGCTCGATGCCGAGACGCGCAAAGAGTTCCGCAAAATCGCGGATCGGCTCGATGCCTTGCAGCGGCGCATGGAGGAAATCATCAAGCTATGAACCACATCTGATGCCACTTCGAAGGCATCGCGGTTCCGCTGTCTGGTTGAAAGCACACCTATGAAAGCGTTCCGATTTCTTTTTCCGCTCCTGGCAAGCGGACTTCTCTCCGCCGTATTTGCCGAAGCCGTGAAGGACCGCGAGGGCGCGGTGCGCAAGGACAAGGCCGAGATGCAGAACGACGCGCGCTGGATTTACAACGACTGGCAGAAGGGGTTTGCCGAGTCGCGGCGCACCGGCAAGCCGTTGCTCATCGTGCTGCGTTGCGTGCCCTGCCTCAGCTGCATGGGCCTCGATGCCAGCGTGCTCACTTCGCCGGACCTGGCACCATTGCTCGATCAGTTCGTCTGCGTGCGGCTCATCAACGCCAATGCCATCGAGCTCGCGAAGTTCCAGTTCGACTACGACCTGTCATTCTCGACGCTCTTCTTCAACGCCGACGGCACGCTCTACGGTCGCTACGGCTCGTGGTCGCATCAGAAGGATCCGGCGGAGAAAACCACCGCCGGCTACAAGCGCTCGCTCGAAGCCGCGCTCGCCATCCACACTGCATATCCGGTGAACAAGGCCGTGCTGGCGGGCAAGCAGGGTGGCCCGACGCCGTTCGCGACGCCGGTGGAAATTCCTCTGTTGGCCGGCCGATATAAGCGCGACCTCGACTGGGAAGGGAAGGTCGTCGGCAGTTGCGTCCACTGTCACCAAATTGGCGACGCCTATCGCGCCTTCTATCGAGACCAGGGCAAGCCGTTGCCCAGCGAACTCATCTATCCAATGCCCATGCCCGAGACCGTCGGCGTGACGTTGGAGCCCGACCAGATTGCGAGAGTGAAATCCGTTGTGTCCGGCAGCATCGCGGCGCAGGCGGGCGTGCAGGCGGGCGATGAATTCACGTTGCTCGGCGGTCAGTTGCTGCTGTCCATCGCGGACTTCGCGTGGGCACTGCACCGCGTCGGCGATCCGGCGACGCTTGAGGCCAAGATAAAACGCGGCAGCAAGCAGGTCGTGCTCACTCTGTCGCTACCTGCCGGCTGGCGCGCCAAGTCCGACATTTCGCGTCGCGTCGGCACCTGGCCCATGCGCGGCATGGCCACCGGCGGCATGGTGCTCGTGGATCTGTCCGACGAGGAGCGCACAGCGCGCGGCCTCGCGAAAGACAGACTCGGGCTGTTCGTGAAAGGCCTCGGCCAATACGGCAAGCACGCCGCCGCAAAGAATGCGGGCTTTCAAAAGGACGACGTGCTGGTGGAAATCCATGGCCAGTCCGCACGCGTGACCGAGGGTGAGCTCATCGGCCAGTTCCTCCAGCAGACCAAGCCCGGCGACAAAATCAAAACCGTTGTCCTGCGTGGCGACAAGCGCATCGAGCTGCTGCTGCCGATGCAGTAGTGGCGGTCATCAGGCGAACTCCGGCAGCAGCCGCACCCCGTTGCCATTCTCCGTTGGAAAAATAGCGTGGCCTTTCTCCACGCGAACTCCGGTGGCAATGTCCTTCGCGATGAGCACCGCGCCGTCCATGTCCACGTAGTCGAGCAGCGGGAGCAATTGTGCAATGGCCGAGATGCCCACGCTCGACTCACACATGCAGCCGACCATCGTGCGCAGGCCTAGTTCACGCGCTCGCAGCACCATCCGCCGCGCCGGCGTGAGGCCGCCGGCCTTGGTGAGCTTCACGTTGATGCCGTGAAAGTGCCCGACGCATCGGTCAACGTCTTCGGGCACAAGGCAGCTTTCATCCGCCATGATGGGCAACGCGGACTCGGCGAACAGGCGTTTCATCCCGGTCCACTCGCCCGCTGGCAGCGGCTGCTCGATGAACTCGACGCCGAGCGACCTCAACTCCGGTGCGAAGGCCAGCGTCTGATCGACGGACCACGCGCAGTTCGCATCGACACGGAAGGTGGCGGTCGTGTGCTGGCGCAGCGCCCGCACGATCGCGAGGTCGTTCGCTGTGCCGAGCTTGATCTTGTAAATCGGCCAGCCGTCGAACTCGCGCATCTTCGCCACCATCGTGTCGATGGCATCGATGCCGATCGTGTAGTTGCTCAATGGTCCGCCGCGCTGCGTGAGGCCCCAGAGCTTCCAAACTGGCTGGCCGCGTTGCTTGCCCCACAGGTCGTGTGCCGCCTCGTCCAGCGCGCACATCGCGAAGCGGTTGTGGCCGAGCACGGGCAGCAATCGGTCCCAGAGCGTGGCGGGGTCGTCGAGTGGTTCGGCCTCAATGCGAGCTCGCGCGGCTTCGAGGTCCGCTCGCATCCCCGGCGCGGTGAAAGCCTGGTAGGCTGAACCCGACGCGCCTTCACCGTAGCCGGTGAACCCGCCGTCGCGGAGTTCCACGAGCAGGTTCTGCTGAACCGTGATGGAGCCAACGGATATGGTGAAGGCGTGGCGCAGCGGCAGATCGATGAGGCGGAGGCGAAGTTGCATGGATGAACGATTCCCGGCGCTAGCTACCGCCGGCGGCGACGGAATCAAAGCGGTGGCAGGCAGAGCTTGTCGATGGTGAAGTGGCGTGGTCACGCTATGCACGTTGAGGGTCATCCGTTGCCACCGTGCCTTCTCGGCTCGCAATTTTATGGAGCCGGGACTTTCATTCGCGCGTGAACCGAATCGTAAATCTTTGTGCCGTGTTATTTTGGGGTGTCTTTGCTGCGGGCGCTGCTGGCAAAACGACCCCGCCCAACTTCGTTTTCCTCCTCGTGGATGACCTGCGATGGAATGCGTTGGGCTTCATGGGCGACAAGATCGTGCAGTCGCCGAACCTCGACCAGCTGGCGGCGCGGGGCACGGTATTTGACAACTGTTTTGTTACCACCTCGATTTGTTCGGTCAGCCGCGCGAGCATCTTCACGGGGCAGTGGATGCGGCGGCATGGGATCGAGGATTTTGTGCGCGGTTTGAACGGAACCGCGTGGGCCAACACGTATCCCGCGCAGCTTCGTGCCGCAGGTTTTCGCACGGGCTTCATTGGCAAGTATGGCGTGGGCTCGGTGAAGGAGACGGAAGCCAAGGCGGCGGCGTTTGATTACTGGAAAGGGCTGCCGGGACAGGCCGGCGAGTTCATCGACAAGAATGACCCGACGCGCACGCACAAGACGGCGCGGTTCGGCAACGAAGCATTGGAGTTCCTCAGCGGTTGTGAGCAGGGCAAGCCGTTCTGCCTCTCGATCAGCTTCAACGCAGTCCACGCACGCGACGGCAAGCCGCGTGAGTTCGAGCCCGATCCGCGCGACGAGGAGCTATACAAGGACGTCACGTTTCCAGTGCCGAAGCTGGCGACCGAGGAGGCGTTCCGGCGGCTACCCGAGTCGGTGCAGAAATCCGAGGGGCGCACGCGCTGGCATTGGCGCTTCGACACGCCGGAGAAGACACAGCGTATTTTGCGGGATTACTACCGGCTCATCACGGGCGTGGACCGCGAGGTTGGGCGCATTGTGGCGGAGCTGGAGAAGCGAGGGCTGGCTGACAACACGGTGATCATTTTCAACGGCGACAACGGGTTCGCGTTTGGCGAGCGCGGCATGGCTGACAAGTGGTTCATGTATGAGGAAGACATCCGCGTGCCGCTTTTTATTTACGACCCCCGGCTGCCGAAGAAGGAGGGCCGTCGCTCGGCCGCGATGGTGTTGAACGTGGACTTCGCACCGACGATGCTGGCCATGGCGGGCGTGCCGGTGCCGTCGGTCATGCAAGGCCGCAGTCTGGTGCCGATGTTGACCGGCCAGACGCCGAAGGACTGGCGCACGGAATTCTTTTACGAGCATCATTCGGTGGCGGCCCGTATTCCGCAGAGCGAAGGCGTGCGCACGGAGCGTTGGAAGTATTTGCGCTGGATCGCGGAGACCCCGGTGAAAGAGGAGTTGTATGATCTGCAGATGGACCCGTTGGAAGAGCGTAACCTGCTCAATGATCCCGCCCATGCGTCGCGTTTGGCAGAACTGCGCGGCAAGTGGGAGCGCTATGGCCAGGATTTACGGTAGCTAGGGTTGCTCCGATTTGTTCCCGGTTGGGGGCGCGTCGGGACTTGCCTGATTCCGCTTGCGGTGCGACTGTCCCGCCCAGAACCATTTTCGAGCATGGCAAAGATATTGATCGCCGATGACGAAGCGTCTGTGCTGGAGGTGGTCAGCCGCGCCTTGGCCTTGGACGAACACATCGTGGTCCTGGCGCACGATGGCGAGCAGGCGGTCATGATGGCTCGCGCCGAGCACCCCGAACTGGCCTTGATCGACTTGTTCATGCCCCGCAAGGAGGGGTTGGAAACCATCATGCAACTCCGCAAGGCTTATCCCGAACTCAAGATCATCGCCATGTCCGGTGGCAACCCCACTCACGGCATGTCCTTTCTGGAAATGGCCACGCGGTTGGGCGCGCACCGGGTGCTGGCCAAGCCGTTTTCCATCGCTGACCTGCGCACGGCAGTCGCTGACCTGCTCACGGAGGAGGCGTAGGCTGCCGGCGGCGGGCCAGTCCGGTTTGCGGCCGGCGGCAAACAAAGAATTTCTCCGTCGGGCGAATTCCTGCTTCCCTCGCCGCCCGCTTTTCTCATCATCGCGCCATGTTTTCGGACATTCGGTCGGTTCACTTCGTGGGGATTTGCGGCACGGCGATGGCCAGCGCGGCGGCCGCGATGCAGGAGCGCGGTTTCCGCGTCACCGGCTCGGACGCCAATGTTTACCCGCCCATGTCCACCTTTCTCGCCGAACGCAAGGTGGAAGTCATCGCCGGCTACGATGAAAAAAATCTCGCCTCCAAGCCGGACCTCGTGGTCATCGGCAACGCGATGTCGCGCGGCAACCCCGAGGTCGAAGCCGTGCTGGATCGCAAGCTGCGCTATTGCTCGCTGCCCGAGCTATTGAAGGAATTTTTTATCCGCAGCAAGCGCTCGCTTGTCGTCAGCGGCACGCACGGCAAGACCACGACGACCTCGCTGCTCACGTGGGTATTCGAGTGCGCCGGCCTGAACCCGAGTTACCTGATCGGCGGCATCCCGACGAATCTCGGCGCGGGAGCGCGCTTCACCAACAGTGAGTGGTTCATCATCGAGGGCGATGAGTATGACACGGCGTTCTTCGACAAGCGCAGCAAGTTCGTCCACTACCTGCCCGAAGTCGCCATCGTCAACAACCTCGAGCTTGATCACGCGGATATTTTCGCCGACGTCGCGGCGGTGCAAAAATCCTTTTCGCACCTCATCCGCCTCATTCCGCGCAACGGGCTCTTGCTGGCCAACGGCGACGATCCGAATCTCGCGCCGTTGCTCAACGTCACGCACTGCCCGGTGAAACGCTTTGGCCTCGGCGAGAACAACGCCGTGCGCGGTTTCAACCTTCAGCTCGGCGCGACGGCGAGCACGTTTGAAATCCCGAGCTGCAAATTCCAGCTCAACCTCGTCGGCGAGCTCAACGTGCGCAACGCCCTCGCCGTGGTGGGCGCGGCCAAGCACTGCGGCATTTCCAACAAGCAGATTCAGGCCGCCTTCGACACGTTTAAGAGCGTGAAGCGGCGCATGGAGGTGCGCGGCATCTCTGGCGGCGTGACGGTCGTGGACGACTTTGGCCACCATCCCACGGCCATTCGCGAGACGCTCAAGGCGCTGCGCATCAAGCATCCGAGCCAGAAGCTATGGGCCGTGTTCGAGCCGCGCACCCAGAGCACGCGACGCAACGTCTTTCAGAATGATTTCCCCACGGCCTTCGGCGAAGCGGACGAGGTCATCATCGCGGAAGTCGCCTTCGCCAACGTCCTGACGCCGGAGGAGCGGCTCGACACCACGAAGCTGGAGACTGACCTGAAGGCCAACGGCAAGCGGGCGCAATTCCTTCCCGACGTGGACACCATCGTGCATCACCTCGGCCAGCAAGCGCAGGGCGGCGACGTGATCTGCGTCTTCAGCAACGGTGGCTTCGGCAACATCCACGCGAAGCTGCTGGAACGGCTGGGGAAACGGTGAAGGGGGGCACAGACTGACCGGGATCTCGAACTAGCGGGAATTCAAATCGCCTTGTTTGGGGTAAGTAGCTTGGGGCCACGGGGCGAAGTTTGGCGATTTCTGGAATCCGCTCAATAAATTCCTGACGCATCCCAGCACCCTCGAGAGTTTCCTTCCATCCCTCTGGGTCTAACTTGTAAAGGGCTAAGCCCAAATGCAAATTAAGTGCATTGCTGGCGACTTTGTTGCTCCATCGGGGCCGGTTCAACTGGATTGTGGGAATGATTTCTTTGAGATGGGGCACCGCCTCCCTCACTTCCCAGTCTGCGAGAAGATTGACAGCTCCAGCCATGAAGCCGACCGGTGGATACGGAGGATACTGTGTCGGCGGTGGGCGTTGACCGGGAACCACGACCGCAGGTGGTGGATTCGTCCAAGCAAGGAAAGCGCGGTGGCGTGGTGCGAATTCGCCCAAGTATTTCAGCAAGGGGGCAGTGGAGGTTCCCGGTCCAGCTATCTCGAATCCGGGCATCACGTAATATGACCAATCTTGGGAAAATCCTTTGCGATAAATCTCCTCCACATGGTCGAGAAACACGTTCGTGCTGACCATTCCAATACGGGCAGCACTAGCCTCCTCGCTGAGACCGCCGGTTCGGATGCTGTTAGCTCGGTAACGCTGGTTGCGTGGCGAGAGGGAGGAGAGCGCATCCTGCTTCGCTGTCCAGTCAAAATGATGTTGGAAAGACACACGCCCGCCATCACGTCCCAGTTTCGCCAGAGCGAACGCATAATAGCGGGCCTTGATCTTGTCGGCGACAACCCGCCGCTCCAACGCTACGATGACGCTGGGGTCCGGCCAATTACCAAGCGCTTTCGCCAGTTCCGAACTTTCCGGGTAGTTGCCGCCTAGGAGCCTCAGTATAGCCGGAAGAGAGTTGGTGTCCCGATTCAGCGCTAACGTCGTCCCGGCGCTCAAGGCCAGGTCGGAAGGTGCTCCTTTGTTGGCTACCGCGCGTAGGTAGTTCATCCCATGCTCACGCCCGTATCGGGCCAGCAATGTTGCTGCGTGCAAACGAATGGCCGGTTCCTGCGCGTCATTGAACACTTTATCCAGGGCTGCCAGCGTGCGGGACGGGAAAGGTTCGATCAGAGAATCGTGCGTGATCCGCACTACCTCGGATGGCTTGTCGATCCACTTCCACAAAACGTTGCCGGAGTCGTGGTCATGAACGATCTCTTCACGAGAGTGATAGATTCCAGTGCCCCGATCCAACGACTCTTTGATCATGGGTGACACCATCCAAGCCAACCGAATCGGCAGAATTACGTGATGATTGAAGTCATCCCAGATTACAGACAGCGCCGTGACGTCCGGCGGCTCTCTTGAACCGTCCCGCTGCTGCGATCCTGTCCGGGCCTTGATCCCGAAAGGCGGCAATAAATTGAAAACCGCTAAAAACGCAAGGACTCCAACAAGGAATAGGCCCCATCTGCGGAGACGCGTTCGCCTCGAAGTGGTATGGAGGCCGTTGGCTTGCATACTTTCACTCTATTTCCCCGCGCTGAATCCGCCGTCGATGATGAACTCCGTGCCGGTCACGAACCCTGCCTCGTCGCTCGCGAGGTAAAGTGCGGCAGCGGCGATTTCCTCGGGCTTGCCCATGCGATTCACGGCCTGCGTGGCGCAGGCATCGCGGTAGGCCTTCTCGGGGTCGGGATATTTCTTCAGCCAGCCGGTGACAAACGGCGTCTCTACGCGGCCGGGACAGATGGCATTGGCACGCACGCCGTCGAGGGCGTGGTCGAGGGCCAGCGCCTTGGTCATGCCGGCGATGGCGAACTTGGTGGTGACGTAGGCGAGTCGGTCTTTCACGCCGACCACTGCGCCGATGCTCGCGATATTCACGATGGAGCCGGATTTGCGTTCGACCATGCCGGGGAGGAAAACCTTGGTGACGTTGAAGACGCCGCGCACGTTGACGGCGTAGAGGCGGTCAAGGTCCGCGCCAGTGGTGGTGAGCATGGTGCCCACGTGGCCGATGCCGGCGTTGTTCACCAGCACGTCGAGGCGGTTGAAGCAGGACTTCACGGCGGTGGCCACGCGTTCGCAATCAGCTTCGCTGCTCACGTCGAGCGAGAGGAATTCGCCCTGGCCGCCCGCGCTGCGGAGGGCATCCACCGTGGCTTGGCCCGCTTTTTCATCGCGGTCGGTGACGAAGACGAAGCCGCCGGCTTGGGCGAAGGTGGCTGCGATGGCGGCACCAATGCCCGAGCCAGCACCGGTGACGAGAGTGATTTTGTCTTTCAGAGAAAACATGGGCCGAGTGTGGCAAGGGGTATGCACGGCGGCAACGCCGGAGACGTGGGTAAAATAATCGTCGGTGCCCGGGGTGCACAGTGGCGATCATCGGACGTGCGGGTTCGATGGTCACAGACCCCAGTTAAAGTTGGAGGGTCATCGCACCCGGACGAAAATCTTTCCCGGCAGTTGCCGCACCATGCGCTTCATTTCGAGACTCAGCAGGCCGACCGAGACGGCGGATGCGGGCAGGCCGCTGGCACGGATGACCTCGTCAATGTGCGTTTCGTCCTGCGCGACGGCGGCGAGGATTTTGGTTTCGTTCTCCGACAGTGAGAGCGCGGGCAGCACGCCGGTCTCGGCGGGCGACGCGGGCTTGTTCGAGGCGGGGAACAAATACTCGAACTCACTGAGAATGTCCTCCGCGCCCTCGCAGAGCTTTGCGCCTTTCTTGATGAGATCGTGGCAGCCCTTGCTGCGCGGTGAGTCAATGCGGCCGGGCACGGCGAAGACTTGGCGGCCATAGTCGGTCGCGAAGTTCGCCGTGATGAGCGCGCCGCTACTCAAGTTCATGCGCTCGAACAACTCGGCGTTCTCCGGTGGGAAGACGAGGTTGATGCCGGTGCCCAGCACGGCGATGGTGCGGCCTTTCGCTGCGAGCGCGCCTTGATGTGTCGCCGTGTCGATGCCGCGCGCGCCGCCGCTCACGACAGTCACACCGACGTAGGCGAGCTGATACGCGAGCTTGCGCGCGGTCTCGATGCCGTAGCTTGTGGTCTGCCGTGAACCGACGAGGGCAACGGAGTTTTTATCCTTCGCGGTGAGCGTGCCCTTCACATAGAGCACGATGGGTGGGTCGTAAATCTCGCGGAGCAACTCGGGATACTCGGCGTCGGCTTGGGTGAGCACGTGGCAGCCAAAGTCGCTGATCCGTTTCAACTCGCCGGTCAGATCCACGTTGCTTTCCCAGCCGCCAATCGCATCCGCCGTGTCCTCGCCGATGCCGCGCACTTGCAGGAGTTGCTGCTTGTTCGCCTGAAGAATGGCCGGTGCCTCGCCGAAGTGGTCAAGCAATTGCCGGACGCGCACGGGCCCCACGTGCTCGATCAGGTTGAGGGCGATGAACGCCTCCTTGGTGGTCATGCGAACTCGAATAGCCGAGTCGCATTTCGTCGGCAAGCCGGGAGTGACTACTTCGGCAGCAACTGCACGGCGTCCGCGTGGACGTTGCCGTCGGCGGGCTTGCCGCCGAGGGTGATGACGGCGGGCTTGCCGGGGGCGAACTTGAAGACGCCGAGGCTGATGAAGTTTTGCGGCAGCGGAGGTTTGTTGCGCTGGTTGATGGTCGTCTCCTTCACGCCGTCGGCGCTCTCGATGGCGACGCGCGTGTTGGTGGCGCGGTTCTCGTGCGGGCTGTAGCTGACGCGGACTTCGTAGTCGCCAGCTTTCTCGATGGTGAACTCGTAGCGGGCCGCGCCGTCTTCCTTCGCGCCGCGGTAGCGGTAGCCCGCGCCGACGTAGGGCTGGAGCGACGGGTTGCCGCCGGTGGTCCACTTGCCGGTGAGCTTGGCTTGCGCGTCATCCAGGACGAGGCCGGGAAGTTTCTTCGGGTCGATACCGGCCTCGAAATTCTCGGTGGCGACGGCAGTGACCTGCGTAGGCAAGGGCTTGTAATCGGCGGGTAGCTTCGGTTCGTCGTTGACGTTGTCGCGGCGGGCGGCACCGGGGAGTTTCAGCAGCGCCTGCAACTCGGGGAAGTGCGAGTGGTAGATCGCGCGTGGTGTCGTGCTGTGCTTGATGCAGAGGCTCGCGGCCTTGCCGACGACTTCGCCAATCATCCCGCCGGTCTTCATCACACGCACGGTGCCGAGGGCTTCGTGCGTGACGCTGACATTGCGGCCGGCCATGAAAAGGTTCTCGATGTTCCGCGAGTAGAAGCAGCGGTAGGGCACGGGATAGCCATGCTGGCGATCCACGGCCTTATCGAAGACGGCCTTCGAGATGAACGGGTCGTTGGGAAACTTCTTGGCGTATTGTTCCTTCGGGTAATGGAGGTCGATGTCCCAAGTCGTCGGCACTGTGCCGTCGGGGAACTGCTTCTTGGTGCTGATGTCTTCGCGGGTGAGGATGATATCGCCGAGGAGCTGGCGGCTCTCGCGCGTGCCGCCGACATAGGCGACCCATTCGAGCTTGGCGTTCGCGTGCTCGGCCTTGCCGTCCTTGTTCTTCATCGCGTTGAACGCGCCGAAGATGGCGCGGAAGTTCCAGTCGCGGGTGGATTCGAGTTCGAGGATGGGATGCTTGTTAAAACCGCTTTCCCAAAACCATTCAGCGTGGCCGCGACGTGGATAGGGGAAGTCGTCCATAACGAGGTCGAGCGCCCACGGCGTGGCAGGGAAGGGGACCGGCTTATCCCCATTACTCCAACGCCACATGTTGCTCATGCCGAGGTGGCCGTCGTCCTTGAGCGTGTGGTCCGCGCCGGCGAGCGCGCCAATGCCCGCGTGGCCGGTGCTGTCCACGAAGAGCGTGCCCGCGAAGCGCCGGATGTGCCCGCTGCGCGTGTCGAAGGCGATGACGGCCTTGAGGCGGTTGCCATCGACTTCCACGCGGAAGGCATGGTGGCTGAGGAAGAGGGAAATGTTCTTCTCCGCGCGGACCAAGGCCTCCTTCTTCGCATCACCGAACTCCTCAAACGTGCCCGGCGAGGACTTCGCGCGGTCCATGAACTCCTCCACGATCTCCCCGAGCATCGGATAGAGACCGCGTCGGATGCCGCCCTGCGCCCAGACCCGGATTTCCGAGCTGCCGTTGCCGCCGAGAACAGGGCGGTTCTGGATGAGCGCGACCTTGCAGCCCATGCGCGCCGCTGCCAGCGCTGCCCCCATTCCGCCGTAACCACCGCCGACCACCACCAAGTCAAACGGCCCGGTTTCCTCGGGCTTCTCCGGCATGCCCGCGAGCGTCATACGCCATGACGCGAATGGCGCGGAGTCGTTGCTGGGCTGGAAGACGGGGTCAGTCGTAAACAGGATGGCATCGCAACGGCCGTTGAAGCCGGTGAGATCGTGCAGCGCGAGCGTGGCTTCGGGCTTGGCCACATTCACCGTGCCACCGTCGTGCCACGCCCAGTCCGCGCCTTGCGTGCCGAACGTGGGCTTCAGCGGCGTGCCATCCACGAGCACTTGGAACTTGCCTGGTGCGCCCGGAGTCTTCCAACGCGCAACCCAGTCCATCGTGCGCACCCACACGCGCCAGTTGCCTGCCTGCGGGAGCTTCAACGTGGTGGTCGCGTCCGCGACGGGTGAGCCGAGGCCGTGGGCCATCAGGTAGGGCGAGCCCATGCTCTCGATGAACTGTGTGTCCAGCACCCAGCCACCAGGATTTTTGAAGGACTCGGTCTCGACGAGGACGGTGGCGGCGTAGGCTTGTAGTCCTGCGGATAGGAGCAGTGCAATTGGTAACGAACGGATCATTGTGGGGTAGAGTGACTGGATTGAAGTAAGTCGGTTTCGGAGGCTGTTACGACAACACTTGCGACGGCACCTATTAATCGATCACCACCACTTGCATGTGCGGGCGGTCCAGGGCGAAGCGTTTGCCTGCCGGGGGCGAGGGGAGGGTTTTGAGGTATTTTTGCGCGACCAAAACGCTGAAGTCGGTCGGCATTTTGCCGTTGGCTTCATTGTAGCGTTGAAGTGCCTCGGTCAGGGTGCGGTCAACTGGAGCTATCTTGGAAGAGTTTGGTGGGGCGGTGGGTATCTGATCGGTGACTACGTCCACGCCCGGAGCGCTGGTGGGCCGGGCGGGCGCATTGG
>RFVF01000301.1 GCA_009922615.1 Pseudomonadota bacterium
CGCCGCCGTCATCCTCCAGCACACCTGGCAGTGGATCATCGGCGGGCTGGCGGTGTTCGGTGCCCTCTACCTGTTCGACCAGATCAACCGCAACCGCCGCCGCTAACCATGGAACCCCAGCTACTCCCATTGCTCACCCGTGAAGGTGTGCTCATCAAAGTCAGCGTCCGCTTCTGGCGGGGCTGCAAGAAGCTCAAGGCCGAAGATATCGGCCTCAAAAGCAGCGATGTGTCTGACCGGCTCATCAGCCTCGGCCACAAACGCCTGCTGCCGCGTGAATCCACGCAACAACTCTCCCTCATCGAAGGCCGGGCCCACGCGTTGATTGAAGGCAACACCTTCCCGTTCCTCAACGGCCTCGCGCACTTCCTGCCCAACGGGAAGCTGGCGGAAGTCACCCAGCGCCTCAACGAACTCGAAACCGAGTTCTGGCAGGCCAAGGACGAGTTCCTTCGGCGCTACACATCGTTGCGTCAATCCGCCGAAGCGTCCTTTCCACTCCCGCAGCAGATGAACCGGTTCTACGGCTTCGAGACGCACCTTTTTCAAGTCAGCGTGCCGGAATCGCTGGGCGTGGAGTTGATAACTACCGCCGAGCAACAGCAGGTCATCAGCGCACGACAGCAAGCCGCGCGGGAAGCTGCCGCCAAAATCCGGCATGACACCGAGACGTTTGTGGCCGACTGCATCGCCAGCCTGCGGGAGCAAACCGCCGTGCTGTGCAGCGAGATGCTCACGAGCATCAGCACCAGCGAGACGGGCGTGCATCAGAAGACCCTCAACCGGCTCGTGCGGTTCATCGACCAGTTCAAGCAGATGAACTTCGCCAACGACGTCGAGATGGAACGCCAGCTCGAACGGGTCCGCACCGAGCTGTTGTCGAAGACCGCCGAGGAATACCGGGACAGTGCCACGGCGCGGACCCGGCTCACGACGGGACTACAACAGCTCGCCAGCCACGCGCGTCAACTCGCCAAACAGGACGCCTCCGAACTGGTGGAACGCTTCGGCGAACTGGGCCGGCGGAAGTTCCAACTCGCGGCTTGAACCACCGCAACGCAACTCGGTTTAGCCACAGATGAAACACGGATGGAACACGGAACGGGGAACTTCCCAATCTGTGTTTCATCTGTGTCCATCTGTGGTCCCCTCTCTCAACTATCAACTCCCCAACTCTCAACTACGCCCCCCATGTCCAATTACTTCACCAACTTCAG
>RFVF01000302.1 GCA_009922615.1 Pseudomonadota bacterium
ACCTACCGCCTGCACTGCACCAAATCCGGCGTCCACTCGCTGAAGCTTGAAGTCATCGCGCGCATCACCAAGGCCGAGCCGTGGAATCAGATCGCCTTCACCGGCCCGCCCGCGTCCGTGGCTAGCCTCAAGGCCGAGGGCAGTGCCGGTGTGGAAGTTGAACTCCTGAGCGGCGCGTTGATCGAAGGTGGCACCGCCAAAGCGGGTTCCTCCATCGCCGGCGTCATCGGTGCCGACCGCGTGGTCTCGCTGCGCTGGCAGAGCAAGACCACGGAGATCGCCCGGAAGTCCCTCATCACCGTCGATACCACCGCGAGCAAGAGCTATTCGCTCACGCTGTTTACTGAGACCGCCAACGACGCGACGGGCACCGTGGCCTTCGTGCCGCCGCAGCCCATCGGCATCGAGCGGGAGTCCGGCACCGTGTCGATCCTGGCCGACGACATGGTGGTGGACGTGACGACCGCCCGCGACGTGCGCCAGGTCAACGCGCCCAGTGGCACGTTCTACGCCTACCGGTTCAGCGCGCGGGGCTTCGAGGTCACGGGGCGTGCACGGCGCATCGAACCGGTGCTGGAAACGGCCACGCGGGTCACGGCGCGACTGGAGGAATCGCGGCTCGTGGTGGCCTACGCGCTGAACCTGAGCGTGCTCAAGGCCGGCATCTACACGGCGGAGCTGACCTACCCGACGAATTTCAACGTGACCGACGTGCGCGGTGTGAACGTGGAGGATTGGAAGGCCGCCGGGGGCAAGCTCAAGGTGAACTTCACCCAGCGCGTGCTCGGCACGCACCGGCTGGACCTGACGTTGGAGCAGGCGAACAAGACCTTCCCGCCGCAGATCACCGTCGGGGCCGTGCGGGTCACGGGTGCGACGAAGGAGACCGCGTTCATCGGGGCGGCGGCGGCGGCAGGCATCCGGCTCAAGACGGAGGCGCTGACCAGTTCGCGGGAGATTCCCATTGCGCAGTTGTCGCAGCGCGCGGGCGATGAAGCACTCGCATTCACGGCCGAGGCGCCGGACTGGAAGCTCGTCCTCGCCACCGAGCGCCTCCCCGCGCGTGTCGTGGCCGAGGTCTTCAACCTCGTCACCGTGGGCGACGGCATCGTGGGCGGCAGTGCGACGATTCGTTTCGGCATCCTGAACCAGGGTATCCAAGAGTTCAAAGTGCGGCTGCCGGGTCATTGGAAGAACGTCGAGTT
>RFVF01000303.1 GCA_009922615.1 Pseudomonadota bacterium
AATCATTCGCCGAAGTTCGCTCCACAAGCGATGCCATGAGGTCCTTGTCCTCCGCACGTCCTGCAATCGTCAAACGCCATGAAAGATCAGCGATCTGCTGAAGTGCTTCCAATAATCCATCGTAATTCTTTCGCTTCGAGACGGAGCCGATGGCAACCAGATGGGGTATATCTCCGCCACCGCGCGCGCGCTGCATTTTCCGTGTGCCGGGCAGGGCTATCACGATATTGCGCTCCGGAACGCCGAAGTCCCGCGCAAGCAGTCCGGCTGTCGCTTCGCTTGTAACGATCACTGATCGGGCATGAGCAAGCGCGGCTTTCTCGCTCATGTGCAATTCTTTCCGCCTGCTCTCGTCCAATCCGGTCTCGTAGGCGAGGGGGTGATGACCGTAAGTATTCCAGACGCTCAAGACGGATCCAGTCCTGACGACAACGTGCATACCGTTTGGGGATGCCCCAATTCTTCGCGGGATCGGGCGATTACGGACCACCCGAAATTCGACGCGCTTTCTGGACCCGATAAAGACCTGCTCTCCAAGTATTACCAGGACCGGTCAAACGGCGGGCTCTCCACGACCGGCGACGCGCAATCGTTTTCCGATGCCATCGAAAAGGGCAACCTCCAGTACGCGGAAAACGTGTTCCTGCTCCGGCGCACCGAGACAGCGCCCGCCGGGTGGTCCGTACCAAACCTGCGGCTCTATGTTGACGTTGTATTTACACGGGCGCAGATGATTAGCGTATTTGACCCGCCCGACAACATCATCACTCAGATGCCCACGACGCCATTCGATGAAGGCGAATACCTTTGCATGAGGGCTGAACTTGAACAGACGGACAAAGGCGGCTGGCAGGTCGTCATGGAGTGGGCTCACGCGCCTGTCGCGTGGACATTCCTTTATACTCGCTGGCCTTGATATGCCTCTCCCGATTTCATCCGGTTTGGGCGGCAAGTACGGGCGCATTATCGATGCGATCCTCGCGGAGCTTCGCGCGCTCCGGCCTGTCCCTGGCATCAATACGTTCGCCGGCCAGAACTCCATCGGCACGTCGCGCACGGTGCAACCTGTCGGGGCCGCTCCCATCATTCAGCAACTCACGGTTCAAATCGAAGGCGCGGACGCGCTACTGTGCACCGACGCGGACGGCAACGACGTGTATGTGATGAAGCCGTACACGCTGCAAGCCACCCAGTGGGTTA
>RFVF01000304.1 GCA_009922615.1 Pseudomonadota bacterium
TGCCAGGTTCATTGACGCAGTTTACTGCATAGCTTCTGCCTGTTCCAAGACGGGTGGTTGCGGGTTGATCGCCGCAGGTGCCGGTGGTCGGTAGCCCAGTGAACTGTGGGGTCTCACGGTGTTGTAGTCCTTCCGCCACCGCTCGATCACCACTCTGGCTTCGCGGATGCTGTAGAAGAGTTCTCCATTGAGCAATTCATCCCGCAGTCTCCCGTTGAAGCTCTCGCAATAGCCGTTCTCCCAAGGACTGCCCGGTTCGATGTAGAGCGTGCTGGCGCCCACCGTCGCCAACCATGCCCGCAGGGCCTTGGCGGTGAACTCAGGCCCGTTGTCCGAGCGGATGTGCTCCGGCACCCCACGCATCAACATGACGTCCGCCAGAGCCTCGATCACCACCTGCGCCCCGATGCTGCGTTCTACCCGGATCGCTAGGGCTTCCCGGGTGTATTCGTCGATGATGCAGAGCAGGCGCAGTGGCCTACCACCATGCGTCCAGGTGGTCACGAAGTCATAGCTCCAAACGTGGTTCGGGCGCTCCGGCCGCAGCCGGATACAGCTGCCATCGTTCAGCCACAACCGGCCCCGGGGCCGCTGCTTGCGCGGCACCTGCAGCGCCTCCCGGCGCCAGATGCGCTCTACCCGGTCGCGGCTCACCCGCAACCCGCTGCGATTGACCATGACCGCGATCCGCCGATAGCCATAGCGGCCATACTGGCAGGCGAGGCTGATGATGCGCTGGGTCAGCAGATCCTCGTCCGGCCTAAGGATGGGCCGATAGCGTTGTGTGCCCCGAGGATGGCTCAAGATACGGCAGGCACGGCGCTCTGAGACGCCGTGGCGCTCGATGGCCTGTGCCACCGCCCTCCGTCGCCGCTCGGGGCTTAGAAGTTTCCCTCGGCGGCATCCTTCAGAATGGCCTTCTCGACCGAAAGATCGGCCACGATGCGCTTGAGCCGCTGGTTCTCCCGTTCCAGTTCCTTCAGCCGACGGGCCTGATCTCCCTTGAGCCCGCCATACTCCTTGCGCCAGCGGTAGTAGGTGACATCCGTGATGCCGGCCTCTTTGCAGGCTTGGCTGATTGACCTGCCTTCGCCCAGCAAGACATCGATTTGCCTGAGCTTTGCGACCGCCTGCTCCGGGCCATGCTTCTTGTTCGCCATTCGTAGACTCCTTCTTCCAAGTTGAAAAATACAACATTC
>RFVF01000305.1 GCA_009922615.1 Pseudomonadota bacterium
GTGGACCTGGAATCGCTCTTTTACGAGCAGCTAAAGGGCTACTTTCTTTCTCCCGAGGAAGTCGCCGGGTATCTGGCGAAAGCGGACGCCACGCTCAAGGCCAGCGAGGAATTGGCAGGGACGCTCAAAGGAGAGCGGGACGCCACGCAGAAGAAGATCGACCGCCTGTATGACGACTATGGGGCCGAGCGTTTGACCGGGGAGCAGTTCAACCGGCTGTTCCAGCCGCTCGACACCCGGATGAAGCAGTTGGACGAGGAACTGCCCAAGATCGAGGCGCGGGTGGACGTGCTCAAGGTGGACCACCTGTCGAGCGATACCATCCTGAGCAAATCGAAGGACCTTTACGACCGCTGGCCGCTCTTGAACCACGATGAGAAACGGCAAGTCGTTGAGGGCGTGACGGTTAAGATTGTTGTGGGGAAAGGAGACGTGGCCATTCAACTGGCCTTTTTTCCAGGATATGAAGACCTAGCAAATGAGCAAAGAACCGTGGGCGGCTCTATGATGCTGGTAATGACTACAACAATACCATTCTCCCCGCGACCACGAACCACACGCCGACTGCCTCGGTCGTTTGGACAAATGTGAGTTCCATTCAAGCCCTCTTCGTGGACACGGTCGGCAACCAGTATGTGAGTTTTTGGACGCGCGTGCCCCAGCCGTTGCAGATCACCACCGCCAATCTGCCCAACGCCACGCAGGGAGCTTCTTACAGTTTCCTCCTCAGCAGTCAGGGGGGCACGCAGCCGGTGACGGAATGGAGCATCGAGTCGGGCTTTCTCCCCAGCGGTCTAGATTTGAACTTGGCCACGGGTGAGATCATCGGCACGCCGGGCGAAAGCGGGATCTTCCCAGTGAGCTTCCGGGCGAAAGACACGGCGAATTCCGTGACCAACCGTGCGCTGACGCTGACGGTGACGGCGAACAGCTTTCCTGCGCCCGGCTTTACGAACTACTCGGTGATCGGGACCGCCTTCAAACAGATCGGCGTCAATTTGATCGGCGTGTCGAACCAGACCTACACCCTCGAGTCCTCAACCAACCTGATCAATTGGGTGCCGCGGCACACATTCACTGCCGTCACCAACCTGACCAGCCTGATCGACCCGGAGGCGCTGGCCCGGTTCCCGAGGTTGTTTTACCGGATGCGCATTGGGCGGACGTTTG
>RFVF01000306.1 GCA_009922615.1 Pseudomonadota bacterium
GAAGTGAGCGCCGTTTTCGAGTGTAAACCACATCGCGCCATCTTTCTTATTGTTTCTTAGCGACGTGGTGGCAAGTCCTAGACCCCTCTCGGACAACAGAAACTCAAGCAAGTAGTTGAATTCAGGCTCGCAGGTGTCGTATTCAAGGCCGATGATGTCTACCGCACCATCGACGCCAGCGTAGCCGCTCATCCACATCGCCCCGCTCCATGACTTCCCGCCCTTGAAGCCGGCGAGGTCAGCGAGAACGTGAGCCGGCCCACCGGGACGCGGCACAATCAGCCGTGGTTCGATCGCCTCATCTTCCAGCATAACTAACTGCGATGGTTGGCCTGGTTGCGGAGCCTGATCGGTCAGCGTCCAGCCCTCACCCGCGAGAATCCATTCGGCCTGATGGGGAAACGGCGTGATCTCGTACTTCGACGATTGACGTGACGGCAAAATCATAAGGCGTAGACGTAGCGATGCTTGGATGCCCTCGGGAGTCGGCGCAGTTCAACGGACGCTGGAGCGTGCGCTGCGCGTGAATAACGCTTCCGCGTAGGCCCAAGCAGATCGGATGAATCCTCTACCATGTCGAAGCGAGGTGTCCGCCGGTTGTCATCTGTGCGCCCGTCCTGTTTCCAGTTAGACGCCTTATAGATTAGACCCTTATGTCCAAACGACGGGTCGGCGTAGCTAACGAGCAGGCCAACGTCTCTGTGGTGCGAGCGAACGTAGCGAATAGCCTGACCAATCACAAAGCTCTCAGTGTTGGCAGGTAGTAAGTCTTCAAGATAAAGCCGCGCCAGTTCCCATACGACGCATCCATAACGCCTCGCCGTCTCACGCGGTGGCATCGCGAAGCACACCATGCCGCGAGAAACGCCATCAATGACGACAGCGAGAACAAGTGTGACGACTGCTGGACGGCGGCGGAGGTAGTGAGCGCGGAAGAAGCGATCGCACTCGGTGATGGTGCTGGGGCGAATAACGGTGCGGTGCCGCCATGATGAGTCGAAACACGGGCCAACGGGTCGGGGCATTGTGAGTGCGGAGTGTAGCACGATGGAGTGAAATAAATAGATGTTGACAAATCGAAAGTCAAGAGGGTGATAATAACGAAGGTTAACATAACGTGGTAATGACCAGATTATGTAAACCAAAGGCGAAGCTGAGAGAAAAGCGAT
>RFVF01000307.1 GCA_009922615.1 Pseudomonadota bacterium
GGGTTGGTATGGTTGCTGGCGAAGCCTCAGGCGACTTGCTGGCCGGTCGCTTGATCGAGGGCATGCAGGCGCGCTGGACTACGCTGGAGGTGTGCGGAATAGGCGGTCCGCAGATGGTCGGACGCGGTATGCAGGCCTGGTGGCCGCAGGACAAATTGGCGGTGCACGGTTTCAGTTGGGAGTTGATCCGCCGCTACCGGGAAATTGTGGGTATCCGCCGCCAGTTACGCGAGCGGCACGAAGGGCGAGCAACTGGTTCTCACGTGGCGTTACCTGCGGCCCGGCTGGAAGCTGGCGGTGCTGTCACAGCGCTTCGCCGAGGCGGCGGTGTTGCAGGCCCTTGTGGACAGCGCACGCCTTACGACCGTCGTAGCCGACGATGGCCAGATGATGACGGAAGTCACGCTGTCCATGCGGAACAACGGCCGGCAGTTCCTGGAAGTCGAGCTGCCCGCCGGCGCGATGGTCTGGAGCGCGTTCGTCAACGGCCAGCCCGTGCGCCCGACGAAGCAGGCGGGCAAGCTGCTGTTGCCGTTGGAACAATCCGGTGGTGACGCAGCGTTGCCGGTGGAGTTCACCTACGTGGCGGCGGACCAGTTTCCCAAGCGCCAGGGCGGCGTGGCCCTGGCCTCGCCAAAGTTTGACGTGCCGCTCAAGAACGCGCGCTGGGAACTGCTCCTGCCGCCGGACTACGAATACACGGACTTCGGCGGCACCATGGGCCGCGACCTGAGCGGTGCGCCGGTGGTGACGGTGAACTACTCCGCGACGGACTACTCACGCCAGGAGGCCAAGAACAGGGAAGTACGCGACTCTGAATCGAAGTCGAGTTTGGGTCGGTTAAGCAGCCTGCTCTCCTCCGGTAAACTGAACGAGGCGAACGGCGAGCTCTTCAACTACAAGCGCAGTGCCAACCCGCAGGGCAATCGCAGCAACCAAGGCGGTCAGGCAGGAAAGGACATGGACTCGGATGACTTCCGGCAGTTGAAGGAAGTAGAGGTGCAGCTCCGCCGCTCGCAGGCGAGCAACCTGGTGCAGGCACAGCAGACGTACTCGCTGGGTAATGCGGCGAAGTACGGAGTGCAGTTGAACGATCTGGCGACAGATGGCAAGGGACAGCAGCAAGTCCTGACGACTTACGATACTGATGCCGCCGAGCAGCAGTTGGA
>RFVF01000308.1 GCA_009922615.1 Pseudomonadota bacterium
AGATAAAATCTGCGTCGTGTCCTCAGTCCTGACGCGTTGGATGGGCAACATCTACCAGCGCGCAACCCGCTATTGCATCGCGCAATGAGCCTCCCGATTGACACGCCGCTACCTGACAACATCCAGCCGGGCGACCCGCACCCGCTGATGCGCGCGGAGATCGTTGACCTGCTCTTTCGCAAGGTGAACGCCATTTCGCGCATGATCGCCGTTCCGCCGCTGCGAGTCACCAAGGCAGAGTCGGGTTGGCTCTTGACCGTCGACCAATGATTTCAGACCCGCGCAACTTGCGGCAGATTTCCATTCCCGGCCTTGATACCGCCGCCGGATGGAATGCGTTTGCCAAGCGTGTCAACTCGCTTTGGAAAATGCGCGCGGAGCAACCGCTATTCCTAACCAAGGGCTATCGCGTCTTTGTGGACCGTGGCGACGGCTGGGACTGGGGCAGCACGGACAGCCCGCGCGCGTTCTATCTGGCCGGCACGTTCACCAGTTACGGCGGCGCGACGGCGTTGCGCGCGGCCAAGTTTTACAAAAGCCCAACGACATCGCGCACGACGTTCTCATCAAGATTCGCGGCTCTAAACCAGTTCAACGGCACGACGAACTTCATTCAAACTACGCGTGATGGCAATATCATTTACGGAGCGGCGCAGGCTCGCAGCCGGAACGGAGCGGGGACCAATTTCGCGTGGATTCTAGACCCTACCAGCGGCGATTTGGTTGGCGGCTTCAACGCGGTTTCCAGCGGCGCGTTCCTGACGAATCAGCTTTCCTCTATCGCATGCGTTGACGGCTATTTGATGGCCCTAAATCCAATCGCCGCGAACATCTACGATCTCTCAACCGGCTCCGCAACTACAGGAAGCAGCGTCGAGAACATGCACAATGTCTCCGGCGACGCGTCGAGCTTCTATCTAACCAGCCGGCGCGTTCAGACGCTCGGGGTGACAGACCCGAAGGCGTTCAAAAAGTTCAATGGGTTGAGCCTTGATGCGGAATGGGCAACCAATGCAGGCGTTGGCAGCGGCGTGGACATGTTCAGCCAAGCTTTAGCACAGAAGCAAGCTTGGAACGCATCGGACGAAACCAAGCTGCTTTATTCAGTGGCGACGAATGAGTTTAGCGGCACGTCGTTTGATTGGGCGGGCACT
>RFVF01000309.1 GCA_009922615.1 Pseudomonadota bacterium
AGAACAAAGACACTCGTTGAGGAGGTTCGCAAGTGGGTAGTCGTCGGGCTGCTAGGACTCATGGCAGCGGGCGGCAAGTCGATGGTGCGCGACGCGGTAAGCGACGGCATCGCGCCGCTGCGCGAGCAGGTGCGGCAACTGGAATTGAAGGTTGCGAAGTTAGAGGCCGGTCAAGAGCGAAGATATAACACGGAAAGGTAACACCATGAATACGGACAAACTCACAACTATCCTCGGCATCATCCTAGGCGCGTTGCAAGCGGGAAACATTGATTTCGCCAAGCTCGCCACGGGCAACAAAGACGAGGCGGGCAAGGCCGTCGCTGCGCTTGTCACGGTCGCGCTTGGCTACTTCACCAACAAGCATCCTGCACCGCCGGCGGACCCGCCCGACGCGGGCAACAAGCAAGTGCTGGCCGGGCGCGCGACGTTGCTGCTCTGCGGGCTGCTGGCGTGTGGCGTGGGTTGCTCCTCGCTGCGGGACAAATGGGACGGACTCTCGCCGGCAACGCAGAACGCGGCGAAGCAAGCGGCGAAGCTCGCGCTTTCGTTTGGCCTCTCTGAGCTTGGCCAAAGCGTGAAGGAAGTTAGGCCGTGGCAAGGCAAGCTCCAAGGCATCATCGAAACGACCTTTGCCCGCGCCGACGCGCCCGAGGCGATTGGCGAGAAGCTGACGGCATCCGTCAAAGCCAGCGTTCCTTCTGACGTGCAGCCGCTGGTGTTGGCGAAGTTTAAGGATTCGCTTGTTAATCCAAAGATCACCGCGAGCGGTGCGGGCGGAAGTGAGTTCAATTCAAAGCTGGCGAGCAAGCTGTGAGCGAGCCGCTAATCATCCCGGCGATTGAGTGGCTTACGCACATTAGCAGGCTAGCGCCCGACGTGCGCTTTCCTTCCATGCTCCGCGCGCCCTACGTCATGGTTCCGCGCGAGGACTGGTTTGATGATGTTTGGAATTCGCAGTGGTGGAATTATTGCAAGGCGCGTGATTTCACCTACCTAAATGGCTCGGGGATGTGCGAACAGTTCAGCCGGTGCGCGGTTGCTGAACTGAATTTCGATTGCATCGAAGCGTTGCGCGCATTCGACGCCAGCCGGCGCGACGTTCACGTTGCCGCCGCCGAAATGCTCTGCGTAATCCCGC
>RFVF01000310.1 GCA_009922615.1 Pseudomonadota bacterium
GTCTGCACGAAGCCAGAGTGAGAAATTCCTTCATAAGTAAGGCTTGCTCTTGTTAAAGCCTCTGGGTTGTAGCGTACAGTGCGTACCATACGGCGATAAAAGTCTTCAGTTGCACGATAGAAGCGAGCAAAGTTCTTTACGCTCATAGCCAACTGGCTACGAACCTCAGGGTTATCAACGAATGCAATGACTCGTTGCTTTGCCCAATCCTCTGCAATAGAGAGAAGATGTTTCTCTGCCATATCCTGAGCGACTGTAAGTTCTGCGCCAGTCTTGCCAGCAGTCATCTTGTCCATATAGTGCTTCCAAAAGCCTGAGTCTTCCATCTCTTTTTGAATATTGATGATGGAATCAATAACCATTGGATAGCGAGAGAAGCGGGCGTTAGCCTCGCCCATCTTGTCCCAGCCCCACTCCATAATATCTGAAGCGAAGTTATTGCTATCGCTTACTGGAATCATACGAGGAATCGAGATTGCCTCTGGCGCTAAGTCGAGACGATCTGCTGTAGGAAGGTCATCAATAGTAAGACTTTTTGTATCGACAACGACCTTACCGTCTTTGTCATATTTTCTTACCTTATTGAGAAGTTCCTTATTGAGTTCGCCATTACGCTTAGAGAAGTACAAGCGTGTATCGTCATAAAGAGCGGTAGCGTGTTGAGTTGTGTCTCCACCTGCTGAGTACAACTGGAAGCGTCCACGAGCCTTTTCAGGCAAGTTATCTAGGTACTCACGAATAGACTTGATTGCCTGCTCGCGTGGTAGCCCATCTGAAAGGTTAGTGATGGCTATACGGCGAAGATCTGAAGATCCGAACATTCCAAGTTTGACTAGCCAGCCTACACGTGATTCTTCGCTCAGCAAAGGATTCTCTGTGACGAACTGAGAGCCAACCTTATTCTTGTAAAGTTTACCCTTTGTACTAAGAATTGCAGACTTTCCGTACTTTGATACGTCTTCAGTAACTTTAAGATATTGGTCAAGACCACGAACGGCGTTCTTTCCACCTTCAGAAACGCTTGCCAAAAGATTCTCAATATCACCGTGCTTGATGTAGCGTGCAAGTAATTCAGCACCTCGTTGGTCTAACTTTGCTCCAAGGCTAGATTCTGCAACGGCCTTAGCCATAACTTTACGA
>RFVF01000032.1 GCA_009922615.1 Pseudomonadota bacterium
AGAAGGAAAGCAGTTTCACCCGCCGCCTCCACTGGGCCGTCTGTGCCGCCGTGCCCTCCAGCCTCCTGCTGGGCGTGACCACTTACATCACCACCGATGTCGCCTCCATGCCGCTGCTGTGGGTGCTGCCGCTCGCTTTGTATCTGCTCACGTTTGTCCTGGTCTTTTCGCGTCGGCAGTTCATCCCGGCGAAGTTGCTATCCCGCGCTTTGCCCATCGGCGCGCTGGCCCTCGCCTACCAAATGTGCGCCGGCCTGAGCGAACCCGCCTGGCTCGTGCTGGGCCTGCACCTCGGCGTGTTCTTCCTTGCCACGATGGTCTGCCACGCGCGCCTCGCCGCCGCCCGTCCCGACGCGGAGCAACTCACGGACTTCTACCTGTGGATGTCGCTCGGCGGCGTGCTCGGCGGCTTGTTCAACTCCCTGCTCGCGCCAATGCTGTGCAACTCAGTGGTGGAATATCCGCTCGCCCTCTTGGCCGCGTGCTGGCTGCGAATGGAGACGGAGCGCCGAGCATCGCTCGGCACGACCGACGCAATGGCTCAAAGCCGAGCAATGCTCGGCGCTCCCCCAGCATCCAGCATCCAGCGTCCAGCATCCGACTTCCTTTGGCCGCTTTGCCTCGCGGTGCTCACCGCCGCGCTCGCGGCGTTCCTGCCACCGGCGAAGCTACTGCCCGCCCAACTCCAGTCGCTCGCCATTTTCGGCCTGCCGCTGCTGCTGTGCTTCCTGCTTGTGGATTCGCCGCGCCGGTTTGCGCTTGGGCTGGGCGCGGTGTTTCTCGGAGCGGCGTGCTTCACCGGCGGCTTCGGCAAGACGCTTCATGTGGAGCGCAACTTTTTCGGCGTCACCCGCGTGACGCTCTCACCCACGGGCGACGCCCGGCAAATCGTCCACGGCCGCACCATCCACGGGCGGCAGTTTCTGGACGCGGCACGGGCGGCCGAGCCACTTACCTTCTACCACCGCGAAGGACCATTAGGCGATGTGTTCAAGGTGTTCGCGGCCCGTGCCGACGGTTTGCAACTGCCGGCACGGAGCGTCGGCGTCATCGGCCTGGGCGCGGGTTCGATGGCGGCTTACGCGCGACCCGGCGAGCGGTGGACCTTCTATGACATTGATCCATCGGTGCTCCGCATCGCGCAGGACACGAACTTTTTCACCTTCCTCGCCCGGTCCGCTGCAGCGGAGACGCGGCTAGTGGAAGGTGATGCGCGCTTGCGGCTGTGCGAGGCAGCGGACGGCGGCTACGACCTGCTCGTGCTCGACGCGTTCAGCTCGGATGCCATTCCCGTGCATCTCATCACGCGCGAGGCAGTGGCGCTTTACCTGCGCAAGCTTGCGCCCGGCGGGATGCTTGCATTTCACATTTCGAACCGCTACCTCGACCTCGAACCAGTGCTGGCGAATCTGGCTGAAGACCTGCGCCTCGTCGCGCTGGGCTGCGATGACATGTCGTTGACCGAGGCGGAGTTCGCCACTGGTCGCGAGCAAGCGCACTGGGTGGTGATGGCGCGGAGCGAAGTGGACTTGGTCGGCTTCCAACGTCGCACGCGCTGGTCGCCGCTCGAAGGCCGCGCCAGCGTGGGCGTGTGGACGGATGATTTCTCCAGCCCGCTGCGCGTGTGGCAGCGGTGAGCAGCCGAGCAGTTAGGAAAGTGGGAAAGTGAGCGGCCGCAGAGTGCAAGTCTCACTTTCTCATTATCCCACTTTTCCACCTGCCCGCTCACTCGTCACCGCCATCGCCCCCGCCGCGCCGTTCCCACGCACGCTTCGGCCGCTCAGGAGCCGAGGTGTCCACCTTCGCGTAATACGTCTCCTCGCCGAGCAGTTCGTCCACGGCGCGTTGGAAGGCAACGCTCGGAGCGACGGCGTAACGCTCGTGGGTTTCAATGAAAAGCGGCGGCGCATCCGGATAGCGGAAGCAGAGGAAGAGCGGGCATTTACCGCGATGAGCCTCGACGAGGGCGCGCATGGCTTCGAGCTTCGCAGCGTCCACGTGCGCAGGATAAAGGCGGAGGTGAACTTGCTTGGTGAACTTCCGTGGCGCGTCTTCCAACGGCAGGATTTCGCTGGGGAAGAGCTTGGGTTTGTCTTCGTCGTTGTTGACTTCGCCCACGACGAGGAGCGCCTTCTGCGGGACAAGCAACTCGCGAAACTTGTCGTAGTTATCGTTGAACAGAAGCATCGAGAACGTGCCCTCCAAGTCCTCGAGCGTGACAATCGCGAAGGGTTTGCCGTTCTTCTTGCTCAGGCCTTGCTGCACGGCACCGACCATGCCGCCGATGCGTGTCATGGAGCGCGGCTGAAGCGTCTTGGCGGTGGTGGAGTTGTGGAGGCAAAACCGTTCGAGCAAGGGCGCGAACGGCGTGAGCGGGTGGCCGGTGACGTAGAAGCCGAGCAGCTCCTTCTCGTGCGCGAGCAGCTCGTGCTGCGGCCACTCGGGAAGCTGGGCGGACTTCTCCGCCTTCGCGCTCGCGGCCGGCTCCTCCATCATGCCGAAGAGTGAGACCTGGCCGCGCAGGCGATCCGCAGCGGCGCTGGCGGCGCGGGCCATGACACGATCGAGCGCAGCGAACATCGAAGCACGCGTCTCGCCCAAGCTGTCACACGCGCCGCACTTGATGAGGGCTTCCAAGGTTTTGCGGGTGACGGTGCGCGAATCCACGCGCTCGCAGAAGTCGGTGAGGCTGGTGAACTTCCCACCCTTGTCGCGCGCTTCGATGATGCCCTTCACGGCGGCCTCGCCGACGCCTTTGATGGCGGCCAGGCCGAAGCGGATGGCATTTCTGATTGCCGATTGCCGATTGCCGATTGCCGATTCGGAAGCTGGAGCCTCCTCACGTCGGCTGCTACCGGAGGACGGATAGAAGTAAGCCTGCCCGTCGTTCACATCCGGCGGCAGCACTTCCACACCAAGGGCTTTGGCTTCATCGAGGACAATCTTGAGCTTCTCCTGCGTCCCCATGTCGTTCGTCATCATCGCGCTTAGGAACTCCACAGGGTAGTTGCCTTTCAGATACGCGGTCTGATAGGCGACGATCGCGTAGGCGGCGGCGTGCGACTTGTTGAAGCCGTAGCCAGCGAACTTCTCCAGCAGGTCGAAAATCTGGTTGGCCTTCGACTCGGGAATTTGATTCCGCTCCTTCGCGCCCTTCACGAAGAGCTTGCGGTGCTGGGCCATCTCCTCAGCCTTTTTCTTGCCCATCGCGCGGCGCAGCAAATCCGCGCCGCCGAGCGTGTAGCCAGCGAGGATTTGCGCGGCCTGCATCACCTGCTCCTGGTAGATGAGCACGCCGTAAGTTTCCTTCGAGATGCTCTCCAACAGCGGGTGTTCGTAAGCAATCTCCACCTCGCCGTGGCGCCGCTTGATGAAGTCGGGAATCAGGTCCATCGGGCCGGGGCGGTAGAGCGCCACGAGCGCGGTGATGTGCTCGACGGAACTGATTTGGAACTTCCGGCAAAGGTCGCGCATGCCGCCGGATTCCAACTGGAAGATGCCGACGGTGTTGCCCTTGTTGAGCAGGTCGTAAGCCTTCGCGTCGTCGAGCGGCAGGTCGTCCACGGCGATGCTCACGCCCTGCGTCTGCTTCACCATGTCGCAGACGTTGCGGATGACGGTAAGCGTCTTGAGCCCGAGGAAGTCCATCTTCAGCAGGCCGAGGTCGCCGACGGGGCCCATCGGGTATTGGGTGACGATGGTGCCGTCCTCGTCCTGCTTGAGCGGCAGGAGGTTCACGAGCGGTTGGTCGCCGATGACCACGCCGGCTGCGTGGACGCTGGAGTTGCGCGCGATGTCTTCGAGCACGAAGGCGTTGTCCACGAGCTCGCGCGTAACCTCCTCAGTCTCGTATGCGGTCTTGAACTCGGGGGACTGCTTGAGCGCCTTGGCCAAATCCATCTTCAGCTCGGCGGGCACCATCTTCGCCAGCCGGTCGCACTCGCCGTAGCTGAGGCCCATCACGCGGCCCACGTCGCGGATGACGGACTTCGCACCCATCGTGCCGAAGGTGATGATTTGCGCGACCGAATCGCGGCCATACTTTTGCCGCACATACTCGATGACGTCGGCGCGACGGTCGTCGGCGAAGTCGATGTCAATGTCGGGTGGGTTGACGCGCTCGGGATTCAGGAAGCGCTCGAAGAGCAGGTTGTAACGGATGGGGTCAACATTCGCGATGTCCAGCAGGTAGGTGACAAGCGAGCCGGCGGCGCTACCGCGCGCCACGCACGCCACGCCCATCTCGCGGCCCTTCGCGACGAAGTCCGCCGTGATGAGGAAGTAGCTGATGAACCCGGTCTTCTCGATGACCGTGAGCTCGAGTTGGAGGCGGTCGAGGATGAGCTTGATGGCGGCGGCGATGGGGGGAGAAGTAATTAGTGCTGAGTGATTAGTCGTGCCGCCGGCATCCACCGCGCCCGACTGATTACTAATTACTAACCACTCTTCACTACTCAACGTCGGCAGCTTCCTCGGCTCGCGGATGCCCTCGACCACGAACGTGTTCCCGACCGCCTTCACATCGAGCGTGTAGCGGCGGCCCAGGCCCTCGGCCAGCAGCTTCCGCAGGTAGCCTTCGCGCGTGTAAGTCTCCGGCGGGTGGAAGACCGGGTAGTGAAGCGTCTTGAAGTCGAACTCCACGTTGCACTTCTCCGCGACCTCGACAGTGTTCGTCACCGCCTCGGGCGTCTCGGCGAAGAGTGCCTTCATCTCGTCCGCGCTGCGGAGGTAGAACTGCCCGGGGACGTAGCGCGGCTTGGTGTCGGTAAGGTTCACTTGCCGCCCAATGCACACGAGGCAATCGTGCGCGGCGGAGTGGCCTTTCTCGACGTAGTGAACGTCATTGGTCGCGACCAGCTTGAGACCGAACTCCTTCGCCCACGGGATGAGGTGGCGGTTCACTTTCGCCTGCTCGGGGATGCCGTGGTTCTGAAGTTCTAGGTAAAAATTCTCCGCGCCGAAAGTCTGCTTGAACCAGTCCACGGACGCGCGCGCTTTGTCCACTTGATCGTGGATGAGGTGCTGGCAAATCTCGCTGGCGAGACAGCCGGAGAGCGCGATGAGGCCGTCGTGATGTGCGGCGAGAAGTTCCTTGTCCACGCGCGGCTTGTAGTAGAAGCCTTCGAGATGCGCGGCGGTGACGAGCTTGACCAAGTTCCGATAGCCGTCCTCGTCCTTCGCGAGCAGGAGCAAGTGCTGATAGACCTCCTTGCCGCCGCCGCCCGAGCCAGCCTTCTTGTCGAAGCGGCTGCCGTGCGCCACATAGACCTCGCAACCGATGATGGGCTTGATGCCCTTCTCGCGGACGGCCTTGTAAAAATCCACCGCGCCGTAGAGCACGCCGTGGTCAGTGATCGCCATCGAGTGGAACTTCAGGTCGTGCGCGCGCTCGGCGAGCTTGTCCAGCCGACACGCGGCATCTAGGAGCGAATACTCCGTGTGCAGGTGCAGGTGGACGAAATCGGCGTGCGACATGGGAGGAAAAGTTTGGGCGGGCAGAGCGAGATGTCGAGTGTCGATTCGTGCCAGGGTTTTTCCGAGCTGTGTGAATCGCGCTGTTGATTTCCGCGCAGCGGCGTCCAAGCTCGCGCATGCATTTCCTGCGATTCTTTGTCCTCACGCTCTCGCTGGCCGCCACTGCGCTCGCCGCCGTTGCGCACTGGCCCCAGGCCGCCGGGCCGAACGGCACGTGGTCCGTCGAGGCCGCTGACGCGCCTGTCAAGTGGAGCGTCGCCCGCGATGAGGGCGTCGTCTGGCGCACCACGCTGCCGGAGACCGGTCAGGGCGGCATCGCCATCTGGGGCGACCGGGTGTTCCTCACCACGCTCAAACCCGAGGATGGCAAACCGCCGCTGGGCAAGGACATCATCGGCCATTGCCTCGACGCGAAGACCGGCAAAATCCTCTGGACCGTGAATCTGCCCGGCCGCGAGACCAGCGTGCCGGCGTATTTCTTCAGCGATGCAACCTCGCCCTCGCCGGTCACCGATGGCCAGCACGTGTGGTTCTTCAATGCCTGCGGTTCCGTGGGCTGCTATGACTTCACTGGCAAGCAGGTCTGGTTCCGCGAGTGGCAGCCGACCGGGGGCCGTCCGTTCAACAAGCAGTTCGAGCCGATCCTCTTCAACAACGCGCTGCTCAACATGGAGCCGCGCGACACGGACGATCCCAAGCGCGAGGGCAAGGATCCGTGGAACTACATCCGTGCCCTAGACAAGCACACCGGTCGCACGCTGTGGGTCGCCGACGACGCGATGACGCATTACAACACGCCCGTTTTCGGTCGCCTCGCGGATGGCACGCCCGCCGTGCTGCAAGGTCGCGGGGCGTATCACGGCGTGCCCGAGCTGCCCATCGGCCTGAGCCTCACCAGCCTCGCGCCGGGCAAGGAGGGCCGGACGATCTGGCGCTTCGAGACCAACCGCAGCAAGGCCTGCTACACCATGCATTGGAATGCGAAATACGCCGCGTGGTTCGACCTCGACGCCTCCGAACATCAGGTGCTCGATACCGCGACCGGCAAGCTCCTCCGCTCGCAATCGCTTGTGAAACAAGTGGATTGGCGGCGCTTTAATCCTGCGACCGGCAAGCATGAGCTGCTCGCAGTTGCGGACCTCACGAAGCAGACGCCGCCGTTGAAAGTCTTTCCTGCGCAGTTCTGCAACATCCTGCTCGGCGACTGGCACTGGTTCCTCTGCTACACGGAGAGCGGCAAGCAAAAGCTCGGCCCGCCTTACTGCGTGGGCCGCGTGCATCTGGAAACCGGTAAGGTGGAATACCTCGAAGTGCCCGTGTCTGTCGTGCGGGCAGCGGGCCAGCCCGATGAGCTTATTTGGAACAAGCCGCAGAAGTCCTCCACGATCAACTCGCGCGGTATCGACGTCGCCTCGGACAAGCGTTCGCAGGGCGACGGCTGGTGGTGGGGCTATCTCGGCAGCCCGGCGGCCGTCGGTGGCAAAGTGTATTTTACCACGATGATGGGCGTCACCTACGTCCTCGACGGCCGCGCCGCCGTGCTCGACGACAAGGCGCTTCTCGCCGTCAACGACCTCGGCCAACCCGGCCAGACGTGGAGCCTCAACTCACTTTCCTATGCGGGCGGTCACATCTTTCATCGCAGCATGAAGGAAGCGGTCTGCCTCGGCCGGAAATGAACAACCCCATCGCTCCATGAGCAAGGACGCATCCCGTGAACTCGTCGCTGAAATGGCAGGTGTCTATCGCGACGCCGAAGAAGCCCGCGTTGCCAGCTTTGCACGCCTTCAGCAGGAGGCGCAGGAACGGCCCAGCCCCATCTGCGCCGGCCAGCCGGTGTGGGTGCTCCATCTGGAACCCGTCACTGCGGAGAACGCCGTGAACCACCCGGGCTACGTCGTCCTGTCGGGCGAGGTGCTGGACACGCGTGAAACCACCTACGAAGTCAGTATCAGCGGACGCGTGCGAACGTGCCTGCGCACCAGCCTTTACCCGACACTAACCGCGGCTGAGCAGGAGGCCCAGCGCTGCAACGCCACCATCGCCCGCCGCCTGGCCGAGCTGCACGACGGCGGTTTGGCGTGATGCTCCAGCACGCCCAAGCAAGCTTTAACTCACCTTCCGCAGCTTGGTGATGCGGCCGGTGTTGACCCACTCGGCGACGAATATGTTGCCGGCGGCGTCAAAGCAGGCGTCGTGCGGATGCAGGAACTTCCCGGAGACCCAGCCTTCGCCCTTTTCCTCGCGGCGGAGTTTCATGCCGTCCTTGAGCACGGCCGCGCGCCACTCGGGGTCCTCGCCGAGGTGCGTAATGACTTTGTCATCCTTGTCCAGCAGTGTGATGCGGGCGCTGAGGTCGGGCACGAGCATCACGTCTTTGTGCGTGTCAATGTTCGCGGGGAGAATGAAACCGTCGAGCGTCTTCACGTGCTTGCCCTCGAGCGTGAACCATTGGAGGCGTTTGTTCGCGCGGTCGCAGACAACGACGGAAGGCTGGCGACCGCCGCGGTCGTCGAGCCAGACGCCGTGCGGTGTGTTGAACTGGCCGTTCTCCTTGCCAGGCTCGCCGAACTTCGCGAGCCACTTGCCGTCCTTGTCGTAGCGGTGGATGCGATACGAGCCGTAGCCGTCGGCGAGGTAGAAGCCGCCGTCGGGGAGGAACGCGTAGTTTGTGGGCATGAAGGCATCGCGGCCCCAGCGTTTGATGGGCTTGGTGTCCTCGTCCTTGAGATAGACGCCGGAGTCCATGGGGGCATATTTCTGCCAGACCGTTTCGCCCTTGAGCGTGAGCTTGGCGAAGCTCTTGATCTGCTGATAGGCAGTGACCCAGAGGAACTGTTCCTTGCCCTCGGTGCGGACTTCAAGGCCGTGGCCGCCGCCTTGAAATTGTTTGCCAAACGCGCGGATGAATTTGCCTTCGCGGTCGAATACAAAAATGGAGGGATGATCCTTCAAGTTCTCGCGGCCCTCGTGGATGACGTAGAGGTTCTGGTCGTGATCCACCGCGACGTTGTGAGTGGTCTGCCAGGAGTATTGGGCCGGGAGCTGCGCCCAATTGTGATGCACTTCGTAGCGATGCTCGCCCGCGCCGATGATGAGTTGCTTATCCGACTTCTGCGCAGTGAGCACGTGCGGCGCGACGAGCGCCGCGGTGGCGGTGGTGGCGAGGAAATGACGGCGGGATTGGGTAGGGTGTTGTTTCATGGTGCGAGATGAAGTTGCTGAATGCATCGGTGGACGTCGCGGCGACTGTAACCGGCCTGCCAATTCGTGCAACTCCGGCGCAGTTGCGCTGGTGCAAATCGCCATTCCCGAAGGCTGCGGTTTGTGCCATGGTCCACACACCATGCGCGCTTCAGTTTTCGTCGCGTTCATCTGCCTGAGCGGCTCGCTGCTCGCGCAGCCGGCGGATCTCACGATCACGCCCGGTGCCGGGCCGCTGCGGCTGGGCATTCGCGGGCCGGTGGGCCGCGAGCACATCCTGCAAGGCACCGCCACGCCGGCGCTCACGAACAGTTGGAGCGAGCTGATCACACTCACCACCACCAACAGCGAGCATCCGTGGTGGGACAGCTCGGCGGCCTCGGCTCCGCAGCGGTTTTATCGCGTGGTCACTCCGGCGTCGGCGCGGCCGCCTTTTTTCGCGAACGACTTCCGATTGATGGATCATACAGATCGTTCGCGCGAGCTGGCCTACTTCGACAGCTACCGCGCGGTGGTGTTGATCTTCACCGCCGTGAACTGCACGAACTCGCAAGCCAGCGTGCCGACGATCAAGGCGTTGCGTGACCAGTTCGAACCACAGGGCGTGCGCTTCCTCCTGCTCAACTCCACCCGTAACGAGACGCGCACGAACATCGCGGCGCAGGCCACGACGCTCGGCATCGATCTGCCGGTCATGCAGGACACGGGCCAGCTCGTCGCGCGCGAGCTGGGCGTGCGCGCGACCACCGAGGCGTTTTGCTTCGACACCGGGAATTGGCGGCTCTTTTACCAAGGTGCGCTGGATGACCGGCCGAGCTTCACCCTGCCCCGGCTGCCGTCCACGCAGAATTACGTGTCGAACGCACTGGCCAGCTTCCTCGCCGGGCGCGTCGTCACGCCCAGCCGCACGGTGCCGCAGGGCTGCGTAATCCCACTACCGGTGCGCGCCAACTACACCTACGCGGCGGACATCGCGCCGCTGTTTCAGGCCAAGTGCGTCCGTTGCCACAGCGTCGGCAGCATCGGCACGTGGGCGATGACGAACTACACGGTCGTCAGCAATTATTCGCGCTCGATCAAAAACGAAGTGCTCGCGCGCCGCATGCCGCCGTGGCACGCCGACCCGCAATACGGCAGCTTCACCAACGATGTTTCCCTCACACCGGACGAGGCCGCGCTGCTCATCCAATGGGTCAACGACGGCGCACCGCGTGGACCCGACGCGGACCCGCTCGCCGTTACGCCGCCCGCCATCGACAGCTACCCCTTAACCTGGCCGCCCGCGCTCGGCACGCCGGATGTGGTGCTGCGCATTCCCACGCAAAACCTCCCCGCCAACGGCATCGTGGACTACGTGTATGTGAACGTGGTGAATCCCCTGACGACAAACGCCTGGCTGCGTGCCGCCGTGGTGCGACCGGGCAACCGCCGCGTCGTGCATCACTGCCTCGTGTATTTCGGAAACAACAGCGCGTTCATGGGGCTGGACGGTTATTTCGCCGGCTACGTGCCTGGGATGGAACCCGTCGCGTTTCCCGCTGGCACAGGCAAGCTGCTGCCGGCGGGCACGACGTTGAAATTTCAGTTGCACTACACCACAACCGGACAGGCGGAGACGGATGTGACGGAGCTGGGGCTTTACCTCGCGTCCGCGCCGCCCGCCGCCGAGCTCCAGACCAAGTCCGCCTACGACCTGATTTCCTTCACCGGTATTCCGTTCTTTGGGATCGCACCCTTTAGCATCCCGCCAGGTGCAGCGGATTATCCGGCCGTGACCGCGAGTCTCACGCCGTCCACGACCCAGAGCGTGCTGCTGCACGAAATCAGCCCGCACATGCACTACCGAGGCGCGCGGTTCAAGTGCGAGGCTGTGTATCCGGACAACTCCCGCGAAATCCTCCTCTCCGTCCCCAAATATGACTTTCACTGGCAGACGCTCTACCGGCTTGCACAACCCAAGGTGCTGCCGCCCGGCACACGGCTCGAATGCAGCGGCGCATTCGACAACTCCACACAGAATCGCGACAACCCCGATCCCACGGCGACCGTGACATTCGGCGAGCAGACCTTCAACGAGATGTTCATCGGCTACGTGAACTTCTCGGTGCTGCCGTGAGCGCTATTCCTTCACCGCGCGCTTTTTCTTCGCCGCGCCGCCGGGGCCAGTGGTCGGCGTGACGGGCAGCGGCAGGTAATCCCGCTGGAGAATCATCCACTCCTGCATCGCAGCCTTGAGTTCGCGCTCGGCGGTCACGGCGTCGAGCTTGCCCGCGAGGTTGTTGAACTCCGCAGGATCATTCTCCAAATCGAACAGCTCGAACATGGGGCGCGGCGACGCGAAGTAGAGCTGCTCAAACTTCGACTCCAACTTGCCAGCCTCGTGCCGCTGCACGATCTCCTTCCAAAACGCATCACCCGCAAAATCCACCGGCCAATACGGAAGCTGCCCCAGCGCGTTGTAAATCAGCTTGTGCGTCTTCGACACCACGACGCGCCCAAGGTCGAAGACCGCGCTGTTGCCCGGCAGGCCGGACCCGTGCGCGCCGCGCTCGGCGAAGACAAACTGGCGTCCCTGAAACGGCTCGCCGCGCAGCAGCTTGGCAAAGCTTTTGCCCGTCATCTCCGGTGGCACGGGCAGCCCGGCGGCTTCGAGGAATGTCGGCGCGATGTCCTCGCCGCTGATGAGTTCGGCCGACGAAGAGCCGGGTTTGGTCTTGCCCGGCCAACGAACGAGCAGCGGCACGTGGATGCCGAATTCGAAGAGCGTGCCCTTGCCGCGAAACTGCGAGCAACCATTGTCGCCCATGAAGCCCACGATCGTGTTGTCGGCGAGGCCGCGCCGCGCCAGCTCCGCCATGACTTCGCCGAAGAAAACGTCGAAGTGCGCAATCTCGTCGTAGTAGCGCGCAAAGTCCTCGCGCACGAGCTGCGTGTCAGGATAGTGCGGCGGCAGTTTGAGCTTCGCGGGGTCGTGTTTCACCGGGCCATGCGTGTTGAGCGGCCGGTGGGGGTCGTTCGAGCAGAGCTGGAGGAAGAAGGGTTTATCCTTGGGCTTGAGGTCGAGGAATTCCTTGAATTGTCCGAGCGAAACTTCGTTGTCCCCGGCGGTCTTCACATAGTCGAGCCGCTCGGGAAACGTGGCCAGCTTGTATTTCTCAAACACCGCGCGCGACTCCGCCGACGTGGGCGCGCCGTCCATGTGATACGTGCGGCCCGCGACGCCGGTGAACCAGCCCGCCGCGCGCAACGCCTCGGGATACGTCTTCACATCGCGTGGCAACGGCGCGGAGAAACGCGACATCGCAATCGCCACCGGCGACCGCCCCGTGAAGATGCTGGCGCGCGACGGCACACACTGCGGGCAAGTCACATAGGCGCGGTCGAACCGCATACCCTGCGCGGCGAACTGGTCGAGGTTGGGCGTCAGGATGTCCTTGTTCCCGTAACAGCCGACATGCGGGTAGCTGTGATCATCGGAGAGGATGAGCAGGATGTTCAGCTTTGCGGCGGCGGGCGTGGCGTTCACGACCCAAAGCGCAAGCAGAAGGGCAATGTAACGCTTCATGGTTGTTTGGCTTTCTTGGCAGCCTTTTTCTGCGGTTCGTTGCTCGGCACGGGCGTTTCCGGCACTTTCAACGTCGGCTCACCTTTGAGCCAGCCGAGCGAGGCGAGGAACTTGTCAGCCTCCGCCAGCGTGATGGTCTTCCACGGTTCCTGATTGAAGAAGCCGTGGCCTTGGCCCGTGTAGAAGCGTGTTTCGCAGCGCACTCCAGCAGCTTTCATGTTGTTCTGAAACCGCTCAACCGTGGCGACTGGAATCAAATTGTCGTTGCGGCCGAGGAACACAATGGCCGGCGGGTCATCCGCGCTGATGTTGTGCGCCGGGGAGAATTCCTTGAAGCGGCTGCCCACGCGCTTCGTGCCCCAGCCGCCATCCGGACCATTGTCAAAGACCGGATTGAACAGCACCAGCGCGGCGGCCTTCGGCGAAACCTTCAGGTCATCCGCCGGATCGTCGTTGCCCTCGACCATCCCGACGAAGGCCGCGAGATGCCCGCCCGCCGAACCGCCGCCCGCCCCGATGCGCGCCGCGTCCACGCCCAACTCGGCCGCGTGTGCGCGCACCCAGCGCATCGCACTCTTCGCGTCCTGCACGCACTGTGCCGGCGGCTCGTCGGGCGCGGAGCCCTTGAGCAAGCGATACTCAACCTGCACACAGACCAGGCCGCGCGAGGCGAGATACTGGCCTTGCTCGTTGAACTGAACCGGCGTCCCGGCGACCCAGCCGCCGCCGTGGAAGAACACCAGCGCCGGTCGGCGGTCGGTGGCCTTCCAATCCAACGGCTTGATGACGTGCAGCCGCAACTCGCGCTCGCCGACGCGCTTGTAAACGTGCGCTTCGCCGAACGGCGCGGTGGCTTTTGCCGACTTGTCGGCGGCGTGAATGCCAGTGGCGATGGAGGTCAGCAGCGCCAACCAAAGTGCCGGGGGTAAACGTAATTTCATAAGCTTGGTGTTGGTGTGGAGCAATGTTGGTGTCGGGCAAGTCTCATTAGCACCCGGCTGAAGCTAGGTGCTAATGAGAGTGCGTGTTCGTTCAAAAGCTGCGTGCAGATGTCGAGATGTCGACTCGTCACTGCTTGTCCTTTTGCTTGCCCTTCTTCTTTGCGGGTGCACCGGGTTCGGGACCGTCGTTATCGGCACGGCCGCCGCCCCAGAGCGGTTTTACGTTGGACTTATTCCATTCGTCCCACTTGGCCTGCAGTTCTTTGACCTTGTCCGGCTGCGCGGCGGCGAGATCCTTGGATTCGCCGATGTCCTCGCGAAGGTTGTAGAGCTTCAGCGGTGAAGTGCCGGCCTTGCGCCCGGCGGCCACACCGTCGGCGGTGGTGTCGTAACGGACGAGCTTGAAGTCACCCGCGCGCACGGCCATTTGGTCGCCGAAGCGCCAGTAAAGTGCGGCGTGCGGCGCGCCGGATTTCTCGCCAGTGAGGAAGGGCAGGAGGTTCACACCGTCGAGTTTTGACTCGGGCTTCACTTCTACGCCGGCAGCGGCGAGCGCGGTGGCGTTGAGGTCGAGCTGGATGGCCGGCTGTGCGAAGACGGCGGGCTTGAGCTTCACCGGCCACGACACGATGAAGGGCACGCGCACGCCGCCTTCAAGCGTGGTGCGCTTGGAGCCGCGCAAGGGCAGGTTCACCGAGCCGTTGACGGTGACGCCTTGCATCGTCGGTCCGCCGTTGTCGCTGATGAAGGTGACGAGCGTGTTCTCGGCCTGGCCGGTCTCGGCGAGCTTGGCGCGCACCTTGCCGATGGCCTCGTCCATCGCGAGCATCATGGCGTCGTAAGTGCGACGCTGCTTGTCGGCGATGTTCGGGAACTTCGCGAGGCGGTCATCGGTCGCGTGCATCGGCGTGTGGACGGCGTTGAAGGCGAGGTAAAGAAACCACGGCTGGCGCTTGTGCTTCTCGATGAACGCGCACGCCTCGCGCCCGAAGGCGTCGGTGGTGTAATCGAGTTCCTTCACTGGCTCGGTGCCGCGCAGGATGCCGCCCGCATCGAAGTAGCTGTGCGCACCGCCGAGGAAGCCGAAGAACTCGTCGAACCCGCGTTGTGGCGGCTGCATCGCGGGCTGGCTGCCCAGATGCCACTTGCCGACGAGGCCCGTGGCGTAGCCGGCGGCCTTGAGACGGTTGGCGATGGTAGTCTCGGTGAGCGGCAAGCCAGCGTTCGGTGCGGCGGGATTGAACTCGTGCCCGAAGCGTTGCTGATAACGTCCGGTGAGCAAGCCCGCGCGCGTGGGCGAGCAATACGGCCCGCTCACGTAGCCGCTGGTGAACCGCACGCCGGACGCCGCGAGCGCATCCAGATGCGGCGTGGGAATGTCCTTGCACCCGTGGAAGCCCACGTCCGCGTAGCCCATGTCATCGCCGACGATGAAGAGGATGTTGGGTCGTTGCGCTGCGGAGACATGGCTGACGAGAAGGCTGGCGGAAAGTGCGAACAACGCACCGAGCGGTTTGCAGAACATGGTCCCTCAGACGAGCGACGGTGGCCGAATGGTTACTGAATGCGATGGCAATTTCTCCGCGCTTGCGGCGTCACGACGTGATTGCGAACGTCCCGCGCACATGAACGAGCCGCAACCTCCCGCCTCGCCGGACGCCGCGCCCGCCCCGTCCAAAACCATCGCGCACCCGCGCGACCCGCTGCACGGCATCACGCTGGAGACGATCCTCAAGGAACTCGTCGCGCGGCATGGGTGGAACGAGATGGGCCGGCGCATTCCCATTCGTTGCTTCATGTTCGATCCCACCGTGACGTCGAGTCTGAAATTCCTGCGCAAGACGCCGTGGGCGCGCAAGAAGGTGGAGGCGTGGTTTATCTCCGAGCTGCCGCCGCGCTGACGCTTCAGCCTAGCACCGCACCTGGCGCGAGCGCGTGGCCGGCGAGAAACTCAGCCGCCGTCATGCGGCGACTGCCTTCCTTCTGCACTTCGAGCAGGCGCAGCGCACCTTCACGGCAGGCGATGACGAAGCCGGACTTGTCGGCGGAAAGGACTTGGCCCGGAGCGGCGGACGAAGACTGCAAATCGCCGGCCCGGGCCACTTCGGCGCGCCAGACTTTCAGCAACTGCGGCCGGGGCTGGCCGGGGACGAGGGTGAACGTGCCCGGCCACGGAGTGAAGGCGCGGAGGCGGTTGTGCAAGACGGGCGCGGGTTGGGACCAATTGAGGCGGCCATCGTCTTTCGTCAGTTTGCGCGCGTAGGTGACGCCCTCGGCGGGTTGCGGGCGCGGAACGAGTTCGCCGCTGACATAACGCGGGATGGTTTGCACGAGCAGGTCCGCGCCCAAGACGGCAAGGCGGTCGTGGAGGGTTTGCGCATTCTCGTCGGGCGCGATGGGTGTGGCGCGCGTGGAGACGATGCCGCCGGTGTCGAGCCCAGCATCCATGCGCATGATGGTCACACCCGTTTCGGCGTCGCCTTCGAGGATGGCCCACTGGATCGGGGCCGCGCCGCGCCAGCGCGGGAGCAGCGAGGTGTGGACGTTGAGGCAGCCGTGCGTGGGAAGGTCGAGCAAGGCTTGCGGCAGGAATTGTCCGTAGGCCAGCACGGCGATGAGATCGGGGCGCAACTCGCGGAGCTGGGCGATGAAGGCTTCGTTGCGCGCGCGCTCCGGCTGGAGCACGGGCAGGCCCAGGCGGAGGGCAAGTTCCTTGACGGGCGGTGGCTGGAGTTTCAGATCGCGGCCCTTGGGCTTGTCCGGCTGCACGATCACGCCGACGACCTGAAAGTGGGGCGTGGTGGCAAGGGCTTGCAACGTCGGGCAGGCGATGTCCGGCGTGCCCATGAAGACGAGGCGCAGCATGGACAGGAGTTTCCGAGGAGTGAACGAGCGGGACAAGATTTATAAGGAAAGCAGGAGGGCAGGAAAAAAACTCCGACGCTTGATGGCGTTGATTCTCCTGCCCTCCCGCTCTTCTTATAAAAGTCTCCTCGTCACGAGCTGGCGCTGGTGTAGCGCTTGAGCGCGGTGCGCCAGAGCAGTTCGGACGCGGCGAAGATGAGCGTGGCAAGCGCGACCAGCAGCACGATTTCCAGCGGCGAGCTGAGTTTGTCCACGAGGAGTTTCACGGGGACGTTGGAGACGAGGAGCATTGGCAGCGCGAAGGTGAAGACGACCTTGAACGGACCGCGGAAGGCTTCATCGGGCAGGCGGGCAATGTTGAAGAGGTTGTAGTAACCCCAGACGATGCCCTGCGCGCGCACGGTCCAAAAGCTCGTGGCCGAGAGCATCAGCATCAGCGAGTAGTGGAGGCTGATGCCCACGGCGATGAGCAACGCAAAGCCGAGGAACTGCCCGGCGCCCGGGGTGTAGCCGAGCCGGTGCAGCGCGTAGCCAATGACGCCGAGTGCGCTGGCGGCGTTGACGAAGCCGCCCAAGTCCACCTGTCGAAGGCTGACGAGGAAGCGCGTGTTGACGGGCAGCAACAGCATGAAGTCGAGCTTGCCGGTGCGGATGTGCTCGGAGAGGGCAGTGAGGTTGGTCAGGAAGAGTGCGGTGAAGAGCTGCTGGATGAGGTGGCTGGTGCCGACGAGTGCGACGACCTGCCATTGAGTCCAAGTGCCGATGTGCTCGGTGTGCAAATACAGGACGCCGATGAAGCTAAGTTGTAGCACGAACCACAGCGCCTCCACGACAATCCACAGGAGGAAGTTCGCCTTGAAGCCCAGCTCCCGCGTGACGGAATTGCGCCACAGCGCGGCGTAGAGGGAGAGGTAGTGGCCGAGGGTCGAAGGCCGAGCGTCGAGGATCCGAAGGCGCTCGCTCGCCGGCTCTCGACTCTCAACTCTCGACTCTCGACTCATGGCTTCATCCTCCCACCGCCGAGTATTTGCGAATGCCGTGGTTCCACACCAGCCGCGCGAGGACATAGGCGGCGACGACCCACAGGACTTGCACCAGCAGCCCGAGCCCGAGCGCGTCGCCGTTCACGCGGCCCAGCCAGATGCTCACCGGGAAGAACAGCATGTAGGGAAACGGCGTATAATCCAGCGCCCCCGCCAGCGCCGGCGGCAACAGGTCCAACGGAAACAAGTGGCCGCCCGCGAGATACTCGAAGGCAAACGCGATGAAGATGAACGTCGCCACTTCGAGCACCCAGAACGCCAGCAACGCGAGCGTGAAGCTGAAAAAGAACTGCAACAACGCCGTAAGCACCAGCGACAGGGCAAAGCCGGCCGTCGCCGTCGCGTTGGGGGGAAAGACGAAGCTGTCCCGCAGCAGCCAGATGAACGCACACGTCGGCACCAGCGCAACGACGGCGAAGACGAGCCGGCCCGCGCCGAAGAGGCAGAGCCGGTAGGTGAGATAGTCCATCGGCTTGAGCAGGAACTGGCTGATGTTGCCGTCCTTGATGTCGGCGGCGATCTGCCAGTCGTCCTCGGTCACGGCGGTGAGCGCGTCCACGATGGTGATGACGAGATAGTAGGAAATCATCTGCGCGAGGTTGTAGCTGGCGACGTTGCCGCCTGCCTTGTCCGCGTAAATGGCGCGCCAGACGAAGATGATGGCCATGAGCGGGATGAGGCCAAAGGTGGCGCGGAAAAAGAAATTCACGCGATACACCAGCGTGTTCTGGAGGCCGATGTTCAAGACGTGCCAGTATTTTTCCATCACTGCAAGATTCGGATCGCGCGTGGGCTCCCGCAGGTTGGCGGCGAGCCGGCCACGCGGGGCAGGATTAGGATTAGGATCGCCAGCACGAGCAAGGAGTTTCCCGTGGCGACGGACATGCTCTCGCATTGAAAACGCCAGCAGGGTGCCGCACTCTCCGCGCGGCTTGGTCGTATGAAAGTCGCACTCGCACAGCTCAACACTACTGTCGGGGACCTCGTGGGCAACGAGGCGCGCGTGCTCGCGGCCTACCGGCGTGGGGTGGCGGCGGGCGTGGAATTGGTGGTGTGTCCGGAGCTGGCTACGACGGGCTATCCACCGCGCGACTTGCTGCTCAAGCCGCATTTCGTCACGCAAAATCTGGCCGTGCTGGAGCGGCTGGCGCAGGCGACGGGGAAGGTAGGCTTGCTCGTGGGCTTCGTGGGGCGGACAGTTGGCCGACCAGGCCGCGGGCTGACTAATTCCGTGGCGCTGCTGCAGCACGGGCAGATCGCCGAGGTGCGGACCAAGATGCTGCTGCCGACTTACGACGTGTTTGATGAGGACCGGTATTTCGATCCGGCGGAGGGGAATGAGCCGTTTACCTTCAATGGCCGGCGCGTGGGGGTGACGGTTTGTGAGGACGTGTGGAATGACGAGGATTTCTGGCGGGACCGGCGTTACCGGCGCAACCCGGCGGCGGACCTCGCGGCGGCAGGCGCGGAGCTGCTCTTCAACGTCTCGGCTTCCCCGTGGCACCTGGGCAAGAATACGACGCGGCGCGAAATGCTGGCCAGTCTGGCGGCCAAGACGCGTTGCCCGTTGCTGTATTGCAATCTCGTGGGGGGCAATGACGAGCTGGTCTTCGATGGGGCAAGCCTGGTGTTTGACGCGCAGGGCCGGCTTGCGGCGCAGGGGGCGTTGTTCAGCGAGGATTTTCTGGTGGTGGACACGGCGCGGCTCACTCCATTGGCTCCACCGATCGTGTGCGATGAGGAGCTGGCCTATCGCGCGCTGGTGCTGGGCTTGCGCGATTACCTGCACAAGTGCGGCTTCCAGCGCGCGCTGCTGGGTCTCAGCGGCGGCATTGATTCGGCGCTGACGGCGGTGCTGGCGGTGGATGCGCTGGGCCCGGAGAATGTGCGCGGCGTTTCCTTGCCGTCGGAATTTTCATCCCAGGGCAGTCTCGATGACGCGCGGCTGCTGGCGGAGAACCTGGGCATTCGTTATGACTTGATCCCAATCCAGCCGGCGTTTGCAGCGGTGAAGGAGCAGATGAAGGAGGTTTTCGCCGGACTGGCCGAGGATACCACGGAGGAGAACATCCAGGCGCGGTTGCGCGGGGTGGTGTTGATGGGCTTGTCGAACAAGTTTGGCGCGTTGCTGCTGACCACGGGCAACAAGAGCGAGCTGGCCGTGGGCTATTGCACCCTTTATGGCGACATGTGCGGCGGGCTGGCGGTCATCAGCGACGTGCCCAAGACGATGGTTTACCGGCTCTCGAACTGGGTGAACCGCGAGCGCGAAATCATCCCGGCGGACTCCATCACCAAGCCGCCGAGCGCGGAGTTGCGCCCGAACCAGACCGATCAGGACTCCCTTCCGCCTTACGACGTGCTGGATGCGATTTTGGAGGAATATGTGGTGAAGTGCCGGCCGGCGGGCGAGATCATCGCGGCGGGCTTTGACGCGGCGGCGGTGCAGCGGGTGGTCAAGCTCATCGATGGGGCGGAATACAAGCGGCGCCAGGCCGCGCCAGGCCTGAAGGTGACGACAAAGGCGTTCGGGGTGGGACGGCGGGTGCCGATTGCCCAGCGGTGGCGGGAGGTGGGTTGAAAAAGAAAACGGCCAGTCTTGCGACTGGCCGTTCGTGATTCAAGGAAGCGAAGAATTACTTCTTCTCTTCGTTCGTGCCCTTGCACTTCTCGCAGTTCTTCTTGTTCTTGGCGGCCTCGACGCAGCAGGGATGGTCGCAGGTCTTGCCATCCTTGGCGGCCTTGGCGCAGCAACCGGCCACTTTGCCCGGAGGATGTTCAGCCTTCTTGTCCGCCGCGACGGCGAGGGAGGCGGTGAGGGCCACGGCAAACGCCACAGCTGCGAGCACTTTGACGAACTTCATAGGTTGTCCTTTCTTACCGACATTACTGACTTTGTTTAGTCTTACCACTCCGACAACCGTTGCAGGCACCATGCTAGCAACGCGTCGGCGTTGGTGTAGACGAGCGAATCCTTGGCATATTCGGGGGGGGGGTGTCCACAGGGAAATGAACGGCCCTGATCCGGTCATCGGGGCCGACCCTGCCGCGCTAATAACTCATCAATCCGTTTCTGCACCGTTTCGGGAGCCGGAGAGACCTGTTTCAAGCGGGCGAAATGGGCTAGGGCGCGGTCCAGATTGCCTGCCCGTTCTTCCAGGTCCGCGAGTTGGGCGAGGATCTGGCCGTAGCCCTGCTTGTCGGGATCGGCCTTTCGGGCTTCCTGTTTGAGCCAGCGCTCGATGGCCAGCTCGAGCACGGCGCGGGCGCGGGGGACATCCCGGTCGTTTTCGGCGTAAAGACGGCCCAATTCGTAGAGAATCTCGTAGCTCTGTGGGTTGGCGCGCAGGCCTTCGCGGAGGAATTGCTCGGCATCGTTGACCTTGTTGAGGCGGTCCCGGAGCCAGAAGGCGGCGACGGTGTAGGTCTCGACACGCTGCGGGTCCAGTTCGGCGGCGAGGCGGAGCCAAGGCAGGATTTCCCGTTCGTCACCGAAGCGTTCGAGGTGGCGGTGCTGCGACGGGTGGAAGTGGTTCCCGAAGGCTTCGAGCCAATCACGTGCCGGGGCGGGTTTGGCGTCGTGGTCGTGGTGTTCGTTACCTGCGGATTTGATGGATTCCTCGAGGTGCGTTTTGTTTCGGTCCGCCACCTGTGCGAGGTCAAAGACCGAGGGGTAGAACCCGGAATGGAAGTAGGCGTCCGCCTTAATGAAGGCATGCATGGCAAAGGCCCGGCGGCTCTCACCCAGCAGGAGATCGAAGACCGAGCCGGTGTCCGGCACCCGTTCCGCCTGCCACACCAGCAACCGCCCGCCGGTCGCGAGCGCAGTCGCGAAAGCGAGGGCCGCCAGCAGTGCGGGGGCGGGGTTCATGTCAGTTCAGTGGCCGTCGCCGGAAGACCAGCCAGGCGGCGGTCAGAAGAAATGCCGTGTAGGTGGCGGCGTAAAGGATGGCCAATGCCATCACGCCCCCCGGGATGAGATCCCAGTTGTGCGTGATGAGGTCGCGAACGTCGAACAGCTCGAGGTGCGGAATGACGAAGTAAATCCCATAAAGCAGCGATTGCAGCGGCTCGGCCAGGCCGAGCGCGACTTTGTTCAAATGCCGGCCCAGCAAGAGAATTCCCGCCACGCAGACGAAGCAGATCGTGCCGTTGGAGGACGGCGCGGCGAACACGATCGAGCCGAGCAAGGTCGCGGCGATGACTATTCCCAGCATGAGCCAATGCAGGAAGCCGGCTTGCAGGTAGTTCAACACCGGCCAGTGCTGTTCACGCGACGCGCTGACGACGCCGAAGAACAGGTAGAAGACCAGCAAGGCCAGCCCGGTGGCCACCCAGCAACCGAGGAACTTGCCCAGCAGAAACTGCGCACGGGTCACGGGCTTGGCCAGCAGCGGGAAGATCGTTCGTTGCTCGCGCTCCATCGGGATTTGCCGGGCGGTGCAGGTGATGGCGATGACGAGGCTGGCGACCCAGATGAGCAGCAGACAGATTTCCTTGAGATAACGGACGATGCTGTGGTCGTTGAACAGGTTGACGCTCCCGGCCATGCCGGTGAGCAGGACCGTGAGGATGAACAGGACGTAGAAGTCTTTGCGCCGGATCATTTCCAGCACGACGATTTTGGCGAGGGCCCAGATCGTGTTCATGGCTGGAGCGGGTGGCCGATGATCTTGAGAAAGATCTGTTCGAGATTCGCGCCGTGCTGGCGGAGCAGATCGCTGACCCGGCCTTCCGTCTTGAGTTCGCCTTGATGCAAAATGGCGATGCGGTCACAGACGGTCTCGACCTCGCCCAATTCATGGGAGGAGAAAAAGACGGTTTTGCCCTCGCTTTTCAGGCGTTGGATGATTTCGCGGACTTTCATGCGGCCGATGGGGTCCAACCCGCTGGTCGGTTCGTCAAGGATGAGGAGGTCCGGGTTGTTGATGAGGGCTTGGGCCAGCCCAGCCCGTTGCTGCATCCCTTTGGAGTAGGTTTTGATCTGCCGGGTGCGGGCATGGTCCAGTTCCACGAGTTTCAACACGGCGTCAATGCGCTGGGTGCGTTCAGCCTTGGGAATCTGAAAGATCTCGGCATAGAAACGAAGGAGTTCCTCCGCTGTGAGGAATTTGTAGTAGTAGGTTTGCTCGGGGAGGTAGCCGATGCGTTGGCGGGCGATTGGCTCTCGGACATCCACGCCGAACAGCCGCGCGGTGCCGCTCGTGGGGGGAACAAAGCCCAGCAGGACGTTCATGGTGGAAGTTTTGCCCGCACCATTCGGGCCGAGGAAGCCGAACACCTCGCCTTGAGCCACACGGAGGTTCAGTCCTCTGACCGCCGTCTTGACCGGATCCCCAACGGCCCGGCTGCGGTATTCCACGCGCAAATTGTCTATCGTCAGCGTTTCCATCTCAAAATTGGACGGCCAGTGACGCGGCGCAAAACAAAAAGCCGCCCCGCCGGAGCGGTGCGGCCTTGATAAACGACGGCTTTTGGCCGCGCAGCGGTCAAAGTGTGTGTCCGTTGCCTGACAAGCTGCAAGTCGGAACTGCGGCCACGCTGGCCCCAGGCGAATAGCTGCCGCCGCCGGGGCAATAAGGCGCGTTGGACCCCTTGAAGTAGGACAGCAGGGTGGTGTCGCTCAACGCATAGGTGTCCGTGGACTGTTTTTTGTTTTCCAACGCCCACGTCTGCACCGTGCTGTCAATGACCCGCAGGTTGGCGATGCAGGTGTTTTTCTGGGCGGTGGTGCGTGCCTTGATGAAGTTCGGGATGGCGATGGCGGCCAGCAGGCCGATGATTGCCACCACGATCATGATCTCAACCAGCGTGAAACCTCGCTTAAGAATTCCTCGGCTCATAATGCGCCTTGGTTAAGCGTCTTGGAATGGCGGCAATAAAAAAGGCCTGGAGCATTGCTGCTCCAAGCCTAGATCAGAGCCAGCAGCCAATTACAGCGTGTGACCGCTGCCGGACAAGCTGCATGTCGGCGTGCCCGAGACGGTCGCGCCCGCGCTGTAGGAACCGCCGCCAGGGCAGGTGCCGCCACCGGGGAGCACCGAGCCCTTGAGGTAGGCCAGCAGCGTGGTGTCGGTCAGCGCGTAGGTGTCCGTCGCGACCTTCTTGTTCTCAAGCGCCCACTGCTGGACCGCGCCATCAATCTGCTTGAGGTTGGCGATGCAGGAGTTTTTCTGGGCCGTGGCGCGCGCCTTCACGAAGTTCGGAATGGCGATGGCCGCGAGCAGACCGATGATGGCCACCACGATCATGATTTCCACGAGCGTGAAGCCGCTTTTGCGGGTGGTTTGAACTTTCATTTGGTTGCCTTTCACTGATATGCGGCGTGGACGCGCAGAAGGCGGGTTATAATAATGACTGTCTTGCCCACGTGTTGCTTTCTGCAACCGCAACTTGACCGAACGTAGCAATCCCAATACCAGTGTCAACGGTGAAAAACATCTTTGGCCCCGCCCGAATCGCGGGGACGAATTGGCAGATTTATTGGCCAAAGATGGAAGGACTCGAGTGAAGTTGTTGCGTCGTGACCGGCGAATTCCCAAGCTTGGGCACCATGAGCGCTGCGTCGCCCGCTGAAATCCTTGCCACCCACACGCCGGCCTTGTTCGCCGCAGCGGTGAAACGGGCGGCGGCGCTGTTGCGCGACGGCGAAGTGGTGGCGCTGCCCACGGAAACGGTTTACGGGCTGGCCGCCAACGCCTTGAACCCGGCAGCCGTGGCCAAAATCTACCAGCTCAAGGGCCGCCCAGCTCACAATCCCATCATCGTTCACGTGGATGGGCTCGACATGGCCCGCGAATGCGTGCGTGCTTGGCCACCGGGGGCAGATCGGCTGGCCGGAGCCTTTTGGCCGGGGCCGTTGACGCTGGTGCTGCCTCGGTCGCCAAAGATTCCCGAGCTCGTCACGGCCGGTGGCGACACCGTGGGGGTGCGGTGGCCGCAGCATCCGTTCATGCGAGCGGTCATTCGCGAGTGCGGCTTCCCGCTAGCGGCCCCGAGCGCAAATTTGTCCAATCAACTTTCCCCAACCAACGCCGACCACGTCTTCAAGCAGCTCGGCAACCAGTTGCGCCTCATCGTGGACGGCGGGCAGGCCAACGTGGGGATAGAATCCACCGTGGTGGATTTGACGGTGAGTCCGCCAGCGGTGCTACGCCCGGGGATGATTCACGCGGAATCCCTGGCGGCGGTCTTGGGAACTGCGGAATGCGAAACGCGGAATACGGAAGCAGCCCAGGTGCTCCGCAGCCCGGGACAGTTGCCCAAACACTATTCTCCCCAGGCACGACTGCTGGTGCTCTCCTGGCGGGAGGAAGCGGATTTGCTGCACCAACTCGTGCGTCTCGGTCTGGCCCCGGATCGGGCTTGGGTGCTGGCGCACTCACAGATTCCGCTGGGCGGCGGTTTCGGCACCGTGTCCGTGATCCCGCATGACGCCGAGGCATATGCGCGGGCGCTTTACGCAGAGCTGCATCGCTGCGATGAGGAAGGGGCCGCCTGCATCGTCGTGGAGGCCCCGCCTGACACGCCGGAATGGCACGGCATCGCGGATCGGCTGCGGCGCGCTGCAGCTTGAAGAGAGCGGCTGGCAGAAGGGTCTGAGACGCATGACGAAGCGAACCAAGTTTGACGCCGCCAGCCCGTTTCTCCAAGCTGCCCGCCTCATGCGAACCCGAGTTGTTTCCGGTCTTGTCACTCTTGCACTGGTGATCGCGGTGCAGGCACAGACCAATCCGCCCGCTGCCCGCCTGGTCACTCTCGCCGAGTGCATTGAGATGGCCCTCCAGAAGAATCTGGACATTCGCATCAGCCGCATCCAACCGACAATCGACCTCTACAACATCGATTCTGCGCGAGGTTACTACGACCTGACACTCAACCTTAACGCCCGGCAAAACTACAACTCCTCGCCCGGTTCGCCCGATCCCAACAGCGCCCTTTTCGGCAAGAGCAGCCAGACTTACACCGAAAGCTACGGCCCCAGCCTCACCCAGCAGTTGAGCACCGGCGGTAAAGTCACCCTCAACGGCGACCTTGCCCGCCGCAGCGGTTCCTCCTTCACCAGCTTCAACTACCAGACCGACGCGGGTGTCACCCTCACCCAGCCGTTGTTGAAAAATTTCTGGATCGACTCGACCCGGCAAACCATCGAGGTGAATCGCCGCACCTTGAAGATGGATGAGCTGGCCCTGCGCAATCAGGTGACCGCCACGATCGCCAGTGTCCAGCAGGCCTATTACGAACTGATCTACGCCCGGGACAATGTCCGCGTGCAGGAGGCCTCGCTCGCCCTGGCCGAACGCCTTCTCGCCGAAAACAAACGCCGCGTCGAAGTCGGCGCCCTGGCCCAGCTCGACGAAAAGCAGTCCGAGTCCCAAGTCGCCGCCCGCCGCTCCGACCTGCTCGGGGCGCGCCGCGACCTTGAAGTGCAGCTGAACACCATCAAGGCCCTCCTCAGCGATGATTTCAGCGCATGGGCGGCGACCACCCTCGAACCAGCGGACAAGCTCGTGGCCCTGACGCAGCCCTTCAACGTTCAGGACAGTTGGCGCAGCGCCCTGGCCCAGCGGCCCGAACTCCTCTCCGCCAAGGAATCCCTCGAGAAACAAAACATCGTCCTGCGTTACAATCACAACCAGCTCTTCCCGCAGCTCGATCTCTCCGTTACCTACGGTCACAACGGCCTGGGCCAGACCCTCGACGGCGGCCTCAACGGCATCCAGCGCGGGGCCAACCAGTTTTACTCCTACGGCATCGTCCTCAGCTTCCCCTTCAGCAACACCACGGCCAAGAACAACTACAAGGCCAGCAAACTCACCAAGGAAGTCCTCCTCCTCCAGCTCAAGCAACTCGAGCAAAACATCATCGTCGAAGTGGACAACGCGGTGAAGCAGGCCCGGACCGCCTACGAACGCATCGACGCCACCCGCCAAGCCCGGCTCTACGCCGAGGCCGCGCTTGACGCCGAGGAGAAGAAACTCGCCAACGGCAAGAGCACCAGCTTCTTCGTCCTCCAGCTCCAACGCGACCTCACCGCCGCCCGCTCCGCTGAAATCCGCGCCCTGGCCGATTACAACAAAGCCTTGGCCGCCCTCTCCAAAAGCGAGGGCACCACCTTGGATAAAGCCAGCCTCGGTTTGCAGTTCAAGTAACCCCGCCTCGCCTCCGTCGCCGTTTCCACGCACCCATGAAAGCAGTCATCCTCGCCGCCGGCAAAGGCACGCGCATGCGTGACCTCACCAACGAAATCCCCAAGCCCATGCTGAAGGTCAATGGCCGGCCCATCCTCCAGCACATCGTCGAAGGCCTCCTCAGCGTCGGCATCCGTGACTTCTGCATCATCACCGGCTGGCACGCCGAAGTCGTCGAAAGCTTCTTCGGCGACGGCTCCGCCTTCGGTGCGCGCATCAGCTACGTCCGCCAAGTCGTCCAAGACGGCACCGGCAAAGCCCCCGAGCTCGCCAAAAACTTCGCCGGCCACGAACCCTTCCTCCTCACCTACGGCGACATCCTCGTCAAACCTGAAACCTACGCCGCCATGCTCCAACGCTGGCACGGCGGCAAGTTCTCCGGCCTCGTCACCGTCACCGGCAGCGAAGACGTCACCAAAGGCGGCCTCTTCTTCTTCGACGCGAACTTCTGCCTCCAGCACCTCGTGGAGAAACCCAGCGCCGCGCAACTCGCCGACCTCCGCGCGCAAGGCTGGCTCAAACCCGGTGAAACCGCGTGGTATAACGCCGGCATCTACCTCTTCGACCCCGTGCTCTTCGACTTCACCGCGAAGCTGGAAAAATCCCCGCGCGGTGAATACGAACTCACCGACGCCCTCACCGCCATGCTCGCCGCGCGCCACCAATTGGCCGGTCTGCAAATCGCCGGCCGCTGGGTGGACGTGCGCGATCCCGAAGTGCTCGCCTCCTTGCAGGAATAGCTGCATCCCGTAGCCGACGGCGCAAGTCAGCCAGCGAGTTCGACAACCGGGCGCGTCGCGCTTCAGCCCAGAGCGGAAGGTGGAACTCCCTGCCATCATCATGGCAGGGCCTTGCTGTGCAAGGCCTCGGTTAGCAGATGGTGAGCATGTCTATTCGGGTATCGAATTGCGACTGGCCGCCTCTTGTTTGCCCACAACCAACTGGCCAGATTTACAAGCAATCAGCCTCGGCCAAATAAATCCATCTGCGGGTTCGCCTCGACCAACTTGAGCTTCTCGCGGTCTTGTTGGCGGCGGTTGGTCTGGCGCACGGTGCCTTCCGGCGTGAGCTCGCTTTCTTCGAGGTTACGGAGGATGACCTTGGCGCGTTCGAGGACTTCCTTGGGCACGCCGGCGAGACGGGCGACTTGGATGCCGTAGCTCTTATCCGTGCCACCCTCGACGATTTTGCGCAGGAAGATGATTTGGTCGTGCCACTCGCGGACGGCGACGTTGAAGTTCTTCAGCCGGGGCAGGCGTGCGGCGAGTTCGGTCAACTCGTGGTAGTGCGTGGCGAAGAGGGTCTTCGCGCCGACTTGGTTGTGCAGGTGCTCGACGATGCTCCACGCGAGCGACAGGCCGTCGAAGGTGCTCGTGCCGCGCCCAATCTCGTCGAGGATGATCAGGCTGCGGGCGGTGGCGTTGTTGAGGATGTTCGCAGTCTCGCTCATCTCGACCATGAAGGTGCTCTGCCCGCGCGCGAGGTCGTCGCTCGCGCCGATGCGGGTGAAAATGCGGTCCACGAGGTCCACGCGCGCGGAGGCGGCCGGGAGGAAGCTGCCGGTGTGCGCGAGCAGCGTGAGCAACGCGACCTGGCGGATGTAAGTTGATTTGCCGGCCATGTTAGGGCCGGTGATGAGGGCAATCTGCGGAATCCCCTCTATTGTAGCAGCCGACGTGAGTCGGCTCTGTTCTATCTCGGAGGACGAAGAGGGAGCGGACTCACGTCCGCTGCTACCAAGCTCGGTGTCGTTCGGCACGAAGCGCTCTTCGGTCAGCGCTTGGTCGAGGACGGGGTGGCGGGCGTCTTTCAACCGGAGCTGGCCGGCGTCGCCGACTTCGGGGCGCGTGTAGCTGAAAAGCCGCGCTGTTTCGGCGAAGGCGGCGAGGACATCGAGTTGCGCGAGCGCGGTGGCAGTTTGCTGGATGGCGGCGAGGTTGCCGATGACTTCCTCGCGCACGCGGAGGAAGAGTTCGTATTCCAACTTCATCGCGCGCTCTTCCGCGCCGAGGATTTTGCCTTCCATTGCCTTTAACTCGGGCGTGATAAAGCGCTCGCCGTTGGCGATGGTTTGCTTGCGGATATAATCGGCGGGGACTTTGTCGAGGTTGGCCTTGGTAATTTCGATGTAGTAGCCGAAGACGGAGTTGAAGCCGACCTTGAGCGAGGCGATGCCGGTGCGCTCGACTTCCTTTTGCTTGAGCTGGGCAATCCAGTCCTTGCCACCACGCGACGCGGCGCGGAGTTCGTCGAGATTCGCGTCGAAGCCGTCGCGGATGAGGCCGCCTTCCTTCAAGGCGAGCGGCGGCTCGTCCACGATGGCGCGGGAAATCAGCTCGACGAGTGCAGGGAGTTCCGTGAGTTGCTCGAACAGCTCATCGAGCAACGAAGGCGAAGCGCTCGCGTCCGCATGCGAAGGAGCCGACGTGGGGAAGCTCTGACTGAACTCCGCATTCCGCATTCCGCATTCCGCATTGGAGGTGAGACTCCTCACGTCGGTTCCTGCGGCTTTCAACGCCGGGACTTGCTCGATCGCCAGCCGCAGCGCGTGGAGGTCGCGGCCGTTGCCCGTGCCGGTGGAGAGGCGCGCGAGCGTGCGTTCGAGGTCGCGAACTTCGGCGAGCTTCGCGCGGAAGGCTTCGAGCGCCGCACCGCTCGCGAGCCAAGACTGCACGGCGTCCTGGCGACGGCGAATCGGCTCCACGGCGGAGAGCGGCTGCGTGAGCCAGTTGCGGAGCAGGCGCGCGCCCATCGGCGTGACGGTGCGGTTCAGCGCGCCGTAGAGCGAGGTGTTGCGCGGGGCGTCGCGGTGGAGCGGCTCGAGGATTTCGAGGTTCCGCAGCGTGGTGCCGTCGAGCACGAGGAAGTCGCGGCTCTGGTAGAACGTGATGCGCGTGAGGTGCTTCACGTCGCGCCGCAGGTGCTGCGCGAGGTAGTGCAGCGCCGCGCCCGCCGCGCCGGTGGCGGCGATGCGGCCCTTCAAGCCGAAGCCATCGAGCGCGGCGACCTTGAAATGCTCGCGCACGGTGAAGACCGCTGTCTCCGGCGCGAAGACCCAGTCATCGTGGCCGATGAGAATTCCCGGCGCGCCCGCCAGCAGCGTGCGGAGCGAGGTAGCTTCGCCGGGGTAAATCGTTTCCGCCGGACGCAGCCGCTCCAACTCGGTGAGCAGCTCGGCGTCGCTCTCGGTTTCGGTCGTGCGGAAGTCGCCGGTGGTCAGGTCCACGACGGCGATGCCGGTGGTCTGGCCGAGGGGATACACGGCGGCGAGGAAGTTGTTCCGTTCCGCCGCGAGCAGGCGTTCGTCGAAGTGCGTGCCGGGCGAGAGGATTTGCGTGACCTCGCGCTTCACGAGTTGGCCGGGCCGCGCTTCCTCGACCTGGTCGCACACGGCGACCTTGCGCCCAGCGCGGAGGATGCGCGCGACGTAACTGTTGAACGCGTGGTGCGGGATGCCGCACATCGGAACGACGCCACGTTTGGTGAGCGCGACGTTGAGGAGCTGCGCGCCGGTGACGGCGTCGTCGAAAAACATTTCGTAAAAGTCGCCGAGGCGGAAGAGCAGCAGCGCGTCCTTGGGCAGCTCGCTCTTGACGCGGCGATACTGCGCCATCATGGGCGTGAGCTGCGGTTCAGGAGCGGCGGTGGACATCGCGGACGCGACGATAGCGGCAAAGAAAAGTGACGCGAAGTGAAAGTTTGTCGTGACGCGACGGGGGCGAATCCGCTAATTCATTCCGCACCAGCTCTTTTTGCAATGAAGTCCAGCCGCGCTCGCGCGGATTGAAAGGGGGTGAGTGACCAATGGCAGCCAAGAAAGCCGCAGCTAAGAAACCCGCCGCGAAAAAACCCGCCGCGAAGAAAAAGAAGTAGTTCGTTTCGACGGATCGAACGGCTCCATCAGGCAACGCCCGGTGGAGCTGTTTTGTTTTCGGGCGTCACCCGCACCGCTCACGCGGGCTCCTGCTGGCTGATGCAGTGAAAGCTGCCGAGACCCCAGATGAGTTCGGTGGAGTCGATGCCCACGACGCGATGCTTGGGAAACTCACGCTGGAGAATGTCCAGCGCGCGGCGGTCGTTGGCGTGGCGGTAGGTGGGCACGCAGACGAGGCCGTTGGCGAGGTAGAAGTTCGCATAGCTGGCGGGTAAACGCTGGCCGTCGTATTCCACCACGCCGGGCATGGGCAACTCGACCACGCGCAAGGGCCGGCCGTTCTGGTCTTTCATCGTGCGGAGGCGATGGAGATTCTCTTGGAGCAAACCATGGTTCTCGTCCGTCGGGTCTTCCTCGACGACGGTCACGACGGTCGTCGGACTCACGAAGCGCGTGAGGTCGTCGATGTGGCCGTCGGTGTCGTCGCCCACGATGCCGTCGCCGAGCCAGAGGATGTGCGTGACGCCGAGGAAGTCTTTCAGGTGCTGCTCGATCTGCGCCTTGGTGAGATGGGGGTTGCGATTCGGATTCAGCAGGCACGCCTCGGTAGTGAGCAGCGTGCCGCAGCCGTTCACTTCGAGCGAGCCCCCTTCCATCACGATGCCGGGGGAGAAAAGTGGGAGGCCACGCAATTTCGCGACGTGCTGTGGGATGGCGTCGTCGAGATCGTAGGGTGGATACTTGTTACCCCAAGCGTTGTAACCCCAGTCCACGATGGCACGCTCATGCGGGCCGGCGTGATCGCGGGTGAGGAAGATCGGCCCGTGATCACGGCACCACGGTTCGTAGGCGGGGAAGTGATGGAAGCGGACGCGGTCTAGCGGGACCTTGCGGTCGGTCAGGAGGCCGCGCACCCAAGCTTCCTTTTCGGCGTTCCAGACGTTGATGTTCACTTCCTCGACCGTGACGAGGTGGCGGATGAACTCAGCGTAAACGTCCGGCACGGTTTCGTATTTGTCCGGGAAGCTGATGCCCTCAGGGCGCGGCCAGGTGAGCCACGTGGAAACATGCGGAGCCCACTCGGCGGGCATGTGGTAGCCGAGTGCGGCAGGGGTGGAGGCATTTGTGCGAGCCATCGTTCCGCCAGCGTAGCGAGACGAAGCGGCGGAGGGCAACTCTCGCCAACCGTTCGCTTGCAATTTGACCTTGGCTCCGAAAAGCTGCGCCCGATTTCTATGCGCCAATACCGGCTTGGTATCCTGTTGGTCTCGCTGCTTGTCTGCCTGCGGCTCCCATCCACAACGCCACGCCGGACGAGACGGCGGGACGCGCCGTCACGGAGCTGGCCGCCACCGCCCTGCTCGCGCACCGCGTGCCGCTGGCGCAGACCGAGGACGGCCTCAACCGCAGTCGTGCGCTCATTGAGGAAGGCAAGGCCGCGCAAATCGTCGAGCTGGCACGTTCGCTGGAATGCACGCACGTGTTGCTCGGCACCGTCACCGAGTATCGCTACAAGAGCGACCTTGATGGTTCGCCCATCGTGAGCATCACGCTGCGGCTCGTGGATGCCACGGACGGCACGACGGTGTGGCAAGGAACGAGCACGAAGATGACGCAATACTTCGGCAGCCTCAGCCACACCGCGCAGGCGGCGGTGGACAATTTGATCCAGCAAATGTCCGGCCGTTCCCGCGCCGCCACCCGCAGCCGTTCGCGATGGTTTTCGCCGGCCACGCCTGATGCGGGCTCTGAAGCCGCAGTGCTGAACGCGCCGCCGGGCTCCTCGCGCATCCCAGCCGGAACAACCCGCCGCGGCAAATTTGAGCCAGACGTGGAACAAATCCGCCGGCGTGGCGACCAGTGAATTTCCCCGTGCGCCAAACCCCCACCGCCCCAGCACTGCCCCGATGGACGTGCTGAACAAACTCGCGCCCAAACACGGCTGGCTCGACCTCGCGGTCATCACCGGTCTGTTGCTGGTGGTCAACAGCATGTTCGCCGCGACGGACATCGGCTGGACCAAACTGCATCCGACCCCCTGGTTGCTGGTGCCCATCCTGATGGGGTGTCGTTATGGTTTCCCGGCGGGCATGGCGGGCGCGGCCGTCGCGATCATCGTTGTCTCCGTCGGCTTCGCCCGGCACGCGGACTTTTTCATCGTCACTCTGCTCAAGGTGCATGGCTACCTCTTCGCCGCAATGGCGGCGGCGGGGGGCATCTGCGGACAGATTCAACGCGGCTTCAAGGCGCAGGAAATCCTCCTGAAAGCACAGGCCGAACGCACCGGCGAACGGCTCAAGAAACTCGACACCGACCTGTTCCTGCTGCGCGAAGCCAAGTCCGAACTGGAACGCCTCCTCGCCACGCGGGACGCCGAACTGTCCACGCTGGACGCCGAGATCCGCCGACTCTTCGACAGCGAGGGCGATGAGTTGTGGCAGGACATTCTGCTGCTGCTCAACCGCCAGGCCCGCGTCAGTGACGCCGCCATTTACACCTTCGCCGACGCAGGCCAGACCCTCGTGCGCAAAGGCCTCCTCGGCAACGCCCGGTCGCTCGGGACGCGCCTGCTCGTGAAAGACGTCGAGATGGCCGGGCTCGCACTCAAGAGCAAGGCCGCCGTGACCATCCCGGAATTTTGGCGTGGCGCCGTGGCCGAGCAGCGCGATTACCTCATGGTCGTCCCGCTGCTGGATTCGCAGGAGCAGCCGCTCGCCCTGCTGGTCGTCACCGGAATCCCGTTCATTGCGCTCACCAAGAAATCGGTTTACCTCATCGCGCTCATCTGCCGTTGGGCAGCGCGGGTGGCGGAGGTTGAGGCACAAGCTGCGACCACCAGCCGGGCGGCGGCGGGAATTGAAGGGCAGCGCATCTTCACCGAGGCGTTTTTCCGCCAGAACGTGCAGCTCGCCTTCGACTCCTGGCAGAAACACGGCCTGCCCTCGGCGGTGGTGCTCTTCACCGCCGCGCGCCAGCCCAAGGCGAAGCAAGCTCAGATCGAAAAACTCATCATGGCGAACATTCGAGGCGGCGACTTCCCCGCCGAGATGGGCCTACCCATCCCGCACCTCGCCGTGCTGCTGCCGCTCTGCGGCGAACGCGGCGTGGGCATCTTCGCCGACCGCATCCTCGCGGCCTGCCGCAGGGACCCCGAGCTGGGGCCACACCTACAGGCTCACGTGGTGAACCTCGACACCGTCACCAGTGTGGATCAACTCTGGGCCGACCTCACCCGGCATGTCGCCTGAACGGACATCTGCCCCGGACCCAATCGGCACACCGACTGGCGAGCGGCCGTCCGAACCGGGTAGTCAGGCCCTTAGCCTGATTGCCTATCCCGGCCTGCTGATCGCCGTGGTGCTGGAAATTCTCTCCGCTCAAGCCTTGTTCGGCGAAGCCCCGTCCGTCTTCACCGTGCTGGGGTTGCACAGCTTGGCGCTGCTGGTCGCCGTGCCCGGTCTACGGGGGTTTTTTCCCGAAGAATACGGCCGGCTGAACTGGACCTTTGCCGCGTTGGTGCTGGGCTTCGCTCTCCCGCTGCCCCTCATCGGGCCGCTCTTTCTGGTCGGTTACCGCCTGCTACTCCTCATGCGGCCTGCGCGAAACGTCGAGAGTAAATATGTGCTCGGCACCACCCAGTATCTCACGCTCGCCCGCCACGAACTGGAGGAGCACGAAGAGCCGCGGTCGATTGCGGACATCCTCAACGGCCGGGACTCCGTGGCCCGCCGGGGGGCGATCATCGCCTTGCGCGCCGTCGAACCGAAGAAGGCCTTGCCGCTCCTGCAAAAGGCCATTCAGGACAGCGATGAACAAGTGCGCTTGCTGGCCCAGACGCACTTCAACCAGATCATCGCCACCCTCGAAGGGCGCGTGAAAACGCTCGAGGCCGAGCTGGCCACGCCGCCGCGTCATCTGAACAAACTGCTGCTGCTGGCCGAGCAGTATCACGAGCTGGTCTATCTCGGTCTGGCCACGGATGAGACGCAGACAATCTACCTCGGCCGTGCGCTGGAGCTGCTGGAGGAAGCCGCGCGCAGTGCTCCGGAAAACACCTCCGTGCGTTTCCTGCTGGTGAAGTGTGCGCTCAAGTCCGGCCAGCTCGACAAGGCCCGCACGGGCGTGGAATTCCTCCGCAAAAAGGGCTGGCAAGCCGAGGTCCTCGGCCCGTGGGAGGCGGAGATCGCCTACCTCGCGCGAGATTGGGAGACGCTGGCCACGACGTTGCAGCGGCTCGATACGACGGGGGCCGCGCCCGGAGCGCTCCGAGGCCCGCTGGAATTCTGGCTCACGCCGGGCAAAGCCTGAGCCATGCAACCGCCCGCCAAACCCGAGCCCATCGCCGACGTGACGCTGTTTCTCGAAGGCACGTATCCCTACGTCTTGGGCGGCGTGTCGTCGTGGGTGCATCAGATCATCACCGGCCTGCCGGAGCTGACGTTCTCGCTGTTCTACATAGGCGCCAAGCACGAGCCCAACGCCAAGCAGCATTACCAACTCCCGCCCAACGTCCTCACGCTGCGCGAAGTATATCTCCACAACCAGCTTTCCAAGCGCGAACAGAAACGCCGGCACATCCCCGCCGAGCTGCGCATCGCCCTCTACGACTTGCTCGGAAAATTCTACCTCGCCAAGACCGACGCCGAACGCATGGCCTGCTTCTGGGCCACGCTCGAAGGCTTGCAGGAGGTCGAGAAGCGCTACCGCTTCGGCAATCTCCTGCGTGACCGCGAGGCGTGGGACATCCTGGTTGCGGGCTACGAGGAGTTCTGCCCGGACGAATCCTTCATCGACTTCTTCTGGACCGCGCGCTTCCTGCATCTGCCGCTCTGGAATCTCTGGAAAGCCCGCGACCTCGTCCCGCCCGCGCGCGTGTATCACAGCGTTTCGGCGGGCTACGCGGGCTTCATCGGCGCGATCACCGCGCGCCGACGGCATACGCCGTTCTTCCTCACCGAGCACGGCATTTACACCAAGGAACGCATCGCCGAGATCAGCCAGGCCGACTGGATTTACGAGCCGGACCGCTTCCAGATCAACTACAGCGAGGGCCTCGGCAAACTGAAGCAGCTCTGGATCAACCTCTTTCTCTTCCTCGGCCGGGTCGCCTACACCCAGGCCGACAAAATCATCACCCTCTACTCCGGCAACGCCGCCACTGAGGTCGAGTTCGGCGCGGATGAACGGAAGATTTCGATCATCCCCAACGGCATCGAGCCCGCGCGCTTCGACGCCATCTATGCGCAGCACATGGCGCGCTGGCAAACCAGCCCGGAGAAAAAATATGTCGGTTTCATCGGCCGGGTTGTGCCCATCAAGGACGTCAAAACTCTCCTCCGCGCCGCCCGCATCGTCTGCGAGCGGATGCCCGGGGTGGAGTTCCTGATCGCCGGCCCCTACGCGGAAGATCCGACCTACTTCGACGAATGCTCCAAGATCGTGAAACTCCTGCATATCGAGGACAAAGTTCACTTCCTCGGCATGAGCAAGATCATGGAAGTCCTCCCCCGCATGGACGTGCTCGTGCTCACCAGCATTAGCGAAGGATTGCCGCTCGTCGTCCTCGAAGGCATGGCCGCCGGCAAACCCAACGTATGCAGCGACGTCGGCGCATGCCGCGAACTCATGTTTGGCCGCACCGCACCCGATCGCGCGCTGGGCCGCGCCGGCCGGCTCACGAAAATCATGTCCCCCGCCGAGACCGCCCACGCCCTCATCGGCATTCTCTCGAACCCGGAAACCTGCGTGAAGATGGGCATCGCCGGCCGCCAACGCGCCGAGCAGTTTTACAGCATGACGGCGATGCTGGGCGCGTATCGCGCGCTGTATCACCAACTCGCGGGCAAGCCAGTCCCGCCGCCCGCCGCTGCTCCGAGACCAGCCCCGGTTGCCGCCCCCACCGGCCGGAGGCCCAAGGGCCTGCCGACCTGATTGGTCAGCTCACTTCGTCTCCACCTTCAGCGTTACGCCCATCGCGCGTTCCAGCTTTGCCCGGGCCACCGAGAAATCGTGCAACGCCACGATCTGCGTGGTGCGTGCTTCAGTCAGCGCGGTCTGTGCATTGAGCACGTCGAGTTGGGTGCCGCTGCCCGCTTCACTGCGGGCGATGGCCAGCCGCAAGGCTTCCTCCGCCTGCTCCTGCACTTTCTTCTGCGATTCCAAAACCTCCTTCGCCTCGAGGAAGTTCGAGTAAGCCGTGCGCACGTCCAGCTCGATGCGCCGCGCGACATCGTCGATGTCCTCCTGCGCCTTGCGATGCAGCGCCGTGGCCTCGGCGATCTTGCCCTTGGTCAGCTTGCCGTCGAAAATGTTCCAGCTCGCCTGCCAGCCGATGTCCCAGCCGGAAATGTCCCGCGTGAGATGCTGGCTGAAACGCGAACTGTGCGAGTTCAGGCCCGCCACGATCTGCGCGCTGGGCTTCAGTCCGGCCTCGGCGTTGACGATGGCCTCCTTGCGCAACCGCTCGGCCTTGCGCAGCGCCGCCAGCTCGCTGCGCTGCTCCAGCGCCTTGGCGAGCGCGACGGACAACTCAATGTCGGACGCGTCGGCTTCGAGTTTGCCCGCGAGCTGGAGCGGGATGTCCTCGACCGCCGTGCGCGGCACATCGTAGCCAAGAAGGTTGGCGAGGTTGTTCTGCGCGATGCGCAGCGCGTTGCGGGCGCGAATGAGCTTGGGCCGCGCATTGGCCAGCTCCACCTCGGCGCGCAACACGTTGAAGCGTGGCACCGTGCCCGCTGCGAAGCGTCGCTCGTTGTCCTGCAATTCCTTTTTCAACAGCTCGATGCTGGCCTCCTGCACGATGATCTGCTGACGCGCGAGCAACACATCATCATACGTGGTGCGCACGGCCAGCACGGTGTCAGCGATCACCGTCTGGTGCTGCAACGCCGCCTGGTCGCGCGTATAGCCCGCCGTGCGCAACGCGGAATCGATCCGGCCGCCCTCGTAAACGGACTGCGTCACTTGCACACGGACGTTCCAAGCCTGGTCGGGCGAGCGAAAAAAGCCGCCGGGGAACTGCTCGATGGCATCCTGATCCGTGAGTGTGTGGTTGATCGAGAACCCGACGCGCGGCAGTTGGATGGCCTTGGTCTGCATGACCACGCCGTAAGCCACTTCCAAATCCGCCTTGCTCTTCAGCACCGCGCTGTTTTGCCGCAGCGCCACGTCCACCGCATCGCGCAGCGAAAGCGGCGTGGTGGGCCAGGAGACCGTGGTGCTCGTCAACGCGGGCTGCGCGTTGGTGGCGGCGGGCTTCTCGGCGGCGGACAGCAGCGGTGCCAACGAGAGCGCAAGGGTCAAGGTGATGGTTCGTTTCATGTGTGGGAGAGTGAGCCTGTTGGTTACGGCTCGTTCAAGGTTCATTGTTGGCGAGGGACGGGAGGAACGACGGCGGCACTGGCGGTGGGCGTGCGCTCGATGAACACATCCACCTGCTGGCCGACGTAAACCGGCACTTCCGGGCGGTCCAGCTCGAAGATGATCTGCAACACGCGCGTGTCCACGCGCTCCGCGCTGTCGCCGGTGAGTGAGCGCTTGGGAATGACGAACGGCTCGATGCGCACGAAGCGCAGCGGCAGCTTGCGCTGGGTGTCGCCCTTGAGATACGCGACGGCGGCGCGGTTGGCCTCGACGCGCGGCGCGTCCTGCTCGTCCACCTCAGCGCGGACCTGGAGCTTCTCCACCTCGCCCAGCACGACCAACGGCTCCGTGGGCGTGGTGCCAGCGAACTCGCCAGCGCGGACATTGACCTGGAGGATCGAGCCATCGCGCGGCGCGCGGACGGTGAGCACGTCCAGCTCGATGAGGGACTGCGCGATTTGTGCCTCCATGGCTTTGATGTCCGCCTCGCTCTTCGCGATGCGTGCGTCCCAGCTCTGCGCGCCGAACTCGCGCCGCTTTCGTTCATCCACGGAAATGACGTTGTCCTTGGCCAGTTTCTCAGCCCGCGCGAGCTGGTCGGCGGCGTCGGCCTGCATGACCTTGTCCGCGTCCAGCGCAGCCCGCAGGGCTCCAAGCTGGAGGCGCAAGGTGTTGAGCCGGGCACGTGCCTCGCGGTCGTCGAGCTGGAGGATTACATCGCCCGCCTTCACTTTGGAACCGACCTCGACGGCAACCTTCTGGATCAACGCCGCCTTGGGCGTGGCGATTTTGACATTCTCCCGCACGGCCTCGAGGATGCCGGTGGCTGCGACCGACGCAGGGAACGGCGACCGCGCCGGCTCGACGGCGGGCGGCGGCGAGGGCGGCTTTTGCTGCATTTGCTTCACGAGCAGAAACACGCCGACGAATCCGGCGAGGGCGATGTAGAAAGTGAATTGGCGGAAGATGAGCATGGTGGATCAGGTTTAACGCAAGGACGCAAAGACGCGGAGACGCAAAGAAACACGACGACGAGCGAGAGGACAGACCCGCGAAAGGTTGGAATCAACCGCTGCGACGTTGCGTTTTAGCGCCTTTGCGTTGAACCGGGTATTCATTCGCTAAAATCGGGGTTCCCCGCCTGGTCATGCACGCGTTGCACGCGGCCGTCCTCCATCTCGGTGAGGCGGTCGGCGTATTTGAAGATGCGGTTGTCGTGCGTGACGACGATGACGCTGCGGTCGGGGTGGCGGGCGACGTCGCGCAGCAAGTCCATGATGTGACTGCCGGTGTCCTTGTCCAAAGCGCTGGTCGGCTCATCGCAGATGATCAGGCGCGGCTCGTGGACCAGTGCCCGGGCAATGGCCACGCGCTGTTGCTGGCCTCCGGAGAGGTTGGCGGGGCGGTCGTGACCGCGCCCCGGCAGGCCCATCTGGTCAAGCATCGCCTCGGCCTTCTGCTCGGCCACACGTCGGGACGCACCGTTGATGAGCAGCGGCACGCTTACGTTCTCGATGCACGTGAGCGTGGGGATGAGATTGAACTGCTGGAAGATGAAACCGACGTTGCGCTTGCGAAACTCGGTGACGTGGCGGGGCTTCATCGCGTGCAGGGAGGAGCCAAACACTTCGATCTCGCCGCCGTCGAAGTTCAGTGTGCCTGCGATGACGCTCAGGAGCGTGGTCTTTCCGCAGCCACTGGGGCCGACGATCATGAGCAACTCGCCCTGCCGCGCATTGAAGTCCACGCCCTTGAGCGCGGGCACGGCGGCCTCGCCCTGGCCGAATGTCTTCGTCACGGCGCGGACGTGGACGGCGAGCGGAGCGACGGTGGTGGTGGACATTTTAGGCAGAGTTGATTTCACCCCCGGAACACAATGGCCGGCTCGATCTTCCACACTTTGCGAATCCCCATCAGCGCGCTCAACATGCAGATGGACATGACGAGCGCGAAGGTGGCGGCGGGCAGTTGCCAGGGAAACATGAAGGGCGGCTCGCCCCGAGTGACGGCCGTGCGCCCGAATCCCACGACCAGCAAGGCCCCCATCCCGTAGCCGATGAATCCCACCGTGAACGCCTGCACGAGCAGCATGCAAGTCAGCAAGCCGTTGCTGGCCCCCATCGCCTTCAGCGCGCCGAGATGCCGGAGGTTTTCATGCACGAAGGCGTAAAAAGTCTGGCCCGAGATGACCATGCCGACGATGAAGCCCAGCAGGATGGTGGAGATGAACGCGACGGGAATGCCGGTGTTGCGGAAATACCACCAGATGGTGGACCAGAACAACTCCTCCTCCGCATAGGCCTTCATGCCGGTGCCGGCCTCGATCGCCGCCGCGGCCGACGCCAGCGAATAGCCCGGCGCGGGCTCGGCCAGGATGAGCGAAAGCATCTTGCGCTGCCGCGGGGCGAATTGCACGGCCTGCGTGTAGGTCGAGTATACGTAGGGGTAGCCGAAGAAATGTTTGTCCGCGCGGCAGATGCCCACGATGCGCGCCTCCCGGTCGTTCAATTCAAACGTGTCACCCAAGTCCAGTGGCTTCGCGCGGCCCGCACTGAGCCGGCGCACCGCGAGTTCATCCACAATGACGGAGTTGGGCAGGCGGATGGCTTCGAGACGGCCCCTCAACAGCAAGGGCGGCTGGCCGATGAGCGTGGCATTGTCCAAGCCCACAAGCATGACCGGCTTGAAGTTGCCGTCCGCAAGCTTGGCGGACTGCACGCCGACATAAACGGGCACGGCCCACGCGACACCCGCCACGGAGCGCACCCGGTTCACGTCAGTGTCGCGCAGGGCCTTGAGTTCATTGGCCTGTTCGACCTTGCGGTCCACTACCCAGAGCTTGGCCCGCATGTTCGATAGATGGCTCGTGGTCCACTTGAGCAGGCCAAAGAATACGCCGCACTGCTGGGTCATCAGCATCGTGGCAAACGTCAGGCCACCCACGAGCATCAGGTATTTGGCCCGGTCCCCGAGCAACATTTTGAGGGCGAGATGATACATGCTTCAGCGTGATTTCCGAGGCCGACTCCGCCGGGTGGCGGTGGCCTTGATGGCTGCCAGCGAAAAACGGGTGATGTGATCGGCCAGGGTCTCCACCTGCTCGGATGAAAAGTTCTGCTCCGGAAACAGCCGGCAAACCACCGGCTGGCAGTGATGATAGAACAAGCATTGGCTCACCACGCTGAGCGAGCAAAGCCGGACCGTCTCCTCGTCCGCCTGGCCGCCCAGCAACTCGTGGACAATGACGCCCAGGTGCTGGGCCTGCGGACGTATGCGCTCGACCACGATGGCATCCAGCGCGTTCGTCGGATCGATCATCTCGCGTGAGATGAGCTTGCCGTGCCAGGCATCGCTGCCGTGATCGAAGATGCGCAGGAGGAACGAGCGCACAAACGCGCGCAGCCGCTCCGGCGCGGGTGCCCCCAGGCGCACGCCCAGGTCGAGCGGAAATTTCTGGAGGGCACGGGTCTGATAGTAAGCGAGGACTTCGCGGTAGAGCGCGTCCTTGTCACCGAAGTGATAGTTGACCGCCGCGACGTTTGCCCCGGCCCGGCGGCAGATTTCGCGCACCGTGGCGTTGTGAAAACCGACTTCGGCAAACACCGCACCACCCGCCTCGATCAACGCCTGACGCGTCTGGGCGGCGGCCGTGTCGAGTTTGGGTTGCGGGCTGGCAGCCATTTCAAACGCATATTTAAAACACTTGTTTTAACTGGCAAGAAAATTCACCGCGTTGCGCCCGCCTCCCGGTTCATCTACCGTCCGCGCCGCTGAACTATGGCTGACACGAAGAACGACACCTCCATCCCCGTCACGGTCCTCACGGGCTTCCTCGGCGCGGGCAAAACCACGCTGCTCAAGCACCTGCTCACCCAGCCGCACGGCTACAAGTGCGCCATCATCATCAACGAGTTTGGCGAAGTGGGCATTGATGGCCAGCTCGTGTTGAACGCCGACGAGGAGGTCGTGGAGTTAAACAACGGCTGCCTCTGCTGCCGCGTGCGCGGTGATCTCGTCAAGACGCTCGCCGACCTGATGCAGCGAAAAAAGCGCTTTGACTATGTCCTGGTCGAGACCACTGGCCTCGCGGACCCCAGCCCCATCGCCCACACTTTCTACATTCCTGAGTTGCAGGGGAAACTCCGTCTCGATGCCATCGTGACTGTGGCCGACGCGCGGCACTTGGAAGGCGTGCTGGACAAGGCTCCCGAGGCGCTGCCGCAAGTCGCCTTTGCCGACATCATCCTGCTTAACAAGACTGATCTCGCCACACCCGCCGATCTGGACCGCGTGGAGCAGCGCATCCGCCGCATCAACCCGCTGGCGAAAATCCACCGCACCCAACGGTCACAGGTGGACATGGGCAAAATCTTCAACACCCGCGCGCGCGACCTGAACGCGCCGTTGGAAATTCCCGCTGAGAAGCCCGCACATGGCGAGGCGGGCCACGAGTGCGATGACCACTGCGGGCACGAGCATGCCCACGCACACAGCCACGACCACGACTGCGCCCATGACCACGAACACGGCGAGCATTGCGATCACGCGGACCACGGGCACGATCACTCCGGTCGGCACGATGATGCGGTGCGTTCCTTCCACATTCTCGATGACCGCCCGCTGGACTTGAAGCGCACCGAGGCGTGGCTGAACGAGCTGCTGGCCAAGGGCGGCGAGAACATCTACCGCGCCAAGGGCATCCTGCACATCCAGGGCGTGCCCAAACGTGTCATCTTCCAGAGCGTGCAGATGATGTTCGACGTAGAACCCGAGCGTTTCTGGAACGCAGGTGAGAAGCGCGGCAACCAGCTCGTCTTCATCGGCAAGGAACTGGACGAGGCCGGAATCCGCGCGGGCTTCGCGGCGTGCGTCGCAAGTTGAACATTTTTCTCCGGGCCTTACTCTTACTCACATTCTTACTCCTGCTTCCGACCGCAGTGGTGAGAACAATTAAGGCAAGATCAAGATTACGACTAAAATTCTCCAGCCATGCCACTCTACGAATTTGAACTCTGCGAAGGCGACTGCAAGGCGTGCGGTGGCCGTTTCACGCTGCGCCGTCCGCTCGACGCCAAGCCGCTTACGGAATGCCCCGCGTGCCGCAAGCCGGTGCGCAAAGTCTTCGGTGGCTTTTACACGCCGAAGATTTTCCGGAAGTTCAACGTGAAGGAAGCGACCAACGCCGGCTTCACCGTCCTGAAGAAGCTCGGCAAGGGCGAATACGAGAAACACACGCCGAAGCGCAACGACCCGGGTGCCAAGGTGAAGCTACCGAAGGGCTAGCATACGGTGACAAACCGGTTGACCCCGCGCGGCGTGCCGCCTACAACTCGGATCGTGAATGACATTCTGAACCTTCGACTTTCGCTTTGCGCGCTGCTGGACGGCGCGGCAGTCGGGTTCTGATTTCACAAGCAACGATTTCGAGAACCCCACTGCCACGACGGCGGTGGGGTTTTTGTTTCAGCCAGAGATGGACACAGATGAAACGCAGATTTGAATTAGGAATGCAGAAAGGCGTGATGCGGCAAATGCTTGTTGCCGCGGATCCGTTCATGCCTTCTCGCCTTCCTGATACCTCCCCATCCGTGTTTCATCTGTGTTCATCTGTGGCTAAAAAGTGTTACCTCATTCGCCCATGCTGAAAGACACCGTCTCCAAATACCGGCCGTTCCCCGGCGTCCACCTGCCCAACCGCCAGTGGCCCAGCCGCACCCTCTCCCGCGCGCCCATCTGGTGCAGCGTAGACCTCCGCGACGGCAACCAGGCGCTCGCCGTGCCCATGAACGTCGCGCAGAAGCTCGAGCTGTTTCAGGCGCTCGTGAAGTGCGGTTTCAAGGAAATCGAGGTCGGCTTCCCGTCCGCGTCGAACACCGAGTTCGCCTTCAACCGGCTGCTCATCGAGAAGGGCCACATCCCTGACGACGTGAACATCCAGGTACTCGTGCAGGCGCGCGAGGACTTGATCGAGAAGACGTTCCAGTCGCTCGTCGGTGCCAAGCGCGTGGTCATCCACATGTATAACTCGACCTCGCCCGCACAGCGCCGCGTGGTGTTTGGCAAGTCGAAGGATGAGATCAAGGCCATCGCCGTCCACGGCGCGAAGCTCATCAAAGACCGGCTTCATCGCCTCGCGGGCACGGAAGTGACACTTCAGTATTCGCCCGAGAGTTTCTCCGCCACCGAGGTGGAATACGCCAAAGAAGTCTCCGAGGCCGTGATGGACGTGTGGCAGCCCACGCCGCAGCACAAGATGATCTTGAACCTGCCCGACACGGTCGAGGTCGCGATGCCGAATGTTTATGCCGACCAAATCGAGTGGATGTGCACGAACATCAAGAACCGCGAGTCGCTCATCATCAGCCTGCACACGCACAACGACCGCAACACCGGCACCGCCGCCACCGAGCTGGGCCTGCTTGCCGGTGCAGACCGCGTCGAGGGCACGCTCTTCGGCAACGGCGAGCGCACGGGCAACCTCGACATCGTCACCGTGGCGCTGAACCTCTACATGCACGGCATTGACCCGCGCCTCGACTTCAGCGACCTCAACGCGCTGCGCGAAGTCTATGAGCGCTGCACGGGCATGACCGTCCCGCCGCGCCAGCCTTACGCGGGCGAACTGGTCTTCACCGCGTTCAGCGGCTCGCACCAGGACGCGATCAAGAAGGGCATCGCTGAATGGGAAAAAGGCGGCCGCACGCACTGGGACGTGCCCTATTTGACCATCGACCCGCGCGACTTGAGCCGCGAATACCGCGAGGTCATTCGCGTGAACAGCCAGTCCGGCAAGGGCGGCGTGGCTTACCTGCTCGAAACCGAATTCGGCATCGAGCTGCCCAAGGACATGCAGCGTGAGTTCGGCCCCATCGCCAACGACCTAGTGGATGCGCTTGGCCGCGAGGTGAAGGGCGAGGAGTTGAAAGCGATGTTCTGGAAGGAATACGTCGAGCGCACGACGCCGTGGTCACTCATCCACTTTCACGCGGACGGCGTGGACGGCGTCTTCCGCTGCCGCGCCAGCCTGCGCAAAAACGGTGCGGAACTGAAACTCACCGGCGAAGGCAATGGCCCCATCGCTGCCTTCGTAAATGCACTCGCCAATGGCGGCGCACCGAAGTTCGAAGTGACCAACTACCGCGAGCACGCCTTGAGCGCCGGCGAAGGTGCGAGCGCCATCAGCTACATCCAGATCAAGCTCGCCGACGGCAAGGTCCGCTGGGGCGCGGCCGTGGACACGAACATTGAGCTCGCCTCCATCAAAGCCGTCCTCAGCGCGCTGAACCGGGCGTGACTTTCGCTGAACAAGCACCCAACTCTTTCCGCAAAGCCATTATGCAAACCTCACTCCGCCGGTTCTCCCTTGTCCTTGCGCTGCTGCTCGCGGCCGCGCTTTCCGTTCACGCCGCCAGCAAAGCGCTGCCACGCAGCACGCCGGAGGCGCAGGGCATTTCCTCGGCCGCCATCCGCGCCTACGTCGAGGCCGCGGACCAAACGATTCACACGATGCACAGCTTCATGCTCGTGCGTCACGGGCACGTCGTGGCCGAAGGCTGGTGGAAGCCCGAGGCGGCCGAAAAGCCGCACGTGATGTGGTCGTTGAGCAAGAGCTTCGACGCCACTGCCGTCGGGCTGGCGGTCGCCGAGGGGAAACTCAACCTCGATGACCCGGTGCTGAAGTTCTTCGCCGCCGAAGCGCCAACCGACCCTTCCGAACACCTCAAGGCCATGCGCGTGCGCGACCTTCTTTCCATGAGCGGCGGGCACGATACCGAGCCGAAGTTCAGCTTCGAGACCGGCCCGTCGGTGCGGGAGTTTCTCGCGCATCCTGTCATGCACAAGCCGGGCACGTGGTTTCGCTACAACACGCCGGGCAGCTATATGCTCTCGGCCATCGTGACCAAGGCCACGGGCAAAACCATGCTGGAGTATTTGCAGCCGCGCCTGTTCGAGCCGCTGGGCATCGAGGGTGCAACGTGGGCGAAGAGCGCGGAAGGCTACTCACTCGGCGGCTACGGCCTGAGCATCCGCACAGAGGACATCGCGAAGTTCGGCCAGCTCTACTTGCAGCAGGGCAAGTGGAATGGCCGGCAGGTGCTCCCGGAAAAATGGGTCGAGGCCGCGACCTCCAAGCAGGTCGAGAACGACAAGGCTCCGAGCGGCAAGAACCCCGACTGGCGGCAGGGCTATGGGTTCCAGTTCTGGCGGTGCCAGAACAACGCCTTCCGCGGCGACGGACGCGACGGCCAGATCTGCCTCGTGCTGCCCGAGCACGACGCGGTCATCGCCATCACGGCGCAGACCGGCAACATGCAGGGACAATTGGACTTGGTGTGGGCGAAGCTCCTGCCCGCGTTTCAAGCGAAGGCCCTGCCCGCCGATGCGGCTGCACATGAGCAGTTGAAGCGCACGCTCGGCAGCCTCGTGGCTCATCCCGCGCCCGCGAAGAAGTGACGCGCCCTGCAAGGGAACGGTGCCCCTTCGAGTAACTAAGCGGGATCTCAGGCTGCGGTCTTCGTCCGCAGTTCATGAGGCTTGTTCCGTTCTGCATTTCCGCTAGGCTGCCCGGCCTATGAAATGTCTGTTCCGCCTCTTGTTAGGCCTCGTCTTCGTGTCGGCCGCTTCCGCCGCGCCGCTCGTGTTCCAAGGCACCGACGGTCCCGGCAAGGGCAAGCACATTGTCTTCATCGCGGGCGACCACGAGTATCGCTCCGAAGAGTCGCTGCCGGCGATGGCGCGCATCCTCGCCAAGCACCACGGCTTCAAGTGCACCGTGCTCTTCGACATTGACGCCGAAGGCAACATCAGCGCTGGCGACCCCTCGAACATCCCGGGTCTCGAAGCGCTCGCAACCGCCGACCTCGCGGTGGTGTTCCTCCGCTTCCAGCACTTGCCCGCCGAGCAGATGAAGCACATTGACGAGTATCTCAAGCGCGGCGGGCCGGTCGTAGGGCTGCGCACGGCAACGCACGCGTTCAGCGGGACCAAGGAGCCTTACACCAAATACAATTTCAATGCAAAGGAGCCCGGCTACGAACTCGGCTTCGGCCATCAGGTGCTCGGCCAGACCTGGGTGGGTCACTATGGCCAGAACCATCGGCAGAGCACGCGCATCACGATTGTGCCAGACAAGAAGGACCATCCCATCCTGCGCGGCGTAAAGGACATTTGGGTCCAAGTCGGCGGCTACGTGGGCAAGCCAACGGATGGCGAAATCCTCACGCTCGCCCAGCCGCTCAACGGCATGACGCCCGATTCGCCCGCTGACGCGACGAAGCCCCCGCAGCCGTCCGAGTGGACGCGCAATTACAAGGGTGCGAACGGCCAGACGGGCCGAGTGTTCACGACGCTTTACGGCACGTCGGAAGACATCACCAACGAAGGTTATCGCCGGCTCGTGCTCAACGGCATCTTCTGGGCGATCGGGCTGGAGAGCGCCATCAAGCCGGACCTGAACATCGCGTTCGTCGGGCCGTTCAAGCCGAATACCTACAACGGCGGGGCTTACGCGCGCGGCATCAAGCCAGAGATGTATGCGGGCTTCGAGAGCCCGATTCCGGCGAACGACAACACGAAGAATCCCAACCCACCGGCGAAGAAAGGCGAGGGCAAGAAAGGCGGAGCCAAGAAAGCCGACGAGAAGCCCGCACCCGCACCCGCCAAATCCGACGCGGCGGATCCGACCTGCGGAACGAAAACTGTCGCAGCGCCAGCGGCGGGCACCGTCGCCACCGGCAAGCCCGCGCGCTTCGTGCGCATCGAGCTGCCCGGCGACAAGCGCACGCTCACGCTCGCCGAAGTTGAAGTCATTAGTGGTGGAAAAAACATTGCTCGGTCCGGTAAAGCGACGCAGTCCGCCACCGCGCACGGTGGTGCTGCTGAACGCGCGATTGACGGCAACAAGAATCCCGACTGGGGCAAGGGCGGCCAGACCCACACGCCGGAGAATGGTTCCAATCCGTGGTGGGAACTCGACCTCGGCTCGGCGCAGGACATCGAGAAGGTAGGCATTTGGAATCGCGCCGGCATGGAGAACCGGCTCGACGGCTTCACGCTCGCGCTCTTGGATGCCGACCGGAAGGAAGTTTTCCGTGCGGCGGCCATCGCCGCGCCGCAGGCGATGGAGATTGATGTGAAGGCCGGCGGCAAGCTGGCTTACCTGAACTACGACGGCAAACCCGGCCAGCCGGTGGGCAAGGGCGTCACGCAGGTCGCCGCTGCGAAAGGTGACGCGAAAAAGGGCGACGGAAAGAAGAACGACGGCAAGAAAGCCGCGCCCGCCGGTCCCGCACTGGCCGACGTGCCCGCTGACTATCGCGACCCGTTGCCGTTCAAGTTCAACGCGGGCGACAACATCGCCATTCTCGGCAACGGCCTGCCCGACCGCATGCAGCACGACGGCTGGTTTGAGACCCTGCTACAGAGCCAGCTCGGTGGCCAGTCGGTGCGCTTCCGGAACCTGAGCGCCAGCGGCGATCGCCCGAACTCCTTCCCGCGCAGCAGCGGCATGCCGTCCATCACGACCTACTTGCAGCACGTTAAGGCCGACGCGGTCTTCGCATTCTTCGGCTACAACGAGTCGTTCGACAACAAACCCGACGATTACAAGAAGCAGCTCGTGGACTTCGTCCGCACCACGCGCGGTTCGAAGGCCAACGGGAAGAGCTTCCCGCGCATCGTGCTCTTCAGCCCAATCGCGCACGAGGACACGCACAACCCCAACCTCCCCGACGGCCAGGCGCACAACGTGCAGCTCGAAGCCTACACGAAGGCCACCGAGGCTGCGGCGAAGGAAGCGGGCGTGGCGTTCGTGGACTTGTTCCATCCGTCGCTGGAGTTGTTCAAGCAGGCGAAGGCGCCGCTCACGATCAACGGCGTTCACCTCACCGAGGAAGGCAATCGCCAGCTCGCCGAGGTCATCGCGAAAGCGCTGCTCAACAAGCCTGTCAGCGCGTCGGGCTCGATGGAGTCGCTGCGCGCCGCCGTGCTCGACAAGGATGACAAGTGGAACAACCGCTACCGCACCCGTGATGGCAACGACGTCTTCGGTGGCCGCTCGACACTCTCGTTCGTGGACGGCCAGAACAACGCGGTCGTCCTCCAGCACGAGCTCGTCATGCTCGACGTGATGACCGCGAACCGCGACGAGCGCATCTGGGCGCGCGCGGTCGGCAAGGACAAAGCGATTGACGACAGCAACGTGCCCAAGCCGATTCCCGTCATCTCGAACGTCGGCGGCAAGAGCAAGAGTTCCAGTGCGGTGAAGGAAGGTGTCTTGCGCTACATCAGCGGCGAGGAAGGCATCAAACACATGGCCGTGGCGAAGGGCTTCGAGGTGAATCTGTTCGCCGACGAGAAGAAGTTCCCGCAGCTCGTAAACCCCGTGCAGTTGCAGGTGGACGGCAAGGGCCGGCTCTGGGCTGCGGTGTGGCACACGTATCCGAAATGGGAGCCGCTCAAGCCGATGAATGACGCGCTGCTAATTTTCCACGACGACGACGGCGACGGGAAGGCGGACCGCGTCACAGAGTTCGCCAAAGTGCAGAACCCGCTGGGTTTCGAGTTCTGGAACGGCGGCGTGCTCGTCACCTGCCCACCGGAAATCATCTTCCTCAAGGACACCGACGGCGACGGCGTGGCCGACGTGCGCATCGTAATGTTGCAGGGCCTTGATTCCTCCGACACGCATCACGGCGCGAACAACCTCATCTACGGGCCCGACGGCGGCATCTATTGGCAGAGCGGCGTCTTCATGATGCACAACCACGAACATCCGTGGGGACCGTCGCTCCAGACCGGCGCGAGCGCGATGTATCGCTTCGACCCGCGCCGCTTTACCATCGCCATGCACGCCGGCAACTCGCCCAACCCGCACGGAATTTCCTTCGACCGCTGGGGCTATCACTACGCGACGGACGGCACCGGCGGCCGCGCGTTCCAGGTGCGGCCTGACGCGAAGGGCTTCAAGATGGCCGAGCTGCTCAAGAAGGAAGTCCGCCCCGTCACCGCGAGCGAAGTCGTCTCCAGCACGCACTTCCCCGAGTCCATGCAAGGCGACTTCCTCATCTGCAATGTCATCGGCTTCCTCGGCATCAAGCACTACAGCCTCTCGCGCAATCCCGAGACCGGTGTCGTCTGGGGCGAGCCCGCCGGCGACGAGTTGACCGTGATGAAGGAAAACGCCGACGGCACCAAGACCGAGGACAAGTCGCGCGGCTTTCTGATGAGCGGCGACAAGAACTTCCGCCCGTCCGATGCCATCTTCGGAGCCGACGGCGCGCTCTACGTCGCCGACTGGCACAACGCTATCATCGGCCACATGCAGCACAACGTCCGCGACCCGAACCGTGACCACGAGCACGGCCGCATCTACCGCGTCACCGCGAAGGGCCGTCCGCTGCAAGCGCCCGTGGCCATCGCCGGGCAGCCCATTCCCGCGTTGCTCGAAAACCTCAAACATCCCACCGACGGCGTGCGCCACCGCACGCGCGTGGAGTTGAGCGCGCGCGACACCAAGGAAGTCATCGCGGCGACGCAGACTTGGATGAAGCAGTTCGACCCGAACAAAAAGGAGGACGCGCACCACTTGCTCGAAGCCCTGTGGCTCCACCAGCAGCACAACGTGCGGAACACCGCATTACTCGATCAGGTGCTCAAGTCGCCCGAGCCGCACGCGCGCATCGCCGCAAACACCGTGAAGCACCTGTGGTTCAATGTGGAGGCGTCCACGCACGGCGGCGTCATCGCGGGTCTGGCCGAAGCTGCCGCGCAGAAGTCCGGCATCCTGAGCGACACGCCCACGCTCACGACCATCCGCATCGCCACCGTGCCCGAGAAGATGATGTATGACGTGAAGCAGCTCGCCGTGAAGCCGGGCAAAAAGGTGAAGCTCACCTTCGCCAATCCCGACTTCATGCCGCACAACATCCTCCTCGTGAAGCCCGGCAAGGCCGACGAAATCGGCCTCAAGGCCATGGCCCTCGGCGCAAAAGGCTTCGAGGTCAACTATGTCCCCGAAAGCCCCGACATCCTCTGGTCGAGCAAGCTTGTGGACCACGGCAAGGAACAGGTCATCGAGTTCACCGCGCCGCAGACCGAGGGCGCGTATCCCTACATCTGCTCGTTCCCCGGCCACCACCTCATCATGCGCGGCACGCTCATCGTGGCGAACAACCCCGCCGAATTCCTCGCCAAGAACCCGGAGCCGGTGACCAAGATTACCGAGTGGAAGCTCGCCGACCTCGCCGACGACCTGAAGCGCGTCGGCACGCACCGTAACTTCGCGCGCGGCCAGCAGACTTTCACCGCCCTCGCCT
>RFVF01000311.1 GCA_009922615.1 Pseudomonadota bacterium
ACGTTGAGCAGGTCATCCGACCGGCGCGGCCAGAGGCAGACGGCGATCAGCACGACCATGCACACCGCGATGAGCGTGCGGCTGTTGAAGCGGTGGGTGGGTGGCTGTACTTCCATGCTATCTCACTTTTCCACTCAGCCCACGGTTCCCCAGAAAGTGGCGCAGTTTACCGAGGATCGGTTCGTCGGTCGGCAGATGCAGGTAGTCGATCCCGAACCGGGTCAGCTCGCCCTTCCAGCTCTCCGCGTCCACCCAGGCCTTGCGACCATGGCCCACGAACGCGCGGCCCGACTCCGCTTCAAGGCCACGGAAAAGACCAGCGCCCCGGATGCCTGATTCCGCCGGGTCCTGCAAATGCAGCACGATCACGTCGTGTTCCTGGGCGAGGATTTGCAAGGCCGGAAACGCTCCGGGATCATGCAGATCACTCAACACAATGATCATCGTGCGCCGCTTCAGGGACGGGGCCACTTCGCGGGCACGGTGCGCGAGGGAAGTGTCTTCAAGGAAGTCGTGGTGGCGGAGCTGGTGCGACCATTCCATGACGAGGTTGCGCGAGAGCGTCGGGCGCACATGAAGTTCGCGCGCCCCGCAGCCCAGCAGTCCGACCGGCGTCACGTTCGCCTGCGCTGCAAGCGCGATGCCTGTGGCGATCTGCACCGCCCACGCGTACTTGCTCATCGGCTGCGAGGTCACGCACATGGACGCGGACGTATCGAGCAGCAGGTAGAGCGGGATCTGTTTCGGCTCCTGATACTCCTTGATAAAGAGCTTGCCGATGCGCGCCGAGACCTTCCAGTCGATGGCCTTCACCGGATCGCCCGCCACGTAGAGCCGCGACTGCGCATACTCCAACCCGCTTCCGTGAAAGACAGACTCTTCCTGACCGAAGTTCAGGCTGTTCGCCAGGTGCTTCACCGCGACCTCGAACTGCCGGGCGTCAACGGGCTCGTGATTGAGTTTGACCTTGCGTTGCATGGCTCGCCGATCAACCGAGGGTGCTGAGAATGCCTTCGAGGACCTGCTTGCCGGTGTGGCCGGCGGCCGACGCCTCGTAGCTGACACGAATACGGTGCAGCACCACGTCTTCGGCGAGATCGAACAAATCCTCCGGCGTCACGAAATCGCGGCCGTGAATGA
>RFVF01000312.1 GCA_009922615.1 Pseudomonadota bacterium
ATTGCAGTTCATGCGCGAGCACTTGGGCGAGAGTCCGAACGTCGCGCTGCACGGCAAGGTGCCGCCCGGCGTCAACCCGGTGGCGATCAGGGACGCGCTCGGTCGCTTCGCGGAACTCGACGAACTCAGCCGCGTGCGCGGCGTTGCGTGGGCCGGCTACGAGCCGATCAAGGATTCCATCGACCGCTTCATTGCCTTCCAAGAGAAGTGCATCGAAGGCCAGTCCTACGGTGAACCGCGTCACCCGTCCAGCATGACGTGGGACTCGCAGGGCGCGGTCAGTCGCGGCGGCGTCGGCTCCGACAACTCGGAAATGGTGCGGACGGAGCTGCTGCCAGGCGGCGAGCGTCGGCCCTTCGGCGTGAAACTCATCGACACCAAAAAGCGCACGTCGATGTGGGGTCAGAAGACCGTCACGAACACCACGGACGACAAGATCGCCTACAACGGCGACGGCACCTACACCTGCACGATCTGCGCGAAGGTCGTTGCGTCGTTCGACGTGGACAAGGGCACTCGCGCTCGGAACAAGGCGAAGAAACTCGTCCGCGATCACTGCCTGAAGGCGACGAGGGAACAGTCGCGTCACCGCGCTATCCTGAACGTGCCGGTCGAATAAGACCATGAAACTCGGCCCGAACGGTCAACCGTTTCGCGCTCCCGTTGTCACGCCGTCCGGGGCACTCCCGGATCAGGCGATCCGCGAGCGTATCTGGTCTGGTACCGCAAGCCGTCCGTGCTGCACTACCTGTCTCCGGGATGGTTGCTGTTGCGCGACTGGCGCGACAGCAAGGGCGAACCGATGCCGCTCGATGGCCGCGTGTTTTCCTACCTCTACTCGGTGAGCGCGGAAGCGTTCGGCGGTGGGCGGAAATACTTTGAGCATTGCGTCGAAGAAATGAACCGGGACAAGGCGAAGAAAGAGAAAGTGCATCGCCAGGGCAACCACGATCGCGTGGAAGACTACCGGAAGTTCACGCAGGTCAAAAACATCGGCAGCGGAAACAAGTTCTCGCTCCATCACGACGGCACCGTTGTCCCGTCGCGTGGGCAGGCGAATTGGCTGGCCGAGCGCAAGCAACGGATGCAGCCAGGCGAAGTCACCGCTGGTCAACGCCGCGAACGTGAGGCGAGAGCGT
>RFVF01000313.1 GCA_009922615.1 Pseudomonadota bacterium
GAGATGTGAACACCCGGAGTCGGCTGGTGAACAGACGGAAACAAGATGTTAACAGCCGGTATCGGCTTGTGATCACCCAGAGGCGAGATGTTAGCAGGCAGAGTCGCCTTGTGAACGGGCAGAGACGAGATGTGAACACCCGGAGTCGGCCTGTTTTCACCCGGATTTGGGTGGTTGGAAGGCGGGTTCGCTGATAGTTGGGACAGATTTGGCGCATCTGCAGAGGTTTCCGGCTGTCCAACGGGCTCGCCCAGGCTCATTTCACCCCAAACTTCCTGAAAGCGTTGCGCCTCTCCGTCGTTGTTACAGACGATTTGAACATAAAAGCCCTGCCGCAACCAACTGGCGAGCTGCTGAAAGAACATTTGGCGCTGCGCCAAGGCCACTTCTTGCGTCGGCATCCGGTCGGCAATCGGCCGGAAGGCTTCGAGAGAGGTGAGGAGGGGAGATGGGGTGGGAGCAGGGGAGAAAGTGGGCGGGTGAGAAAGTGAGAGGGGCGGCGGAAGGTCCGGCTCACTTTCCCATTTTCCCACTTTCTCACCGGCCAACTGCAAGTCAGGGACCGGCGGAGGCAAAACGCACTCACCGCTCTCCTCGCCACCCGGCAGTTCCTCCTCCATGAGCGCCACCACGGTCATTTTGCGCCGCAATAGCTCGCCGCGCAGCTCCGGCCAGCCCGCGAAGAACGGGCTGCCCTCGGGGATTTGCTCCGTATAACTCTCCGCATGCGCCTCAAGGGCCTCGGGATCGCTCAGTAAGATGATGGCGTCGTCCGGCAGGTAATCCAGCAGCGTGGCGAGCGGCCCGGAGGGCGGGGTCTGGAGGTTAGGGTCTAGGGTCCGGGGTCTGGGGTCTGGGGATTCGGCAGCCGCCTCATCGACGGTGGCGGCCGGCTCGGCAGTAGCAGCTTGTGCACTCAGCCTGACCGCCAACGCGGGCAGGAGACAATCACGCACGAGGGTGGACTTGCCGGAACCACTTACACCCGTGAGACAGACGAACCGGCCGAGCGGGATGGAGATGGTGAGGTTTTTGAGGTTGTACGCGGAAGCACCGGACAGGGTGAGACAGTACTCAGGATTCAGCACGTCAGTGTTCAGTGGCTTGGCAAGTGCATCCGACTGAACACCGATCAC
>RFVF01000314.1 GCA_009922615.1 Pseudomonadota bacterium
GATCGCTCAGGGGAAGTCGGTCATGCTGATGTACTTGAACACGAGATGGCGGGAGATCAAATGGGCGTAGCGTGCGAGTACTGCGGGCAGTCGGACGGGCACAGCTTTCTCTGCCCATTGACCTTCATCTTGGGTGACGAGAACCGCAAGGTGGCGTTCGACATGGGCGTGCCCGTCTCCACGTCGGACTGGATCGACGCATGGCTGAAAGCCTCTCAAGGCCAGTCCATCGAGACATTACGCGAGACGTTGACCGAACTGTTTACCCTGCATCACCGACACGTTGATCGCATCACCGAACGTCGCGTGAAACACGAACTGGCACAGACCGAGCAAGCCATCGAAGATCGCGTGCGCCGAGAAGTCGAAGCGGAGCGCATCAAGGCGCAACTGGAAGCCGAATCACAACAGGAAGGCGTGTAGATCATGGCGAGACGACGCGGCGAAGACGGTATGCCGATTGACGACATGGCGGAGGGCGGCGGATTTATGTCCGGTGGCGGAAACACGGGCGGCGGTCGCGTGGATGAATTCGGGAACGTAGTGCCCGACTGGGGTGGGCCGAATTTCCCGACTCCGTTTGTTGACTACAACCCTGACGAGATCGCAGGAAACACCGAGCGTGGTGTTGATCTAAAGGGGCCGGCAGCGGTGCCAACGACATCGAAGCCGCCGGGGATGCCGTCGATGCCTGGTGCTCCACCGCCGCCGCAGTTACCGCAGGGTGTCTCCGTCAATGATTCGCAATCTGACGACGCCGGTCAATCGCACTGGTCACACGTCCCCGAGATGCCGAACGAACCGACACCGATGTCGAGCCAGTCCGTGATCCCGCAGATGGGTCGCGGTGCTGGACAGGCAGCGCAGCCGCCGATGATGGCCTCCGGGGAAGGCCCGCAGCGCCGGTCACAGTCCAGCCCCGCGATCTTCTCCGAGCAGCGCGGGTCGCAGCTATTCGGTCGAGCCGATGGCCTGCTCGGTGGTGGTAAGGGTTACGCGGGAGCGCAGGAAGCCTCCGGCCCTCTGGAACCCACGGAAATGTTCAAGAAATTGCTCCAGATGTTCGGTCGTCAGTAGGTTGACGCAAGCACTAGGGTAGGCGCATAATTC
>RFVF01000315.1 GCA_009922615.1 Pseudomonadota bacterium
GCATGGGCATCCCCCACTCCACCAGCTACTTGCCGCTGCTGGCAACTTTCCAACTGCTTTTTCTAAGTTGAAGAGCTTTCTCGAAAAGATTGCGGCCCGTTACGGCCAGGCCCGGCGCGTGTGGCTGATGGGCCGGGGCATCCCCACCGAGGCCGTGCTGGAGCAGATGCGCGCGAGCGATCCGCCCGTGAGCTATCTCGTAGGCACGCCCAAAGGCGCGTTGAGCGCGTTGGAAAAGGCCCTGCTCGACCGGCCCTGGGAAGCCGTGCGCACGGGCGTGCAGGTCAAACTCCTGCCGCAGGACGAGGAGGTGTATGTGCTGGCCCAGAGCGCCGGGCGCGTGGACAAGGAGCGCGCCATCCGCCGCAAGAAACTGCGCCGTCTGCTGGCCCGCCTGCACGAGCTGCGGCGGCAATTACCCGAGCGGGACCAGCTGCTCATGGCGTTGGGGGCGGCCAAGAAGGAGGCCGGCCGGTTTTACGCCCTGCTCCAGATCACCGTGCCCGCCCCCGACCAGGCCGTCACGGCGACGACCTTTCAGTTTCGTTGGCACCGCGCCCGGCTGCGCGTCGTGCGCCGGCGCGAAGGGCGGTACCTGCTGCGCAGCAACCTCACCGGACGCAAACCGGCCGAACTGTGGACCTGTTACATGCAGTTGGTGCAGGTGGAAGAGGCGTTCAAAAACCTCAAGGGCGACCTAGGCCTGCGCCCGGTCTTCCACCAGAAGATGGCCCGCATCGAGGCGCACATCCTGGTGGCGTTCATCGCCTACACGCTCCACGTCTGCCTGCGGCAACGGCTGCGGGCGGTGGCCGGCGGCCTGACCCCGCGCGCCGTGCTGGAGAAGTTCTGTGCCGTACAAATGGTGGACGTGCATCTGCCCACCACCGATGGCCGCGAAGTGATCCTTCAGCGTGTCCTCGGTGACCTTGGTCGCGGTTTGGATTTCTGTTGTTACTATCAAACTCGCTGAGCTAGCGTACGCCAGGCAACGCTACTCCTGGCTGTCATAACACTACGAGTACAAGTCGAGTGTGTGAGTCCCTGGGCACTTCAAGGCGCTACTGGCCTACTGCCCGCTCACTGCACCATGCAGGAGCGATTGGCGC
>RFVF01000316.1 GCA_009922615.1 Pseudomonadota bacterium
TATTGTGCCGGTGCGGTGCACCAAGCAACACGCACCTCGTTTCCCAACATCGAAATCCTCCGTTTCCTTCCGCCCGACTGGCGCGAGAAGTGCGGCCTTGAACGCAACGCGTCCAAAGCAGCACTCGTAGAACGCGCGACAGAACTTGGCGCAGAACCGGACACACCACAGGACGAAGTTGACTCCATACTCATCGCAATCGCAGCCCGTGGATCCCACAGGGCACAAGCACCAGCCACCCGACCACGCACCAAGCCCAAGCCCAAGCCAAAGCCATCGGGAGATCGCCCGCGCGTGGTTCGCGCGAAAAGGACTTGATATGGACCTTGCCTTGGAATCCGGCGTGCATTACGCACCCGGCCCAAGGCTCTGGTTTAACTACGAACGACCCGACGGCACGCTTGCAGAGCGCTACGTCGAGCCGTATCGCGAGATCAAGGGGCAGGGGAACGCGCGTTTCTGGCGCACCGGCGCAAAAGCCAAGGGCGCGCTGTGGTTTCCGCTTTCGGCAACAGAGACAGAACGTCACACCCTGTTGCTGTGCGAGGGAGAAACAGACGCACTTGCGGCCGTGCAGTCGCACTGCCCGTACAAGATTGCCGCTGTTCCCGGTGCGGCGATGCACTCCGACCTGATCAACGAATTCCTCAACGATTACAACATCGACCGCGTTGTCTGCGCGTTCGACAACGACGACGCCGGGAACAAGGGCGCAGCGCTGCTTGCCGAACACGTACAGGACGTTCCCGTTGAACGACTGCTGCCGCCCAACGGCTCAGACCTGAAGGAGTGGTTGCAGGCAGGCACGCCACGCGTTGCTGAGGCCGACTGGGCAAAGATTTCCGCGCTCATTGGGGATTTGCCAGCGCCGGTCGCACCACGCCCGCAGCCGCTTCGTGTTTCAATACCCACCTTCCGCAGGCCAATCCGCAACGACAAGCCCGACCTCGCGCACGTGTGGTCGCAGATTTGCCCCAAACTCCCTAACCGCCCCGCACGCACCGACGCACAGGGGCGAGAAATCCGTGAGGCGTATTGCCCCCTTCACGACGACGGCCGCAAACCCGGCGCATGGCTCGGCGAGGACCGCTGGGGGTGCTGGGTGTGCG
>RFVF01000317.1 GCA_009922615.1 Pseudomonadota bacterium
CGGCCCCCTCCTCACCGAGGACTACAAGATTCGCGAGATTCTCAAGAAGAAGCTCGAGTCCGCCTCCGTTCCGCGCATCGGCATCGAGCGCGCCGCCAACCGCTGCCGCATCACCATCCACACGGCCCGACCCGGCGTGGTAATCGGTCGCAAGGGCGCCGAGATCGACAAGCTCAAGGAAGAGTTGAGCAAGATGACCGGCAAGGACGTTTACGTGGACATCATCGAAGTGAAGTCCCCGGAATCTGACGCTCAGCTCGTCGCCGAGAACATCGCGCTGCAACTCGAACGCCGGGTTTCATTCCGCCGCGCGATGAAGAAGGCCGTGCAGACGGCCATGCAGATGTCAGGCGTGCAGGGCATCCGTGTCCGCTGCGCGGGCCGGCTTGGCGGCGCTGAGATCGCTCGCGTGGAAAAATATCTCGAAGGCAGTGTTCCGCTGCACACGCTGCGCGCGAACATTGATTACGGTTTCGCCGAGGCCAAGACGGTTTATGGCAAGCTCGGAGTGAAGTGCTGGATTTGCAAAGATGAGCTGAAGGACAAGGAAGCCAAGGCGGCGCCAGCTCCAGCTCAATCCAACGGTAATTAACTTTCAGACCTAAAGACTCGTTATGGCGATGATGCCCGCAAGAGTGAAGTATCGCAAAATGCACCGGGGTGCACGTCGTGGCTTGGCCACGCGTGGCAACACCGTCGCGTTTGGCGAGTATGGCCTGATGGCGCTGGAGCGCTGCTGGCTGGACAACAAGGTCATTGAGGCCTGCCGCGTGGCGATCTCGCGTCACATGAAGCGCCGTGGCAAGATGTGGATCCGCGTCTTCCCGGACAAATCCTTCACCAAGAAGCCGCTCGAAGTGCGAATGGGCACCGGCAAAGGCGGCGTCGAGGGCTGGGTCGCGGTGATCCGGCCGGCCAACGTGTTGTTTGAAGTGGACGGTATTCCCGAGGTGATGGCCCGTGAGGCCATGCGCTTGGCGGCCACGAAGATGCCCATCAAGACGAAGTTCATCGCGCGGCACGCGCACGCCTGACCATGAAATTTGCCGAATTAAAAGACATGACGGTGGCCGAGCTGGCCGCCAAGA
>RFVF01000318.1 GCA_009922615.1 Pseudomonadota bacterium
CACTTCACCAAGACGGGTCCGATCACCCGGTCACAGGCGATGGGCTTGTTCAACGAGAAGGTGAAGTTGGACAGCAAGGATGCCGACGACTACGCGTTTCTCGTCCTGCCCGCTCCACCACAGGCCATCAGCAATCCCGCCGCTCCACCAGCCTTGCCGGTTGTGGGCCAGCGAGTGCGCGTGGAAACCGTCGCCGAGTATCTGGCCGCGCTCAAACGTGGTGCCGCTCCGTTCACCACGTTCGACCAGGCTGTTGATGAGGTATTCCGTTCCACCGCCAGCACTCTGAAATTCCTCGCTGAAGCTGTGGAGTCCCGACGCTCATCGTTGCCCGCCAAACTGCTCGAAGACCTCCCGGTCAGCGTTCTTGGCTACCACGACTCCGACCAAGAACGAGAACTTGCCACCGCAGCAGCAAAGGGCGCCACACTCCGCGATTACAGTCGGTCAGGGAAGTTGCAGAAGTTTCGTTCGACCGCCACCACTTGCAGTTTGAGTCAGCCAACCGAACCTACCACCTCACCGAACTGGCTCGCGGCGACTTCAACGGCGACGGCTTTGAAGATTCGCTGGTTGCTGTTCACTGGCATTACCGGGAGGGGACGGGGTTTGGCCAATCAATGTTCCTCGTGCAACGGGTTGAGAGTAAACCGCTGACCGTCCAGCCGTTCCCCCTCCGCTGACCCCTCCCGTTTTGGGTCCAGCCTTCCCTTGGCGGTATAATGATTCGATAACCACATCGGCCTGCCCTTAACCGGGCGGGACGATTCCCCTCCAACCCGATCGCATCCACCCGTCCCCTCCTCCCTGACCGGAGGGGTGGACGGGTGCGGTGCTTTCACCACCAGAAAGGCATCCCTATGGCTCTCGTCATCGAAGCCAACTACAGCAAGAAAGTCGGTCTGCCCGGCTACAGCAGCCACCAGTTCAGCCTCACGTTGAAAGCCGAACTCACCGACATCAACCAGGCCCCCGCTGAGTCCGCCCGCCTGTATCGTCTGTTGCAGGACGGTGTTGATACCAGCATCAAGGAAGTTGGCTGGCTGCCCGACGCCAAACCGACCAACGGCAACGGCAACGGTCACA
>RFVF01000319.1 GCA_009922615.1 Pseudomonadota bacterium
CCGTAGTTGCCGCCCGCGCCGTGCCAGGCGGTGAACGGAATGTCCGTGGGCAGTTGGTCGGCGTGGGCGTAGTTGGCCTCCTCGTCGATAAGTTCAACGATGGGGCTGTCCGGGGATTGCTCGAATTCCAAGTGGAACCCGAGCGCTTCAAACTCAGGGATGTCCTGCCGGCGGCAGGTGACTTGCATGTAACAGCGGTCGCCCATGTTCAGTTTGGAGTTGGGGGTTGGAGTTGGAAGCTGGGAGCGGCGTCAGGGGTGTTCTCATGGAGCCACTGGCTTGTGCTCATGGTTTTGATTTCCTTGGCGGTGATAATGGCAGCGCCGCCACCGTAGGCGTCCACGCGCGGCCGGCTGCAATCGTGCGACCACTCGAAGGTCACAACGTCGGGCAAGGCGAACTTCTGGAGCAGGTGCTGGAGGAACGCGCAGACCGCGTCGATGCCCCCGTTGCTGGAATGCAGCCACAAGCGCTGCTGCCCGTTGAGCACGTCGCCTTCGACTTCAAAGCACCAGTCTTCCGTGCTGGCTTGAAGCTCGGCAGGGAAACCCGGTTCGGCTTCATCGCCCTGATTGAGGCGACTGGCTTGTCCGGCGATTTCGAGGGCGTAGGTCAACGCGGCATCATCGGGCAGCGGGACCAGGAGGCTGAAGTTGGTGAAGTAATTGGACATGGTTGGTTGTTGGGGTTGAGGGTTGAGGGTTGAGAGGGGAGCCACAGATGGACACAGATGAAACACAGATGGGAAAGCTCCCCGTTCCGTGTTCCATCCGTGTTTCATCCGTGGCTGAACCGATTTGCCCTTTGCGGTGGTTCAGGCCGCGAGCTGGAACTTCCGGCGGCCGAGTTCACCGAAGCGTTCCACCAGTTCACCGGCATCCTGCTTCGCTAATTGGCGGGCATGGCTGGCGAGCTGTTGCAGCCCAGCGGTGAGCCGGGTGCGAGCCGTGGCGCTGTTGCGGTATTCCTCGGCGGTTTTGGACAGCAGCTCTTTCCTGACCCGTTCCAACTGGCGTTCCATCTCCACGTCGTTGGCGAAGTTCATCTGCTTGAACTGGTCGATGAACCGCACGAGCCGGTT
>RFVF01000320.1 GCA_009922615.1 Pseudomonadota bacterium
CTTTGATAAGGCAAACAACCAACTTGTTGTTGCTCCTGGCTTTGGTCGTGGCTATATGGGAACGACTGCTTCACCTCACGCACAGTATGCTCAGGTAACTCTTGCTCCAACCTTTCCACGTGTTACTATCAAGAAGGCTATCAACGACACTATTCGTTCGCTTTACCCAAAACTTTTTGCAGTAGGCTCAACAACATTCCAGTTCAATGCAGCGCAGGTTACTTACCCGTTACCTGATGATGCTCGTGAAGTTCTGTATATGTCCTGGCAGACCACAGGTTCTTCTAGGGAATGGCTGCCAATCCGTAAGTGGCGCTTCGATCCTCTTGCCAATGCGTCAACATTTAATACTCAAAAGACCATCAACTTGTATGAGAACATCCAGCCAGGTCGTACTGTCAAGGTCTGGTACACAATGGTTCCAGATACGATGGATGCTAATACAGATGACTTTGTGGATGTAACTGGTCTGCCTGAATCTTGCCAAGACGTTATCGTCTATGGCGCTTGCTACCGTTTGCTCTCCTTTATTGATGCAGGTCGTATCAATCTATCCTCTGCTGAGGCTGACCTCAACGATACGAAGATCCCAGCATCTGCTGGTGCTTCAGCATCCAAGTACGTCTTTGCCTTATTCCAACAGCGTTTGCAAGAAGAAGCGCTCAAATTGTCCGATCAGTTCCCAATTCGTATCCATCTATCTCGCTAAGGAAGGGCTATGGCTACACGCAAGTTCTCATCTATCAGCGTCGCAACGACGCTTGCATCAAGTATCGGTGCCACTGGCACAACGATTACTGTTGCTACTGGCACGGGAGCAGGCCTCCTTGGTGGAGTAACGCTATCTGCGGGCAACGTAGACCAGTTCACGCTGGCTATTGATCCTGATACCACCAACGAAGAGATTGTCTTCGCTACTGCTAACTCTGGAGACTCGTTCACGATTGTTCGAGGCAGGGCAGGGTCATCGGCAATCTCACACTCGGCTGGCGCTACAGTCCAGCACGTTCTTACAAGCGATGATCTGTCCTGGTTTGAAGCAAATACCAGTCCAGTAGATTCCTTTGCCTTCTCTGGCTC
>RFVF01000033.1 GCA_009922615.1 Pseudomonadota bacterium
CCTCGCTCGTTCAGGCGCTGGCAGTCATTGCCGGGATTGATTGCACCGCTGTTGCAGCGGTTCGAAATCTGCCTTGCCCAATCGGCCGAGGACCGGGTGCGGAAGTCCCGGTCGGTGGCCAACTGCAGCGGCTCGGTGGACAGGGCGACGACGAAGCCGTGAAGTCCGCGTTTCTCCAGCATGGCCTTGTATTCCGCTTCGTTCATCCAGAACGGTCGGCCCAGCGGACGTGGGGCACGTGGGGCGGGCAGGGCGTTGGTGCCCGGGCTGGTGGGGTTGGCCGGTCGGTTGGTGGCTTCAACCGGGCGCAATTCACCCGGCGGCGGGCGAACGGGGGGCGGCGCGTTCGTGTCCCGGCGCGGGAGCACGATGGTGGGCGAGCGGTTGGTGTCGCCGGCCTCGGCGACGACGTTGGTGCCGAGGTCCACGAGGTTCACCACCGTGAGTGTTTTTTCGTCCCAGCGCACGCCGCTTTGGCGCAGGGCCTTGGTGTCCAGATCAATGGGAGCCCCCGCCGAGGCCACGATTTCTCCGGCGGCATTGAGCAGGGCGATGGATTGCAACTCGCCGGAGGTCACCAGCGCCTGCAAGGCCGTCTCCATGCGGTCCTGCGAGACGACGCCAAACCGGCGTTGGGACGAGATGAAAGTGCCCAGCGTGCCGGTGATGTCTCGCGTGCGGTTGATGAGCGTGTCGCGCCCGGCTTTTTCGACGTGGCTGTGCTCGGCAATTTGCCAGGCGGCGATCACCGTCCAGATGACCGCCAGCGCAACGAAGGCGAGCCGGGTGTTGCGTGGCATGGGCTATTTCGGAGAATGCTTGCCGGGGGCGGGGGCTGGTGGGGTGGTTTCGCCCTTCATCGGCAGGCCTTCGAGGAAGCGATCCAATTGCTCCTGCGGAAAGGCCTTGGGGGCGAACTCCTTGTTGGCTTTTTCCGTCTGGGTTACCCCGGCGAGCTGCTTGGGTAGCAGCACGATGGTGGGAGTGAGGAAGATCATCAGCTCGCGTTTCACGTTTTCCTTTTGCTTGTGCTTGAAGAGATTGCCCAGCAGCGGAATGTCGCCGAGCAGGGGCACCTTGTCTTCCGAATCGGTGACGGTGTTCTCCATCAGCCCACCGATCACGACGGTTTGGCCGTCCGGGACAACGACGGTGGTGGTGGCGGTGCGGGAGTTGATCACGGGGGCGGAGACGGCGTTGCTGCCGGCGGAGATGGCCACCCATTGCGACTTGTCCGCGAGCGAGGATATTTCCGGGGTCACGGACATCTCGACGTGTCCGTCGGTGGAGATAAACGGCGTCACGGTGAGGTTCACGCCGACACTCTGGTAGGTGACGGTGTTGATCTGGTTGCCGAAATTGTCGAAGCGGGTGTTGGTGATAAGCGGCACCTGTTGGCCCAAGCTGATCGTCGCGGCTTGGTTGTTGCGGGCAAGGATGGAGGGACGCGATAGCACCTCGGTCTTACCGGCGGAGGCGATGGCCTTCAGTGTAGCCTGAAAGTCCTGGCCCATGATGGAGTAGATAGCCCCGCCCGGCGAAGCTTGGGCCATTGTGCCGGCCAGAGTGGTGATGGGAGCTGGACCAAAACTTTGCCCGATCGTGTTGTTGTTCTTGGGGTTGCCATGCGAGAAGCCGGCCGCGAGGCCGATGTCCGAGTTCTTCGTGTAAGTGGCTTCGAGAAAGATCACCTTGATTAGCACCTGCGGCGCTGGCCGGTCCAGCCCGGTGACTACTTCTTTGATCTGTGCGGCGGTCTTGTCATCGGTCACGACGATCAGCCGCCGTGTCTCCGAGTCGAACGAAATGTCCGCACCGCCCATCGGCTGGCCGCGTCCGGCCGTGGTGGAGCTGGAGCTGCTCGTGCCGCCACCGAAGCCGCCAAACGGGTTGAACTGCGCGTGCGCCGTGCCCGCGATCACGCCGGCCAACAACCATCCCAGACCGACTGTTTTCAACGAACCTGGTTTCATCATGATGTGTTTCAAAGTAAAGGGTGCCCAATGCCGAGGTTAGTTTCCGCCGGTGCCAAAGCCGCTGCGCCCGCCCACGCCCGAGCTGCCAGTGCCGCCAAACCCGCTGCTGCCCGTCCGGCCGCCGGTGTTGTTGCCGCCGTTGTTGCGCGTGGTCGTGCCGGTGCCAAAGCCGCTGCGGCCGCTTGCGCTCGACGATTGCGTGCTGCGAGTGTTCTGCGAGGGGAAGAGGCTTTGCAGGATCTGCTGCATCTGCGCCGGGTCCGCGTTTTCCACGGGGATGACAAAGACCTTTTGCTGCTTCGCCGGGTCGCCGTCGAGCTGTTCGATCATGCGCGCGATTTGCTCCATCATGGTGGCGGAGGCGGTGACGAGCACCGAGCTGGTCCGCGCATCGGCCACGGCCACGACGCGGTTTTGTTTCAACGCCCGCTGGCTCTGGCCAGCGGCCCCGGTGGTGGTCCCAGCCGTTCCGCCGCCGAAGCCGCCAAAAAAGCCGCCCCGGAACCCACCCCGATTGTTGCTATTGTTGTTGCCCGTGCTGTTCAGGTCGGGGAACAAGTTCTTGAGCATGTCCGCCGTCTCCTGAGCATTGGCGTATTTCAGCTTGAACACCCGGATCTCGGCGACGTCCTCGACGGGCACATCCACTTGCTTGACCAAGTCCTCGACGATGGTCATCTGCTCCTCGGGCGCGCTGACGATGAGCGAGTTGCTCAACTCATCCGCCGAGGCGACGACTTTCGGGGTGGAGACCCGGCCGCCGCTGTCGCCGCGACTGTTCCCGCCGCCCGTGGCGCCACCACCGCCGAAGCGGCTTTGGAAGAATTGCTGGCGCGGGTCCACGCCGCCCTGTTGCTGGCCGTTGGCACCCCGCGAAGTGTCCGGGGCGAAGAGGTCTTTGACCACTGTTGCCAGCGATTTGGCGTCGGCATACTTGAGCGTGAAGACTTTCACGGCCGAGACGCTTGAGACCGGCGTGTCCAGACCCTTGATGATCTCGGCGACGCGTTTGATGTTCGACTGCACGTCGGTGATGATGAGCGCGTTGGCTCCGGCGTTCGCAGTCAACGTGGACGACGTGGGAAGGAGCATTTCCAGGTTTTTGATCAACTGCTCGGCGCTGATGAACTTCACCGGCAAAATCTGAGTCACCATCTCCTCGTTGGAAGGGATGTTTTCCGGGTTGCCGCCGACCTTGGTGGGCAGGGGCCGCTGCTTGGCTTCGTCGCGGTTGATGATGTTCAGCGTGCGGCCACTGCGGAAGGCCGTGAAGCCATTGCGCGAAAGCACGTTGTTGAGCACCTCGACGGCCTCATCCTTCGTCAGCGGGTCGTTGCTCCACACGTCCACGCGGCCGCGGATGTCCACCTTGGGCACGATGATGAAGCCGGCGGCTTCACCGAAGTAGTCGAGCACTTGTTCCAAGGGCACGCCGCGGAAGTTGAGCCGCATGCCTTTCTCGGTATCGCTGTTCACGCGTTTGACCGGCTCCTTCACGACGACGGGCGCAGTGGCGGGCACTGGAGGGCGCGGTTCATCCGGCTTGGCCGGCGCGGTTGTCGGGGGCGCGACTGGACTGGCTGGAGCCGTCGGCGTCGCGGGCGTGGCCGGGGGAGTTTGGGCGAACGCCGAGCCGACTAGGCCGGCGCTCAGGAGGAGGGTGAGGGAGGTTTTCATTTATCGATTTTCGCGGGCACGTTGTTCGAGAAGTCGGCGTAGCACTTCGCTCTCGCTGGAGCCGCTCGAACTGGGCGGCGGCGGAGTGCTGCTGCTACTGCCGGAAGGGCTGCTGATGCTGCCCGGACTGACGGTGCCGGGCGGGTTGCCCGGGGGCAGGCTGAAATTGTTGAAGGTGCCCGAGCTGCCGGTGGGAGTGCCGGAGAAGCTGCTGCCACTGCGCGAAGCGTAATAGGCCGTGTATTCTGCAAGGTCCACAAAACCGTCGCCGTTTTTGTCCATCTCGGCGAACCGGGGCCGCAGCCGACTGTCGGCCTCTTCCATAGAGATTTTACCGTCCCCGTTGCGGTCCTGTTCGCGGATGCGGCGCTGTGCGGATTCCGCCGGGCTTTCACCGGAGGACGAGGTGCGGCTGCTGGAGGAGCTGCTGAAGCGTGAATCACGGCTGCTGGAAGATGAGCTGCCATAGCGCGATGAGCCCAGGCTTGGCGTGGGCGGCGGCGTGTAGCTGCTCCCGTAATCGCTGGGCCGTTCGGCTTCGAACATCCTCCACGGGCCGTCGTCCTCGCGGCGCATTTGGTAGCCTACACGCAATTCTACGGGTTGGCCGTTGGCTTCCAGCCGCACCACGTTCTGCTCGATACCCGTGATTTTGCAGCCGCCAATGCTCTGCTCGACCTTCGCACTCTTCGGGTGCGAAGCGCTGGAGCCCTCGAAGAAGGCCACCGGTCCTTTTTCGTAATTCAGCGTGCCCAGCAGCGAAAAGGTTTCGATGGTCCGCTCGCGGCGGGGCGGCGGCGGGGCTTCCTCGGTGCGGCCGGGAGCGCGCCGCGCGTTGAAGATGTTGCGGTCGGGAATGTTTTGGAACGTCGAGAAACTGGCGGTGGGTGCCGGGGCAGCGGCCGGGCGGACAGCGTTGGACGGCGCGGGGCTGTTCGTGCGCGACTGCGCGGTGGCGGGGCCGGCCGCGAGCAGCAACGCGGCGCTCCAAACCAGCGCGCGGGACTTCATGGCGGAACCCTCGCACGCCCGGTGCCCAAGGGCGAGCGCGATGTGGCGCGGGCTATTTGGCAGGAGCTTCATTGTTCTTCGGGATGAGCACCAGGCCGCTCAATTGCAGCGACATGGTGAGGTTGCGTCCGTCCGTGTCGCGGGTGGTGAGGTCCACCACATCCACGCGCATGGCCATCGGATCCTTTTCCACTTGATACAGGAATTTCGCGAGGCTGGCGAGGCTGCCCGTGGCATCCGCCCGGCACTCAAGGGTCTGATACTCCTCGCCCGTGATGGCGCGTTTCCACGCTGGCTTGATACCGCTCATGTTGACGCCCGCGTCTTTTGACCAACGTTCAAAGGCGCGCAGCGCCTGCGCCTCGGCGCTCGAGGTGTCATTGGTCAGGGCGTTGGCACGCATTGAATTCCACCGCTCGCGCACCACGCGATCGCGCTCCAGCAGCTTGCCGCCCTCGAGCACCTTCTTCTGCAAGTCGGCGATCTCCGTGGTGCGCGCCTTCCAGCTCGCGGTCAACGGTTGAAGGACAAAGCGGTCGCCTACCATCAGCCCGATGGCGACCACGGCCAGGATGAGCAGCGTTTGTTCGCGGTTCTTGGGGTTCATCGGCTGGTGTTGTCCACCCAGTGGAAGTTGATGGTGAATTCCATCGGCTGGCCGTTCTGGCCGGCCTTGGTGTGCTCGGTTTTCAATTCGGTGATCTGCTTCGAGGCGCGGAGCCGGTCGAGCATGTCCAGCAACGCCTTGTTGCTCCGGGCCGTGCCGCTGCACGTCACGCCGGAACGGTCGCGGATTTCCACGGACTTCGCGGCGACCGCGCCGTCTTCCGGAAACGCTTCGGTGAGTTTCTTGAGGATGCTCAGGGTGCGGAACGATTCATCAAACCACGGCCGGTATTTCCTGATTTTGGCCATCATGTCCTCGACCTGGCCGACGCGCACTTTCATGCCGTCCCACTGGCGGTTGAGCTGGTTCAACTGCCACTGCTGCCAACCGAACATCCCGGCCACCACCAGCGCGGCCAGGCCCAGCACGGCGGCGGCGTAGAAAAACTTTTTCGCCGCGTGCTGCTCGGTGAACTGCTTCCAGCGGCTCACGCGGGGCGGCAGAAACTCGAATGCGGCCGGCTTTCCGATCAGGTGGCGCACCACGAGGCCCAGCGCGGCGGAGGCGGCTGTTTTCGCGGGCAGGGTGAGGCCGAATTCCAGCGGCGCAAATTCCTTCACGAGTTGCGCGCGCACGCCCAGCGCCTCGGCGCGCGGGCGGATCTGCTCGTAAAGTTCCTCGGCCAGTTCATCGGAGCCGAACACCTTCAGTTGGCGCACCGAGCTGCGCACGTCGTCCGGCAATTGGCCGAGCGTGATGCGCAGTTCGCGGGCGAGGTAATCTTTCTGCACGCGGCGCTCGGAACCTTCCTGCTCGAACGCGCCTTCCAGCAGCCGCAACGCTGCCACCCCGCCTTGCGCGGTGACTTGCAAGCCGACGCCCTTTTCACCGGGAAGCAGCGCCACGACGCCGCCAGCGGTCGCGGAATCTCCCGCTGTTTGTAGCGCGGCCAGCCCGAGCGAGAAACTCAGTGGGCGCAGGCCGATGGATTCCAGCGCGTCTTGCAGGCGGATGATGTGATCGCGGGGAATGGCCACGAGCGTGGCCGTGCGCTCGCCTTCGGCTGGGCCGACGAGCGATTGCGCCAGCAGCAGCGTCTCCGGCGCGTAGGGAAAACCGCGCTCCGCCTCCATCGCGAGCAGGCTGTGCACGTCCTCGGGCGCAAGGCCGGCGGGCACCTTGACGGCGAGCGTGAGCGCCCAGTTCAACGGCACGCCGACGACGCAGCGACGATCGCGCACACCGGCTTTTTCCAAGTGCGCGCGGATTTCCGCGCCGACGAGTTCCGGGTCGTTGGTGAGTGGATCAAGCGTCAACGGGGCGGTGCCGGCGTGGCGGATTTCCACCGCGCTGTTCGTGCGCTTGAGCGCGACGAAGTCCAGACGGTTGCCATCCAGCACCAGGCCGAGCAGGGCGGTCGCGGAGTTTTTCTTGGAGCCGGTCATGTTCAAGGAGTGTTCTGCGCTTCCGCCAGTTGTCGCCGGACATTCTGGCCCAGCGCCCAGCCGAGGTGCGTGAGGTCTTGCCGTTGGCGGATTTTCGGCGCGGCAGGAAAGCCATCGCTGGAATCAAAAATAAACTTCACGCGTTGGTAGCCGCGCCCGTGATGGCCCAGAGCCGCGATATCCGCCGAGTAAACGTCGCTGCGTCCAGTGATGTAAGGCCCGAGCTTCACTGCGTCCGCCGCGCTCAACGCATCTTTCAGCCACGCGATGGAATGTTGCGTGTCCTGGCCCGTGCGGGTGGCCACGAGCGTGACCGCCTTGTTGTCCGAATCCAAGCCAGGCAGACAGCCCAGCACGGTGGCACTGGCGGTGTTCACATTTACGAGGCCCTCGATCACCTTGTTGGTGGACACCGAAAGGTCATTCTCGATGAGCTGGAATTCCGCCGCCGTCAGCCCGCTGCGGAGGTAGAATTGCAGCACGCTGTTGTTGGTGTTGTTGCCGGCGGTGCTGGGCGGGGGATTGGTGGAGCCGCGCGGGGGAGGCACTGCGTTGGTCGAAAAAACCAGCAATGCCCTGGTAACGCTGGCGGTCGCAATGCCTGCCTCGGTCATCAGCTTGCGCAAGGCGTTGTCGTCCACCACGCCGACGTTCACCTTGGACTCACCGTTGGTTCGCACGTTGGACACTTTGCTGTGAACGGTGACGTAGGCAAGCACGCCGCGATCGAGATGGCCGTCGTGGTTATCCTTCGGTGGGGCAGTGTCCTCGTCGTTTTCGTTCGGGTCGAGCGCGCCGTTCAGGTTGGCATCCTCGTTGAACAAAATTTCTGTGGTGAAGCCATACACCAGGCGCAATTCTTCGATACTCTCGAACGGCGCGTTTTTGCAGCGGTAGGCGGGAGTGAGCCGGGCATAGATTTCATCCTCGGCTCCATTGTCGGAAGGCGTGCTGTCGGCGTCGCGCCAGTCCACGATGGCGGCGGCAAGGTTCACCGTCATCTGCGGCAACTTCTGCAACATGGACGCCGTGGCGGTGTTGAGGTTGAGCTTCGACGCTTCGTCTACCAGGCCCCACGTTACGTCTTTGGTGTCCTCCTCGTCGAGCGACTGGCCGATCAGCCAGAAGCGCGCCTCGCCGACGGGCACGGCTTCGGCCCGCAGCGTGGTGGGATCCGGCGGCAGGCCGGGCTCGGTGACGTTGGCGAGCGCGTTGCTGAGGTAGCGCGCCGCGCCGGCGATAGCCTGCTGCGCCTCGATGCTCGCGACGCGGTTGTCTGCCGCGCGCAGTTCGAGCGAGGAGGAGTTCGCAAAATAAATCGCCAGGCTCACGAGCCCGAACGCAACCCACAGCACAATGATGAGCACGGAGCCGCGTTCCGCGCGGGGTGATATTCCGGTTTTCATTGCGTCACCCCGCTGGAGTTCGTCGGGGCCACGACGGTGATTGGCACGACCAGTTCAATCGGGGCGGCCAGAGTGGCGGAGCCTTCGCTGGCGAGTTGGATCGCCACTTTGATCGCGAGCGGCAGCTTCGGCGTGCTCGTCGTCGAATCCCACGTCTCCTGCCACTGCGTGCCATCGTGATACGTGAAGGTCACTTCGGAGACATCGGGCAGGAGCAGTTGCTGGACGGGGTCTTCTGTGATGCCGCTGACGGGAAGCAGGTTCCGCGTGACGGCGCGCATGAGATCCTTGCCCAGCGCGTTGCGGTTGGTGGAGTCCACGAGGAGGTAGGAAACTTTTTGGATCATCGGCCACGGATCCTGTTCATCCAGCACCGCCGACAGGGTGTAAAAATCCGGGCTGATCTGGCCGGCAATGCCGCTGCTCCCACCGGCAGAAGCCGCCGCGCCTTGCAGCGAGCCGAACCGCGGCTGGGTCTGCGCGCCCGTGCCCGTGGGCGTGCTTTGGAGCGGGCCGGCGAGGGCGTTATTGTTGGTGCTGGGCGCGGCGAGGTTGAGGAGGTCGCGCTTGATGATCATCAACGCCTGGGCGAGCGGCAGGGATTTTTCCAGCGAAGCGGCCGAGCGGTTGCGCAGTTTGAGGCCGCTGTAAAAGACGCCGTTGATCGCGGTCAGCACGATGGCGAAGCACACGACGGCGATTAAAATCTCCAGCAACGTGAAGGCGGACCGGGACTTTGGACTTTGGACTAGAACGAAGTTCATAACGTCGCGCTGTCCGCCAGCGTGCTGACTGTCACTTCGTAGTCCCGGCCTTGCACCTGGTAGGTGACTTTCACGGTCTTGAGCTGGAGGGTGCCCTCGGTCCACGGCGCGGATTCAATGGTCCAGCGATATTCGTAGGGGCCCTCGGTGATGCTGCCGCTGGTGTTGTTACCACCGCTCGATCCGCTGCTCGGGAGGGTTTGTTCGTTGAGCACGCGTTCGGCGACGCGTGCCGCCACGGTCTTTCGCTCGCCGACCTGCGCGGCCAGGCTGGCGATGCGCAGTCCGTTCAACGCCACCGGAATGACGATGGCCATGAACAGCAGCGCCGCCAGCACCTCGGCCAGCGTGAACGCGGCGCGGGCGCGGTCAGTGCGGCTGGACGGTGCGAAGTTCATAGTTGAGCCGGGTGGCACTCAGGGCGATGGCGACGACATCACCCTCGGCGGCGCCGGGCGCGGCGCGCTGGCGCAGCAGGACGGCGGCGGGGCTTTTGTCACTGATGAAACCATCCGGCGTGAAGCGGAGAAGTTTTACCGGGCCAGTCTGCGCGATGATGTCGCTGGGCGTGGCGTTCAAGTCTTCGGCTTGGTTGTCTTCGCCGGATATCTTGGTGGTCGGCGGGGCAGTGACTTCAAAGCTGAGTTCTTCCGGCAGCTTGTATTCCACGGCCTTGCTGTCGCTCTCGACGTAGCCCGCCCGGGCGCGCAAGCCGTAGAGCCGTTGCTGCGTGTCCACGTAAAGGTCCATCGGCACGCCCTCGGCCACGGCGCGGCTCGCGGCATAGTGCGTGAGCGAGAGGAAGCGGCGCGCTTCGGAGTCGAGGTCGCGGCCCTTAAAGAAGTTCTTGAGCGTGGGCAGCGACACGCTGACGACGATGGCCAGCAACGCCATGACGAGGATCATCTCGATGAGCGTGAAGGCGCGGCGGTTGCCTGAAAACGTCCAACGTCCAACGTTCAACGTCCAACGTTCGGAGCGTGTGCTCGCGACGTTGAGAGTTGAAGGTTGAAAGCTGTGCGTGCGGAACTTCATCAAGTGCCTTACTTGTTCTTCGCCCAGTTGGTGATGTCATCCTCGGTGCCTTCGCGGCCGTCGGGACCCATTGAGTAGAGGTCGTAGCTGCTCGGGTTGTTGCGGCCGGGGCAGACATAGACATAGGGGTGCTGCCACGGGTCGAGCGGAATTTCGTTCATGTAAGGGCCTTTCCAGCCCTGGGCGTCACGCGGCTGCTGCACGAGGTCCATCAGACCCGCGCTGCCTTTGGGATAGCTGCCGGTGTCCACCTCGAAGGCGTCGAGCGCGGTCTTGAAGCCGGCGATCTGCGTCTGCGCGGCGGCGACGCGGGCCTGCTCAGTGCGCCCGCCGAACTTTGGCACGACGATGGCGGCGAGAATGCCGAGAATGACGAGCACGAGCAGCAGCTCGATGAGCGTGAAGCCGCGTCGATGGTTGAGAGTTGAGAGTTGAGAGTTGAGAGGATAATTGGTGCGTAGTTTCATAGTGTTTACGGGTAAAAATGACGGTTACTTGATGTGTTCTTGCAGAGTAAAAATCGGGATGACCATGCCGATGAAGATTGTGCCGATGAACGCGGCGATCACGAAGAGCATCAGCGGCTCGGCCATCGCCACCGCCGTCTTCAACTGCCGATCCAGATCGCCCTCGGTCACGTCGGCGATGCGGATGAGCTCAGCGTCCAGCTTGCCGCTTTCTTCGGCGACGGAAATCATTTCGAGGGTCGAGCCACTGAAAAGCACGCGGCAATCGCCGAGGCTCGGGCCCAGCGCCTTGCCCTCCTTCACGCGCTCGATCGAGTGCGTCACCGCATCCACGAGAATTTGGTTTCCAATCGAGCGCCGCGCGACGTTCAGGCACGCGATCAGCGGCACGCCCGCGCCCAGCAGCGTCCCGAGCATCCGGCAAAAGCGCGACATGGCGAACTCCGCGACCAGCGAGCCAATCGTCGGCACGCGGAGAATGAAGCCCTCCCACGAGCGGCGCCCGGTCGGGGAGATGACCCAGTTCCGCGCCATGTAACCGCCCAGCAACGTCCCGAGCAGTAGAAATAATCCATACGAGCGCAGCACGTCGCTGGCGGCGATGATGACTTGCGTGAGCAACGGCAGCTTCGCGCCGAAGCCCGCGAAGACGAGCTGGAAGCGCGGGATGAAAAATACGAGCAGGAAGATCAACACGCCGATGGCGAGCACGAGCAGGATGGCCGGATAAAGCATCGCGGTCATCACCTTGCCCTTCATCTCCTTCTCGCTGGCCTGGAAATCGGCGATCTGTTTGAGCACTACGTCGAGGAAGCCGCCGGTCTCGCCGGCCTCGACCATCGCGACATAGACGCGCGGGAAAACGTCCGGCGATTTTGCCATCGCGTCGGCCAGCGTCATGCCGTCCACGACGAGGTCGTGAATTTCCTTCCACTTCGCCTGCGCGGCGGGGCTGGCAGCCTCGCGTTGCAGAATCACTAGCGCGCGGCTCAACGGCACGCCCGCCGCCAGCAGGCTGGAGAGCAAACGCGTGAAGTTTTCCAGCATCCTCGGCGTGATCTTGTTCGAGGAGAAGCCGAGGCTGGTGGCGGGCGCGGGCGCGGGCGGGGTGGCGGGTTTCGCGACCTTGGCTGCTTCGTCCCGGCCCGGTGATTTGGCGGCGGGTTTGAGCGCGGGCTTCGTCTCCTTCGGCGCGATGGGTTTCGCCGCTGCGGTCGTGGTCCGGGTGTTGGCCACGCCGCCATTGCGTTCGGTGAGGCTGATGGGCCGCAGGCCGCGCGATTCCATTTGCTTGAACGCGTCGCCGCGTCCGTTGGCCTCCAGCACGCCTTCGGCGACGGAGCCGTTTGCCTGCAAGGCGCGATACTGAAAGGTGCTCATGGTTTAACGCGCCACAGCCAGGGCCGCCGTCGATTCGTCGCCGCCGTCCTTTTCATCCACGTTGGTGCGGGAAACTTCCTTCGCCGTGGTGACGCTTAGGACTTCCTCGACGGTCGTCACGCCCTGACGCACAAGCCGCCAGCCGTCCTCGGCCAGCGTGCGCATGCCGTCGCGGATCGCGGCGTCGCGGAGCTTGTCGGTCGAAGTGTTTTCGAGGATCAACTGGCGGATTTCCACGTTGGTGTCCATCCACTCGAAGATGGCGTTGCGCCCGTGGAAGCCGGTGTTGCGGCACTCGCGGCAGCCGACGGATTTGAAAATCTTGTGGTTCAGCGGGATGCCGAGCTTGGTTTTGTAAGCCGCCGCCGTCGGCGAATCGTCCACCTGCTTGCAATTCGGGCAGAGCACACGCACCAGGCGTTGGGCGAGCACGGCTTCGAGCGAGCTGGCGACGAGGTAGGGTTCAACGCCCATGTCCACGAGACGGGTCAGTGCGCCGGGCGCGTCGTTCGTGTGGAGCGTGGAGAAAACCAAGTGGCCGGTGAGCGAGGCTTGCACGGCGATCTGCGCCGTCTCCTGGTCGCGGATTTCGCCGATCAGAACGACATCGGGGTCGTGACGGAGAATCGAGCGCAGGCCGCGGGCAAAGGTGAGGCCGGACTTCTCGTTAACCTGGATTTGGTTGACGCCCTTGAGCTGATACTCGACGGGGTCTTCGATCGTGATGATTTTGCGGATGTGGTCGTTGATCTCGTTGAGGGCCGTGTAAAGCGTCGAGGTCTTGCCGGAGCCGGTGGGCCCGGTGACAAGGATGATGCCGTGCGGGAGCTGCACCACGCGACGGAAACACTCCAACTCGCGGTGGTTCATACCCAGGTCGCTCATGCCGCGCAGCTTGGAGTTCTGGCGCAGCAGGCGCATCACGACGGCCTCGCCGTGGAGCATGGGGATGATCGAGACGCGGATGTCCACCTCGTGGGTGTCCACGCGGATCTTGATGCGGCCGTCCTGTTGACGAAGCGGATGATGCTTGCGTCCTCGGCGGCGCTGTCCAGATCGTCATCGCCCGCGCCTTCCTGCACGACTTCGAGGCCGGCTTCTTCGTTGAGCGTGCCGATGGTGTCCGCGCCGACGCCGAGATGTTTTTTCATCTCGCGTTGGATGGCCTCTGTAGGCGCGAGGACCGGCGTGAGCGCGAGGCCGGTCATGGCCTTGAGCGCGTCGAGTCCCTGCGTGGCGAAGAGCCGGCTGGTGGCGATTTCCACCGAGCCATTCGTGCGCTTGAGCGGGAGCAAATGCTCCTTCAACAGCACGCGGGCCGGGAAGAGCGAGAGCACTTGCCGGTCCGGCTCGATGGCCTCGAGCGCGGTGAACGACACATCGTATTCCTTGGCCAGCCAGCGCAGGACGGCGTCCTCGGTGGCCGCTCCGCCGTGGCGGGCGAAGGCCTGCGCATCGGGCCGCGAGAGCTGCTGGGCGGAGACCATGGTGCCCAGCAACTCCCGCAGTTTCGCGTCGGGAATATCGAGTTCGCTCATTGCGTTTCCCGGTTGGGGAGTTACTTCAGCAGACCGACGGCGACGAGCGTGGCTTCCTGGCGGACGGTGAGCACCTGGCGCAAGTCATCGGCGGCCTTTTCATACTTGGCTTCGGCGGCTTTCCGGGCCTCGCGCACTCTAGCGAGGCGCTGTTTCATTTCCTCGGTCGGGGCCTTCGTAGTGACGGCTTTGGAAAGTGCTTCGGCATCGGGATTGGGCGTGCCACCGAAGCCGCCGCGTGGCCGGCCACCGCCTTGGTCACCGCCGGGAGGCGTCCCACCGGGTTGATCGCCGCCCCGGCTGAAGAGCAGGCGGAAATCACCGTTGAGGCCGCGCACTTCGTTCTGGGCATCGCGGACTTTCTCAATGCGGGCGGAGATCAGCTTCCACTCGTCTTCGTTCTTCACTTCGAGCAGCTCGCGGACGCGTTCGGTCATGCGGGCGCGCATCTCTTCGGGGTTGAAGTTGCCACGACGCGGCTGCTCTTGGGCGGTGGAGGTGAGTCCGCTGACGGCGAAAGCCGCAGCGGCGAGGAGGGCGAGCTTCTTCATAGGGCTGACTGGTGTTGATGTTGAACAGTGCGCCCGCTACGAGCGGGTGCGGATATTCCCCATTTACCCGCAGAGCCTGTGCCAAAGTGCGGCCAGCGGATTCAGGCCGAAATCTGCATAAACTCCTCTTACCGCTGGGCAATCCATGCGCAAACCGGCAGCTGCTGCGCAAGACTTGCGCAGGGTGAAAGTGGTTTTCCTCACCCACGCGGTTCGCTACCTTGCCGGGCGAAACAGATGAACACCAAAGACCTCATCGCACTCGGTGTGCCGCCAGGTGAAGCCACCCGGCGCGGCTTGGAGTTCATCGCGAACTTCATCCTCAAGGGTGGTGACAAGTTGAAGTTGTCTGCCGAAGTCGCCTTGATCGTCCGTGCGCCGGGTGACTTCAGCCGCGACCCATTGCGCGGCGAGTTTGCCAAGGCGTTGTTAAAATCGGCCCGTCCCATCACCGCCGCGCCCGCGCCGTGGCGGCAGTGGGGTGAGGGCTTGGAGCCCGAGGCCGTCAACCAAATGGCCCGCGCGTGCCAGCTCCCCGTGTCCGTCGCCGGCGCGCTCATGCCCGATGCGCACTTTGGCTACGGCCTGCCCATCGGCGGAGTGCTGGCGACGGAGAACGCCGTCATTCCCTACGCCGTGGGCGTGGACATCGCGTGTCGGATGAAGATGACCGTGCTCGATCTGCCTGTGCGCGAGTTGGACCGTCGGCGCGAGCGGCTTATTAAAGCCATTGAGGACGAGACGCGTTTCGGCATCGGTGCCCGCTTCGAGCGCGTGCGGCAGCACGAAGTCCTCGACGCCGACTGGTCCGTCAGCCCCGTCACGAAGCAGAACAAAATGCGCGCGTGGTCGCAGCTTGGCACCAGCGGCAGTGGCAATCACTTCGTCGAGTTCGGCGTGTTCACGGCGCGCGAAAAAATCCAAGGCCTCGAACCCGGCGAATATGTCGCCCTTCTCTCCCACAGCGGCAGCCGCGGCACCGGCGCGGCCGTGTGCGAGCACTACAGCCAACTCGCGATGGAGCTTCACCCGGAATTGCCCAAGGAACACAAGCAACTCGCGTGGCTCGCGCTCGATTCGGCGGAAGGTCAGGAGTATTGGGCGGCGATGGAATTGATGGGCCGTTACGCTGCCGCGAACCACGCGCTCATCCATCAGCACCTCGCCGAAAACCTGCGTGTCACGGTCCTCCTCGACGTGGAGAACCACCATAACTTCGCGTGGAAGGAACGCCACGTCATCGGCGGCGTGGAACGCGACGTCGTCGTGCACCGCAAAGGCGCGACGCCGGCGTGCGCGGGCGTGCTCGGCATAATTCCCGGCTCGATGGCGTCGCCGGGATTCGTCGTGCGCGGCAAGGGCAACGCAGCTTCGCTCAAGTCTGCGTCGCACGGCGCGGGCCGCGTGATGAGCCGCAAGAAAGCCACCGCGACCTTCGAGTGGTATAAGGTCAACCGCGTGCTGCGCGAGGCGGGCGTTCACCTCATCAGCGCCGGCCTCGACGAGGTGCCGATGGTTTACAAGAACATCCACGCCGTGATGGCTGCGCAGACCGATCTGGTGGAAGTCCTCGGCCAGTTCGAGCCCAAGCTGGTGAAGATGGCCCCGCACGGCGAGCGGCCGGAGGATTAAGCCATCGGCGAATTGGAATTTAGGACAGACAACTCTGCCGTCTTTGGCCAGCATCGGCCCGTTTGTTGGCCAACGAAAATTCAGTCTCGGACACACGGACAAAATCCATCCCCAGCGAATGGGTTTGGGTGGGTTTGGTGGTCGGGTTAGGTGCGGTGCTCTCGCTCGGCGCGTGTTAGGTGCGGTGCTCTCGCTCGGCGCGTTTTTGCAGGTGCGGGCGTGGGACGAGAAACGCGCGGAGTTGGATCTGACTTTGCAGGCGCAGGCGGCGGCCAGCGCAGTGCGGGGGGCCGGCGAGGTGTCGGATGAACTGCTGCACAATCTCGCCGAGCTGATGGGGCGGCGCGGCGATCTGTCGCGGGCGGAATTTGCCGAGGTCACGCGGCCGCTGCTGGCACGGAACCCGGAGTTGCGGGCACTGGATTGGGCGCCCGTGGTCCGCGCTGCGGAGTGGGCGCGCGTCGAGGAGCAAGCCCGGCGCGAACTGGGCCGGCCTTTCGAGTTCACCCAGCCCAACGGCACCAATGCGCCGCAGCGCACGGGGGAACGGGCATTTTACTGGCCGGTGTTATACGTCGAGCCGGTGGCGGGCAACGAGATGGCGCTGGGGTTGGATTTGGTGATGGGGTTCAACCAGGCGGCGCATGATTTCGCGGGTGCGAATGCGGATCTGGTGTTGTCGCATCCGCTCTGGCTGGTGCAGGAGCCGGAGCGGCAGTTGAGCTACATGGCGATCATGCCGGTGTATCGTGGTGGCGGTGTGCCGGCAGCGGGGCCGGAGCGGGCGCCGCGGCTGGCAGGTTTCGTCCATGGGCTGTTCCGGGCCGGTGATTTCCTACGCGAGGCGATGCAGGATGCGCCGCCGACACGGCTGGACTTGATGGCGCTGGACGTGACTCCCGGCAGCCCGGAGCGCTTGATCCACTTCCTGCCGGCGAAAGATTCGGCTCCGATGGCAGTGCCCACGGAGGCAGAGATGCGGGCGGGCTGGCACGTCGCGTTGCCTCTAACATTTGGCGAGCGAAAGTTGGCGCTGCTTTTCCGGCCCACGCCGGGGGCGTTGGCCGCGCTACGGACGGTCAATCATTATGGTGCGCTGGTGAGCGGGTGGTTGCTGACGGTGGTCTGCGCCTCCTACCTTCACACGGTGCTGCGGCGCACCGCGCGGGTGACGGCGGAAGTGGCGGAGCGCACGGCCGCGTTGACGATGGCCAACCGGCAGTTGTCGGACGAAATCGCCGCCCGCCAGCGCGAGCAGCAGGCGCTGGTCGAGAGCGAGGCGCGATTTCGCGCGCTGTTTGAAAGCTCGCCGGATGCCGTGTTTGTCGAGAGCAGCGAGGGCATCGTGCTGGATGCGAACCACGGCGCGTGCCAGCTCCACGGCCTGACCCGGGAGGAGTTGCTGGGCAAGCACGTCACCGAGCTGGTCCCTCCGGCCCGGCGCGAGACGGTCCGCCAGAATTTCGCCGAGCTGTTCACGCACCAGATCACCGTGTTGGAAAGCGAGAGCTTCACGAAGGACGGACGCATTATCCCTATCGAGCTGGCCGCGCGCCCGTTTGAATACGGCGGCCGGGTTGCTGCGCTCATCCACGTGCGGGACATCTCGGTGCGCCGCCGTTACGAGCAGGAACTGCGGGAAAGCGAGGCCCGCTTCCGGTTGTTGTTCGACCGCTCGCCAGATGCGATTTTCGTGGAGGATTTGAACGGCGTGATTCTGGATGTGAATCCGGCCGGCTGCGCGCTGCATGGCGTGACCCGGGCCGAGCTGCTGGGGAAAAATGCCCGCGACACCATGCCGCCGGACCAGCCCGAGCGCGTGCTGTCCAATCTACCCGCCATGGAGGCGCTCGGCGGCAGTTACTTCGAGAGCCGCAGTCAGCGGGCGGACGGCACCGCTGTTCCGGTCGAGTTGGCCGTCAGCCGCTGCGAGTTCGGGGGCGTGCCGGCCATCATCATCCACGCGCGTGACATTTCGGGGCGGCGCCGCGCCGAGGCGGCCCTGGCCCGACGGGACCGCATCCTGCACGCGGTCGCCCAGGCCGCGCGGACGTTGTTGCACGCGCAAGACTGGCAGACGGTGGCCCCGGAAACGTTGGGCGAACTGGGGGAGGCGACCGGGTGCAGCGCCGTGTGCCTGTTTGCCAACGGCACGCTGGAGGGGGAGCCGGCGTTTTGCGGCTTGTGTGTCTGGCCACCGAGCGAGCCTCTGGCCAACGGCGGCGCGCCCATCAGCTACGGTGCGAGCGGTTGCTCACGTTGGCGTGACTTGCTGTCCCGTGGCGAATCGGTCTATGGCCACGTGCGCGTCTTCCCCGCTGCCGAGCGACGCGTGCCCGAGGCTAAGGGGATGAAGTCCATTGCCTTGACGCCCATTTTTGCCGGCTCGGTGTGGTGGGGCTTCCTCGCGTTGGGCCAGCGCGAAACGGAGCGCGACTGGTTCACCGGCGAACTGGAGGCGTTGCGCGCGGCGGCGGAGGTCTTTGGTGCGGCCATTGCCCGGGCCGAGGTGGAGGCCGCGCGGGTGCGCTTCGAGGCGCGGTTGCAGGAAACGCAGAAGCTCGAAAGCCTCGGCGTGCTGGCCGGGGGCATCGCGCACGATTTCAACAACCTGCTCACCAGCATCCTCGGCAATGCCAGCCTCGCGCGGCTGGATTTGCCGCCGCATTCCCCCGCCAACCATTCCCTGGAACGCATCGAAACCGCTTCCCTGCGGGCGGCCGATCTTTGCAAGCAGATGCTCGCCTACGCGGGCAAGGGCCGCTTGGTGGTGCAACCCGTCAACCTCACGCAACTCGTGCAGGAAACCGCACACCTGCTCCAGGTCTCCATCAGCAAACGCGCCGTGCTCAAGTTCGACCTCGCGCCGAATCTGCCGGCGGTCCTAGTGGACGCTTCGCAGCTCCGCCAGATCGTCATGAACCTCGTCATCAATGCTTCCGAGGCCATCGGCGAGCGCAGCGGTGTCATTGCCCTGGCGACGGGGCTGGTGCGGGCGGACCGGGAGTATCTCGCGGACTCACGCCTGGCTGGCGATTTGTCCGAGGGTGACTACGTTTTTCTGGAGGCGAGCGACACGGGCTGCGGAATGACGCCCGAGATCCAGGCCCGCATTTTCGAGCCGTTCTTCACCACCAAATTCACGGGCCGGGGGTTGGGGCTGGCGGCCGTGCTCGGCATCGTGCGCGGCCACCGGGGCGCGCTGAAGGTGGACTCCGTGCCCGGCAAGGGCAGCACCTTCCGACTGTTGCTGCCCGTGACGCACGAGCTGGCACAACCAACTTCAGGGCCCAATCCACTCGCCACAGGCTGGCGGGGCCACGGTCGCATCCTCGTGGTGGACGACGAAGAGACCGTGCGGACCGTGGTGGCCCGCGTGCTGGAAAACCTCGGGTTCACCGTCACGCTCGCGTCCGACGGGCGCGAAGCCGTGAAGATTTTTGAGGCCCAGCCCGACGCATTTACAATGGTGGTCGTGGACCTGACGATGCCGCACATGGATGGCACGGAGGCGTTTGCCCGGATGCGGCGGGTGCGTCCCGATCTGCGGGTGGTGTTGATGAGTGGTTATAGCGAACCAGACGCGACGTTGGCTTTTGCGGGCAAAGGCTTGGCGGGCTTCCTGCAAAAACCCTTCGAGCTGATCCACCTGCACGACAAGGTCCGCGCCGTGTTTGAAATGTCGAAATAACGAGTGAGCCGCCGCCCCGCGGTGAACTGCCGCATTGCATCTCCGCGTGCCGCCGCTGCAAGCTCCGCGCCATGACTGCTCCGAACATTGTCCTGTGGGTTTACATCGTGCTGCTCGTCGCGGGCGGCCTCGTCGGCTTCCTGAAGGCCGGCAGCAAGGCCTCGCTAATCGCAAGCAGCCTCTTCGCGTTGCCGCTGGTGCTGGCAGCGCTAGGCATCGTGCCTGTGCTCGTCGCGGAGGTGGTGCTCGGTATCCTGCTCGCCTACATGGGCATGAAGTTCGCGAAGTCCAAGAAGTTCATGCCGAGCGGGCTGATGGCGATTCTCTCGGCGGTGGCCTTGGCCCTGCGCTTCTTCCTCAAATAAGTTTTTAGCCGCTTGCAAAAGCAGCTCCCCATCTGGCAGCTCCACGCGCAGATCGTGGACACGCTCCGCACGGGCAACCGCCTCGTGCTCGTGGCGCCCACCGGCTCGGGCAAGACCACGCAGGTGCCGCAGATGCTGGCTGACGCGGGGTCTGGGCTCTGGGGTCTGGGCTCTGGGGAAGGCGGCGTGGTCGTGCACTCCGCCCAAGACCCCAGACCCAAGACGCCAGACCCTACCGGTCCGGCGCGCCCCTTTCGCATCGTCGTGCTCCAGCCGCGCCGGGTCGCCGCGCGGACGGTCGCGGCGCGCGTGGCGTGGGAGCGCGGGGGCAAGCTCGGACAAGAAGTTGGCTACCAGATTCGTTTTGACGACCGGCTCGGCGAACGCACGCGCATTTGCTTCGTGACAGAAGGTGTGTTGCTCCGCTGGCTCCAGGACGACCCGCAGTTGTCCGACGTGGCGGCGGTCCTCTTCGATGAATTCCACGAACGCAACCTGTTGAGCGATGTTGCGCTAGCCTTGGTGAAGCGCCTCCAGCAAGCCACCCGGCCGGATCTGCGGATCGTAGTGATGTCCGCGACCCTGGATGCGGAGCCGGTGGCGAAGTATCTTCGGCAGGTGAGCGGGCGAGGGAGTGAGCCGGTGGGAAAGTGGGAGAGCGAGAAAGTAGGGGAAGACGCTGGCGCAGCTTCCCGATTTCCCGATTTCCCACTTTCTCACCCACCTGCCTTCTCACCTGCGCCCACTCTTGTCAGCGAGGGCGTCAGCTTCCCCGTCGAAGTGCGCTACGCAGAGCATCTCAACCGCGCGCCGGTCGCCGAGCAGGCGGCAGCAGCGGTGGAGCGCATCGTGAACACCGGCGGGCCGGGCGACGTGCTTGTGTTCATGCCGGGCATGGGCGAGATCAACGCGACGATCAACGCGTTGCGGGCCGCGCGGCTAGCCGAGGATTGTGACTTCATTCCCTTGCACGGTGATCTTTCGCCGGACGACCAGGACCGGGCGTTCGCGCCGAGCACACGGAGGAAGGTTGTCGTTTCCACGAACGTGGCGGAGACGAGTGTGACGATTGATGGCATCCGGCACGTTGTCGACAGCGGCGAGGCGCGGGTGGCTCGCTACGATGCCGAGCGCGGGATTCAGACACTGTTCATCGAGGAGATTTCCCGGGCGAGCGCGGACCAGCGCAAAGGCAGAGCAGGGCGCACCGCGCCGGGCACTTGCTGGCGGCTGTGGACGGAGAGCGGGCACTTGAATCGTCCCGAGCGCAACACACCGGAGATTCAACGCGCGGATTTGGCGGAAGTCGTTTTGTTGCTGCACTCGCTAGGCATCCAGAGCGCTGTGGCCTTTGACTGGCTGGACCAGCCGGACCCGGCGGCGGTGGAAAGGGCCGAACGGCTACTGGTGATGTTGGGAGCGTTGGCAGAGGTCGAGGATCGAGAGCCGAGAGCCGAGAGCCCGCCGGCCCGGCCCTCGACTCTCGCCCCCCGACCTTCGACTTTGACCGATATTGGCCGCCAGATGCTTCGGCTGCCGATGCACCCGCGTTACTCGCGGATGCTCGTGGAGGCCGGGCGGCGCGGGTGCGTGCGGGAGGCGGCGCTGTGCGCGGCATTGGTCAGCGGTCGGGATTTGCTGACGCGCGTGCAGCGCGGAGATGCGCGGTCGGCGGAGACGCGGGAGGAGTTCGAGGCGAGCGAAGCGTCGGACTTCATCACGCTGATGCGGGCGTTTGAGTTCGCGCAGGATAGCCGGTTCAATCTCGACGTGTGCCGGAGTCGTGGCATCAACGCGAAGGTGGCACGAGAGGTGGAGCAGACGTTTCAGCAGGTGCTGGCGATTGCCGAGAGGGAAAGTAAGAAGTGTTTAGTGATGGGTAATCAGTTCGAGGCGGCTGCGAGTTCTGATGCCCCACTTATTTCTTCTCCCACGCAGCACCCAGCTCCTGCCGAGGACGCGCTCTTCAAGTGCCTCACCGCCGGCTTCATTGACCAGCTCGCCTTGCGGCGGGATCAGGGGACGCTGGAGTGCGAGCTGACGGAGGGGCGGCGGGGGACCTTGATGCGTGAGAGTGTGGTGCAGAAGGCGCCGCTGTTTGTCGCGGCGGCGATGCGCGAGACGGCGGGCGCGCTGCGGCCGCTGACGTTACTCGGCTTGGCCACGGCGGTGGAGCCGGAGTGGCTGCGGGAGCTGTATCCGCAGCACTTGCACGCGACCGTGGAGCACGTGTTCGACCGCACGCACAAACGCGTGGCGGCGTTGAGGCTCGCGCGGTTTCGTGACTTGGTCATCGGGCACGAGCACCAGCGCGAGGTGGAGCCGGAGGCGGCGGGGCGGTGTCTGGCGGCGGCGGCGATGCAAGGGTGGTTTGACCTGCCGAACTTGAACCACGAGGTGAAGCAGTTCATTGCGCGGGTGAATCTGGTGTCGGCGGCACTGCCGGATTTGGAATACCCGCCGTTCGACGACGCGGCGATGACGGCGGCGCTCGCGCGGGCGTTCCGGGGGCTGACGTTGCAGAAGGAGGCGCAGGTGGCGGCCTTGAAGCCGGGGTTCGAGGCGCACCTCGCGCCCGAGTTGGTGGGCTGGCTTGCGGAGCTGACCCCGCTGCAGATTCCCTGGCCGACAGGCAAGCCGGTGAAGCTGCTTTACTCGGAGGAGGCGGAGGGTGGCGGGCGCACGGCGATGTCTCCCGAGGCGCAGGTGAAGTTGCAGGAGTGCTTCAAGCTGGAGTTCCACCCGCGGGTTTGCGAGGGCGCGGTGCCGGTGAAGCTGTGGCTGTGCACGCCGGACGGGAAGCGCCTGACGAGCACCTGCGACTGGCTGCATTGGAAGGCGCACGAGTGGCCGAAGCAGAAGGCGGCGGTGCAGAAGAAATATCCGAGTGTGACGTTCGCCTGAGCACACCGGGGAAAAGCAGTATTTACCCTGCGTCGCAGACGTGACACGTTTGGCGGTAATGGCAGAGCGTCAACCAACCTACGGAGCGCGAGCGCCTTCCGCAGCGACGCGCCCGGTGCGGCGCCGCCTGATCGCCCAGTTCGCCCTGCTCGTCGGGGCGGCGCTGGTGGCGGCACTGCTCGTGGAGTGCGCGGTGCGGGTGATGTTGGGGGATCGGATCGTGTTGTTCCCCCGCTATCACACGGGGGCGGATTACGGGGAGTTCAAGTTACGGCGGCTGCGGCCGGGCGAGCACTTCCGTCATCACAGCCGCGATGGAGACTGGGAGTTTCGTATCAACCGCGCGGGGTTGCGGAACGATCGTGAGTTTGCGCGGCCGAAGCCGGCCGGAGTGTATCGCGTGTTGTGTCTGGGAGATTCGCACACGCAGGGTTACGAGGTGCGGCAGGAGCACACGTTTGCAATGGTGCTGGAGCGGTTTCTCAACGCGCAGGGTTTGCGCGCGGAGGTCATCAACGCGGGGATCTCGGGCTTTGGCACGGCGGAGGAAGTGGCTTATCTGGAGAGCGAGGGGGTCAAGTGGGAGCCCGACGCGGTGGTGCTGGGCTTCTTTGCGAATGACTACGAAGACAATCTCAAGGCTGGCTTGTTTGAATTGGAAGGCGGCGGTTCGCTCAAGGCTGTCAAGCACGAGCATCTGCCCGGCGTAAGCGTGCAGGACAAGCTCTACGCCGTGCCCGGCACGCGCTGGCTCGGTGAGCATTCCTACGCCTACGCCCACGTGTTCAACTTGGTGTGGGAACACTACAAGGCCCGGCTGGCAGCCGATGCACGGGCTACGGCACCGACGGAGAGCGCGGTCGCCACGCGGTCGGCGGATGACCACGAGACGCGGCTGGCGGCCGCCGTGCTGGCGCGGCTGGGTGACTTTTGCCGGGCGCGTGGCATCCAGTCGCTTGTGCTCGATCTGCCGCAGACGGATGAGCGGTCGGTGGCGCGGGCGTCGTTGAACGCGGGCGCGCGGGCGGCCGTGGAGCGCCATTGCGATGACCTGCTGGCTTATGAGACGCTATTGCAGCCCTACGCCGGGGCGGCGGAGCTGCATGTGGCGCACGGGCAGCGGCACATCTCCGAGTTCACGCACGCCGTGTTCGGCGTGGCGGCAGGGCAACGGCTGATGGCGCGGCGAGCAGCGACGAAGGCTGCGTTGCCCAAGGCAGATCAACCACGGTAAACACCTAACAAGCAATGCTCAGACGGCAGCGACAAATGCGAGCGCAGGTGCAGCAATGGGCGGACGCGGGTTTGTTTGCGCTGGCGTTCTGGCTCGCGCACTCGGTCCGCGCCGGCGCGCCCCGTTACTTTCCCGGCCAGTCGGAGATCCAGCCGTTTGATCAATACCTCTGGCTGACGTTGCTCATCATCCCGGGCACACTGCTGCTCTTGAAGGCGCTCGGGTTTTACAGCCGGCCGGTGCTGTTTTCGCGGCGCGAGACGGCGTGGGTGCTGGCGCACGCGGTGACGATCGCGGTGCTGGGGCTGGTGAGCGTGCTGTTCCTGCGGCGACAGGAGCTGGCGCGTTCGGTGATATTTTTGTTCGGCGGGTTCAGCTTTCTGCTGGTGCTGGTGAAGGAGGAGCTGATGTTGCGGTGGTTGCAGTCGAAGCTGGGCAAGGAGCAGTTGCAGCGGCGGCTGGTGTTGATCGGCCTGCCAGAGGACACCGCCCAGATCGAACGGGATCTCGAAGCGAAGGCGCTCGGGAGCGTCGAGGTGCTGGCGCGGTTGGATTTGAACCAGACCTCGAATGAGCGCTTGGTGGAGCTGCTGCACGAGCGCGCGGCCAACGGCGTGATCCTGAGCGCGCGGCACACTTATTTTGAACAGGTGGAGAAGGTGATCCAGTTGTGCGAGTTGGAGGGGGTGGAAGTGTGGCTGCTGGCGGATTTTTTCCGGACGCGCATTTCGCAGACGAGCGTGGATGAGTTTCTCGGGCGGCCCACGGTGGTGTTCCGCTCGGTGCCGGAGGCGAGCTGGCAGGGCGTGGCGAAGCAGGTGCTGGATTTTTCCGGGGCGTTGGTGTTGCTGGTGGTAGGGGCGCTGCCGTTGCTGCTCACAGCACTGGCGGTGCGCCTGACGTCGCGTGGGCCGGTGTTTTTCCGGCAGCAGCGCAGTGGGTTGAACGGCCGGCCGTTCACGATGTTGAAGTTCCGCACGATGGTGACCGATGCCGAGCAGTTGCAGGCCGAGCTGGCGTCGTTCAACGAGATGGACGGCCCGGTGTTCAAAGTGACGAATGATCCCCGCGTGACCCCGCTGGGGCGCGTGCTGCGCAAGTGGAGCATTGATGAGTTTCCGCAGTTGTGGAATGTGCTACGCGGCGAGATGAGCCTCGTAGGCCCGCGTCCGCTGCCGGTGGATGAGATCCGGCGCATCAATGATCCGGCGCATCGTCGCCGGTTGAGTGTGAAGCCCGGGCTCACTTGCCTGTGGCAGATCAGCGGGCGCAGCGAGGTGAAGAGCTTCGAGCAATGGGTGCGGCTTGATTTGGAATACATCGACAACTGGTCGTTCTGGCTCGATTTGAAAATCCTGCTCAGGACGATCCCCGTGGTGCTGACCGGGGCCGGGGCAAAGTAGGAAACAGGGAATGGGGTGTGGTGCAGGCTTGATGAAGGGCGGCGAGGCTGTCCTACTGACGCGAGCATGAATGTCGATCCGGCGGCGCAATTTTCCATGGGGGAGCTCATCGGTCGCGCCGTGGGATTGACCTGCTTGGGGGCGTTCCTTGGCTTGCTGCTGGCGGCGCTGCCGCACGCGGTCTGGCAAGGATGCGGGTTGTTGCGGCTGCGCCGAGGGGCGAAGCGCAAGTTTTCCTTCGGGCTGGCGTTGATCGCGCTTGGCACGGCCACGCTCATTGGGGCGGCGACGGGTTTCACGGTCGGCGTCGCACGCGCGGCGCTGGTGGTGGCTCGTGAGATCGGGCCGAAAGTTTTCCAGACCTCGGCGGAGAACACCTTGCGGGCGGCGGGGGTGAAGGATTTCACGAGCTTTGATCCGGCGCGGCTGCGCGAGCTGCTCGAGCAGGCGGGCAAAGCCGAGCTGCCGGCACTGCCCGGCGAGCTGGCGCAGCGGTTGCGGCCGGAGATGGAATTGAGCCGGGCCAAGTTGCTGGAGCAGGCGAAGGCTTGGTTGGACACGCAAAGCAAAGACGGCCCGCTGGCCGTGGGGGAAGTGGTGGCGACCTTCTGGCCGAAGGTGTTGGCCGAGCTGGTGACGTGGGAGCGGCATTTCCGGGTCGCGGCGATCACGCATGGCGTCCTGTGGATTCTCGGTTTGGAAATCATTTTGGCGCTGTTGTGTGCGTTGTCCCGCGCGCTGCGGTCGCCCATTGAAACCGAAGCTGCAACTCCACCCAAACTCGTGTAATCATGGCCACCAGACGCAAAATCAGCAGCAAATCCGCCCCGTCGTCCCCACCTGTCTCTGTTATCACAGGGGCGGCGGGATTTCTCGGCTCACACCTCACCGACCTGTTGCTCGCCAAGGGCCACAAGGTGGTGGGCATTGACAATCTAGTCACCGGCTCGGTGGCGAACATTGAGCACCTCGCGGGGAACCCGAACTTCCGTTTCATCCAGCAGGATGTGACCGAGTTTTTGTTTTTCGATGGGCCGGTGAACTACGTGTGGCACTTCGCCTCGCCGGCCAGTCCGGTGGATTACGCGCTGCTGCCGATCCAGACGTTGAAGGTCGGCTCGCTGGGCACGCACAAGGCACTGGGCTTGGCGAAGGAGAAGGGCGCGCGTTTCCTGCTTACCAGCACGAGCGAAGTTTATGGCGATCCGCTGGTGCATCCGCAAACGGAGGATTACTGGGGCAATGTGAACACCATCGGCCCGCGCGGGTGCTACGATGAGTCCAAACGCTTCGCGGAGGCCATCACCATGGCCTACCATCGGCAGCACAAGCTGGAGACGCGCATTGTGCGCATCTTCAACACCTACGGCCCGCGCATGCGACTCAAGGATGGGCGGGTGGTGCCGGCCTTTGTCAGCCAGGCATTGCGCAACGAGCCGATCACGGTCTTTGGCGCAGGCAAGCAGACGCGGAGCTTTTGTTACTGCTCGGACCTGATCGAGGGGATTTACCGGCTGATGATGAGCGATTATCCGTTGCCGGTGAACATCGGCAACCCGCGCGAGATGACGATGCTCGAGTTTGCGCGCGAGATCATTGCGGCGACCGGGTCGAAGAGCAAAATCACCTTCAAGCCGCTGCCGGTGGACGACCCCAAGCAGCGCAAGCCGGACATCACGCTTGCGCGGAAGCTGCTGGGCTGGGAGCCGCAGGTGGAGCTGGCGGATGGTCTGGCTCGCACGATCGAGTATTTCCGGCGGAAAATCTGAGCGCGTTTTCTACGGTATTTGCCGCATGGCGAGGTCACGATTTTGTTTTATGTTTGACCCATCCAGATGGTTCCGATACCAACGCGGCGCAAGTCCGCCGTTCATGAGAACGTCAAACGCCGCTGTGTTCCCGGCCTGAACTGAAAGCGTGAAAACGCGAGGGCAATGTTAAAGTCAAAGTCATTTCTCTGCATTGATTTCGGTGCCACGACCGTGAAGGTCGCGGAGTTCGAGCCGAACGAAACCGGGTCGTTGCGGCTCAAGAACTACACCCTGCGCTCCATGGGCGAGGCGGCGGCGGCCGAGGGTGAGCGGGAAGCGGTGGTGTTGCAGACGCTCAAAGAAGTCCTGACTCTGGGCGTGCAGGGGCCGTTCGAGGCCAGCGTGATCAACGTCTGTGCGCCGGGTTTCCAGGTCTTCTCGAAGTTCGTCAAGCTGCCGGCGACCGATCCCGGCAAGGTGGGGCAGATCATCCAATACGAAGCCCAGCAGAACGTGCCGTTCCCATTGGAGGAAGTCGTTTGGGACTATCAGATTCTGGGCACCGCACCCAGCGGTGAGCTCGAAGTGCTCTTGGTGGCGATCAAGAACGAGGTCGTGGAATCGTTTTTTCGAATCGGTGAGCAGGCCGGGCTCGAGCTGCACTTGGTGGATGTGTCCTCCGCCGCGTTGTGCAATGCCTATCGCTTCAATTATGGCGACGCCGAGGGCTGCGTCATGCTGTTGGACATCGGGGCACGCAGCAGCAACCTATTGTTCTTTGAACAGGGCCGCGTTTATTCCCGGTCCATCAACATCGGTGCCAACTCCATCACCCAGGACTTCGCCAACGAAGTGAAGATGAAGTGGGATGAGGCGGAGAAGATGAAGATCGAAGAGGGCTTCGTCAGTCTCGGTGGCGCCTACGAGGAGCCGAGCAACCCGCATCAGGCGCTGATTTCAAAGATCGCACGGCAGGTGATGACGCGGCTGCACATCCAGATGAATCAGACGATTCAGTTCTACCGCGGCCAGCAGGGCGGATCGCCGCCCACGCGTCTTTACTTGGCGGGTGGTGCGTCGCTGCTGCCTTACACGGCGCAGTTTTTTGCTGAGAAGCTGAGTCTGCCGGTGGATTACTTCAATCCGTTCCGCAACATTCAGATTGACCCGTCGATCAACTTGGAGGAGATGGCCCGGGTGGCCCACCAATTTGGTGAAGTGGTCGGACTGGGCATCCGGAATCTCGCGCAGTGTCCGGTCGAGCTGAACCTGATGCCGGCCAGCCACCTGAAGAAACAACAGTTCAACGCCAAGCGGATTTACTTCGTCGGGTCGGTGCTGTGTGTGTTGATGACCCTGTTGGCGTTTGGCTGGTTTTTTGGCTGGACGGCCGCCAAAAAGCGCGCCGCTTTGACTGAAATCAAGGAAAAGATGGGACCTTTGAAGCGGAACAGTGAAGCGTTGAAGAAGGCCACGCAAGAGCTCGCCAAGACGAAAGAACTGGGCAAGGAATACGTTGAACTGGTGAGTGCTCGTGGCCGCTGGGCCGAACTGCTTTCGGGGGTGCAGGCCATCCTGATTACCGCCTCGACGAATCACGGCATTAAGTTGTCCGCCAGCGACGCGGGGGCGGGAGGCACCAACAACGAAGTGCAGGCAGCCGTCTGGATCGAAAAATTGGAATCAAGCACTGCGACCGCAGAGCCTGGCGGAGGGCGGCGGCGCGGGCAGCCGGTTCCGGGCGGTATGGATGGAGGCATGGCTGGCATGGCCCCGTTGCCAGGAGCGGGTGTTCCGCCGATGGGAGCGCCACCGATGGGCATGGGCTTGGGTGGTGGGGCACCGGCTGCAGGCAGTGGCCCACGGCAGATCGGCATTTTGAATGTTACGTGCCGGGCGTTAAACTTGAAGCGATATTCCCCCTCGGCCAACCGCGAATTTGTCGAGTCCCTGCAGACAAATTTTCAGGCCGCTACGAACTTGTTTTTGGCGGATGGCACCACGCTGACGAACCGGGTCGAGGAGGTGGAGCTGACTAACCACACCTTTGGATTCAGCGTGACCTTGCAATTGAAGGAGGCGATTCGCTTCTAGCGCCGCTATTATGCTTTGGATCAAACGCAATCTGTTTCTGGTGATCGGCATCGCGGTTTCGTTGGTGCTGTTGGGCGGGGCCGGTTTCTATGTTTATTCCAATTCCGAGGATAACTTTGCCCAGGACGACGAGTTGGAAAAGGTGAAGACAGAGCTGGAGACCTACAAGAGCGACACGTTTCCGAGTCCTGAAAACATCGCCACGATCAAGAGTAACATCAGCCGCCTAGATCAGTTCATGGCTGAAGGCGAGCGCATTCTGGCTCCGGCGGAAGCGGTCAAAACGGCCGAAAAATTTAGCATCATTCTCCCCCGCGTCATCGATGAACTCCGGAGGGATGCCACCAATGCGCAGGTCGAGATCCCGCCCAAGTTCGAGTTTACTTTCAGCGAAGTCAAAGTGATGCCGCAGATTCCGTCCTATGCCGTGGAACCGCTGGTTTCGCGTCTCAGCGAGATCCGCTCGATCTGTGGCGTGCTGTTCAAGGCGCGGATTCGGGCGTTGGAAAAAGTGGAACGGGTAGCAGCATTTCTGGATGAGAAGGGGCCTGACCTGATGTTGGATCGGATCGAGCGAACCAATGCACTGTCCACCAATGTCGTGGTCACCGTTACGCCCTACCGAGTCGTTTTCCGCGGGTTCTCATCCGATTTGGCGGCGGTGCTCAACGGTTTTGCCGCAACGAAGGAGTTCATCGCCGTGCGGCAGGTGGATGTTGATCCCGCTTCTGGCGCGCTAGACACGCCCAACATTACCGGGCCAGCCGGCGGGGTCCCCGGGATGGGGCTTCCGGGGATGGGGCTCAATCCCGGCGGGCCTCCTCCTCCGGCTGGCGGCCTCAATCCGGCTCCTCCGCCTGTCGCACCTGGCGGTTTCAGGCCGCCTGTGCCCAAGGGCGCGGTGGGAGCGCCACCAGTCCAGGCCAAATCGCGTTACGTGAAGGTGCTGGATGAAAAGCCGCTACGGGTCACGCTTTCCCTCGATGTGGTGAAGGTGGCGCGCGCCAAGACTCTTGTCCCACCGGCTCCGACTACTCCGGCCTCTCCCGCTGTGACGACGGCCAAGTGAACTCATGGAATTTTTAAAGAATCATTACGAAAAGCTCATCTTGGGCCTGATGTTTTTGCTCATGGCCATCGCTGGCGTCGTGCTGGCTTTGGAAGTGGGTTCAGTCCAGGAGGAGTTGGACAAATATCGCAAGTTGACTCTGGAGGGGGGGGGGAAAGCGGCGCAGAAGGATGACATGGCTTCGTTTTCCAATGCCTTGCACAGCGCCATGCAGCCGCAGCGGTTGGACTTTGCTCAGGTGCATCGGGTCTTCAACCCGTTCGCTTGGTATGCCGACACTAACGGCGTTTTGATTGCGGGGACCAATCTTGGCGTCAGCCGCTTGACCGTTGAGAAAATCGTTCCGCAGCAGCTTAAGGTCGAGCTGGCGGGCATCGGCGGCACGCCTGGGCGGGAGAGTGTGGCCCTAAACGTGACCCGTGAATTTGCCCGGACGGTTGCTGAACAAAAGGCACGCAAGACCCTTGGTCTGAACACTACAAACGCCACCATCAATACGATTGATCCGATCCGAAAGGTGCAACTCATTGCGCGTGAGATCGGGGGCACGGCGGACGCACCGGAAGTCAAACTGGAACTCGTGGAGCCCGGCAAAGACCCAATTCAGATTGTGCTGACGAAAGCCCAGCCGTTCGTCATGGTTTACGAATACGTAGCGGAGCTTTATTACGCCCCGGACCAGCAGATTTGGCGGCTGCCCCAGCGGCGGGATGCGCAGCTTGTGTTTGCCGGAGACACGAACATAATCGTTGAAATTACGGCGACCAATGTGCTACTCAGGGCCACTTCAAATGACAAAACAACCACGAAACCCTTGGCTCCGTCGTTGCCGGCAGCGCCAGGGACAAAGGCCCCCTGATCGGGTCGTTTGTTTCCGGTCCATCTTATCCTCGCTCCTCATGAATAGATGCCTCGTTGCCGCGGGTGTGTTGTGTGTGTTCACGAACATGGGGTGGGCGGCTCCCGCCGGGTTTGATCCGACGGCCATTGCCGAAGAAGAAGCTTTGCGTCGACAGGAACGGCGTCTGGTGATGGATGGAAATCTTTCGCTGGCCAAGCGGCTCCAAAAGGAGAAGAACTACACCGACGCCGCCAAACTCTACGAGGAGGCCATTGGGCAGGCCAAAATGCTGGGCGGTGTGGAAGTGGTGGAAAAATCCTACCGGGATGCGCTCGCGGGCCTGACCCAGTGCCGGATTCAGCTGGCGGTGGCCTTGCAGGAAAAATACGAATTCAAGCTGGCGGCGGCCGAGGTGGACAAGGTTCTGGTGTTTGACCCGAACAGCGCCGAGGCCTTGGACTTCAAGCGGTTCAACGAGCGGGTTGAGGCGGCTCACCGCGGCCAGCTTCCGAGCAAACAGCTTTTGTCCCGCGAGCCGGAGTTGAGGAAACAACGTGAGGAGATCGCCCAACTGGTCCGGGATGGACAGTTGTATTACCAGATTCGGGAATACGAGGAAGCGAAGAAGAAGCTGGAGTTGGCGATCGTCAAGGATCCCGTCAACGAGGCGGCCTATTTCTACCTGCGCATGGTGATGGAGGCCGAATTTGATATTGAGAGCAAAAAACGCGAAAAAACCTATGGTGACCGGGTGGTGGAGGTTACTAAGAAATGGAATCAGGAAACTCGTTCCGATTTGCCGAGGCCTAACCAGTATTTCCGGACGAATGCCTACCAGCCGTTTTTGACTTGGACCAGCACTGGTGCTCAACGGATCAACAAGAAGCTCGACGACATTGTGATTCCGGAGATCACCTACGATGGTTTGCCGCTGCCGGAGGTGGTGAAACTGCTCGACGCGGACACGAAGAAATACGACCTCCCGGACAAGAAGGGAGTAAACTACCTCATCAACAACGTCATCTCCGATTACATCTCCGTCAATGCCGCCGCAGGTGGGGGTTTGGGGGGGGCTCTCGCCCCCGTGGCGGCGGCACCGGCTTTGGACCCGGTCACCGGACAGCCGCTGGCCGCTGCGGCCGGCGGCTCTTCCAAGCCCGATCTCGAAACCGTGCTGATCAAGATTTCCACTGTGCTCAAGGATCTGACCCTGCGTCAGGTGCTCGACGTGATTTGCAAAACTGCGGAAGTCAAAATGCCGGACGGCCGTGCCGCCGGCTTGAAATACTCGGTCGAGGAGTATGCGATAGTTTTTTCCCCAAAACTTCCAGAGCAAGCTTCGCTGTTCATGCGGACGTTCCGCGTCAACCCGGACACCTTTGTCCAAGGATTGCAGAGCGTCGTGGGGAATCCCATCCAAGCCGTCCAGTCCAGCGGCGGTCAAGGCGGTCAAGGCGGTCAGGGTGGGGGCGCTGGCGGCGGCGCTGGCGGTGGTTTGGGCGGCGGTGCCGGCGGCGGTGGCGGTGCCGGCGGACAAAGCAGCGCGTTCATTATCGCTGGCGTTTCCGTTGCGGGTGCCAGTGGTGGCGGTGGTGGTGGCGGTGGTGCTGCGGGTGGCGGTGGTTTGCGGGGGGTCACTTCCACGAATCTGACTTCCACGGTAAATGCGCAGGTTCGTCAGTATTTTCAAGCTGCGGGCGTGAGTAACCTCGGCGTGACCAATGGGCCCGATGCCACGCAGGTTTTCTTCAATGACCGGAATGGCCTGCTGCTGGTGCGGGCTTCCATTCAGGACTTGGACATCATCCAGCAGGCGATCGAACTCCTGAACACCACCCCGCCGCAGGTGCTCGTGGAATCGAAGTTTGCGGAAATCAATCAGAACGACAACAAGGGCGTCGGCTTCGACTGGTTTTTGGGCAACACTATCTTCGGTCCGTTGGCGGGGCAGGGCGGCACGGCACCTTCGTTGCAAGGCCGTCAGACCCGGGCCAATCCGTTGGGTGTGTTTCCTCTGCCACAGACACCCATTGGTCCCGGAAGTGCTGATGGCGGGCTCACCAGTGGTGCACTGAATCGCAACAACCAGCCAGCGCTGGCCACGATCACCGGCATCCTCACTGATCCGCAGTTCCGCGTGGTCATCCGCGCCTTGGAGCAGCGGGACGGCACGGACGTGCTGGCCGCGCCAAAAGTGATCACGGTCAGTGGTCGTCAGGCGCAGATTCAGGTGACCGACATCCAGACGATTATCACCGCCATCACCGCAAACCAGACCGGCGGTGGCGGTGGTGGTGCTGCTGCTCCGGTTGGTGGTGCTACTGCCGCTGGCGGGGCCATCGGTTCCAGCCTCCAACCCCAAACGTCGGTGTTGCCGACCGGGCCGGTGCTGGATGTCTTGCCCACGGTGGGGTCAGACGGATACACAATCAGCATGTCGTTGATTCCTTCCATCACCCAGTTCATTGGCTACGACGCGGTTCCTCCCGAGTTTGCTAACGCCATTCAGGCGCAGTCCGTCGGTTCCGGGACGGTCGGCGTGTCGCTGACGGCACAGGTGCCGTTGCCCCGCACGCGCGTCCGTCAGGTTGTCACGCAGTGCGTGGTGTGGGACGCACAAACGGTCATGCTCGGCGGTTTGATTTCCGAGGACATTACGAACATAAAAGACAAGATGCCGGTGTTGGGTGATCTGCCGCTGGTAGGACGGCTTTTCCGCAGTGAGACGAAGACCAACCGGAAGAAGAACCTCGTCATCTTCGTCACGCCCACGATCATTGACCCCGCTGGCAACCGTGTGCATACGGACGAGGAAATGCCGTTCACCGCGCAAAACGTCCCGCCGCAGCCCGCGCTCATCCGTCAGTAATATCCACCTTGCTGGGTGACATCCGCCGCTCAAGGCTCTGGTTTTCCTGCCTCTCCCGCGGTCGGGGACGCATTGCTCCTGATTGTTGATGGGCACGCCTATGCCTATCGGGCCTTTCATGCGATCCGAGAACTGAGCGCCTCCGATGGCTCGCCCACCAACGCCATTTATGGGTTTGTCAAAATGCTCGGCCGGATGCGCGCTCAGGTCCGCCCGACCCATCTGGTGGTGATTTGGGATGGCGGCTTGGCGGCGGAGCGCACCGCTTGCCTCCCCGGTTATAAAGCACAACGTCCGCCGATGCCGACCGCGTTGGCGAGTCAGTTGGATGGGATTGGAGAATACCTTCAAGCTGCGGGCATTGCTTCGTTTTGCCGTGAGGGAGTTGAAGCGGATGATTGGATTGCGCGGGTAGCTCGGGGCGCGGTCTTGGCGGGCGCGCGGGTGGTGATAGCGAGTTCGGACAAGGATTTTATGCAGCTCGTCACCGACCGCATCGGGTTGCTCAATCCCAACGACAAGACGGAACGCATTTGGACCGCGGCGGAAGTCCGGGAAAAAACCGGCGTGGAGCCGGAGCAGATCGTGGACTGGTTGAGCCTCATCGGGGACAGTGTGGACAACATCCCCGGCGTGCCGGGAGTGGGGCCCAAGACCGCCACTGCGTTGCTTCAGCAGTTTGGCTCAGTGGAGCGGCTGTATGCGCGGTTGGAGGAAGTGGCCTCGGAGCGGGTGCGGCGTAATTTGCAGGCGGCGCAAGGCGCGGTGTTACGGAACCAGCAGTTGGTGAGGTTGCGGGAGGATGTGGGAGAACCTTTCCTACTGGCGGCGGCAAGTCCGGCGAGGGAAGACACCCGGCGTCTCCTCGAGCTTTACACCCGTTGGGGATTTCGCACCTTGCGCCAAGAGCTCGAAGCCCGCAGTGGACCGGCACAGGGGGAGTTTTTATGACCGGCGAATCGCAGCAACCTGCGGTGAACAAAGGACATTCATGCGGTGCGTCCGTATTTATCCGTAGTGCTTCCGGGCAAGAAAGCGTGGACAATGACAGGGCACTTTGTTAGTTCTAAACGAAAGCGTATGCCGCCTGTTTTCCGCCTGTTCGCCGGGCTGTTCGCCGTGCTTCCGATCTGGTTCGGGGGGGCGACTGCGTCGGCGCAAAACGGCACTTTCAGCCCCTTGGCGGGAGAGTATGCCGTTTCCGGCAAGCTGCCGGGTGATCAGACGCGCCCAGCACTTGCGTTCGGCACTTCCGGTGGTTACGTCGTCTGGCAGGACAACGTCACCGACGGCAACGGGCTGGGCATCAGTGCGCAACGGCTCAACGACAACCTTTCCGGCTCGCTGGCTCCGTTCCGTGTCAACCAGATTGCCGCTGGCCATCAGGAATTCCCGCGAGTTGCGGTGCTGCCCAACGGCGGGGCGGTGTTCGTGTGGCAAGGTGGGGCGCTTGGCTTTCAGAAAATCTACGCGCGGTTCTTGAACCCGGATGGAACGTTCGCCACCGGGGACGTGTTGGTCGGGGCCGACACCAATCAACCGAGCCTGACGCCGGTCGTCGCGGTGTTGACGGGCGGTGACGTGGTCGTCGCTTGGAGCCGGAGCGAGGCCGATGGCCATCTGCAAGGTATTTGCGCCCAACGGCTCTCGCCGACCGGGGCACTGATCGGCAGCGAGTGGGTGGTGAATCAGGCCAGCCTTTACAACCAAAACCGACCGGCCATCGCCGCGCTCGGGGACGGTGGCTTCGTGGTTGCTTGGGCTTCCGAGGCGGCGCGTGGTTTGGATACCAACTCCCTTGCTCCTGGCAGTGAGGGGGCGTTCAATGCATATTCTGTGGACATCGTGGCCCGGCGTTTCGATGCGGCCGGTGCAGCTCGGGGAGATGAGTTCAAGGTGAACACGCTGCCCTACGTGTGCGACAATCCGGCGGTGGCGGCGGCTGCGGATGGCAGTTTCACCATTGTCTGGGAACAACGGGACGCCGTGGTGGCGACGAACAGTTTGGATATTTATGCCCGCAGTTTTACGGCGGCTGGCGACCCGGTTTCGGCTCCTATGGTGGTCAATGCTACAACCTACGGCGACCAGTATGCGCCGCAGCTCGCCGCCCAAGGCAATGCCTTCATGGTCGTCTGGACCAGCTTGGGTCAGGACGGATCTTTTGAAGGAATTTATGGACGGGCAATCACGACCACTGGCACGCCGAGCGGCAATGAATTTCTGGTCAACACCACGACGATCAGCCGCCAGCTATATCCGGCCGTCGCGGCGGACTCGGCCGGGCGATTGCTAGTAACGTGGGCGAGCTTCACCGGGGTGGCCACCGGCAGCGACCTGTATGCGCAGCGATATGCTTCCGGCCAACCCGTGCCAACCCCGCCAGCTCCCAGTGTCAACGCCACGAGTCAGTCGCGGCTTTCTGTGGCCTGGGCGGAACTGGCCGGCTACGATTTGGCCACTTACTCGGTTTATGTAGATGGCAGCACGACTCCGCTCTCCACCACCAATCAGTTCATCGTCGTGAGTAATCTGGTGGCGGGCAGTAGCCACACCTTCCGGTTGGAATACGTGCTCCGGGATGGCCGCCGCTCCTCCCTCTCTCAGTCAACCACCGGTGTGACTTGGGGTGAGGACGCGAACTTCGATGGGTTGCCCGACGATTGGCAGGCACGCTTTTGGGGATTGAACCCTCTGGCCTGGCCGGGGGCGAATGTGGACAGTGATGGCGATGGCGCGACCAACCTGCAGGAATTTCTCGCCGGCACCGACCCGACGCGTCCCTCGAGTGCCTTGAGCTTGGAGTTGGTCCGCACAGGCCAGGGCTTGTGGCTGAGTTGGAACACCATGCCCGGTTTGGTTTACCAGGTGCAGTTCTCCACCAACGCGACCTCATGGCAAAATCTGGGGCGGGCCCGCTTCGCACCCGGTGCTACCGATGCGGTTCCCGTTGGGGGCAGTGACATCAACCTCTATCGAATCATCCGAATCCGCTAAGGCACCATGCAACGGCTGATCCAAAGACTCTGCACCCTGACGGCGGCCTTGCTCGTCGTGACGAAGGCCTCGGCCTTTTCGCTGATGGGGCCGTTCGCGTCCTGGCAGGCGGCCTCCATTGGCTACAATCTGCCTGGAGACATCGGTGGTCCGATGAACTTGTTCGAGGGTTACCGGATTACCGTGCCGGTGCTCACGTTTGGCTACGACGCCACCTTCCTTAACTTTTTTGGTTCGAACGGAGTCGTTGCAGTGCAGTCAGCCATGGATGTGCTCAATGCCATCCCGAGCGCCGACCAGATTGTGGTGACCAACATGCCGCGGCAGGCGGTGAGCACAATTCCCAATGCCACCGCCCAGGGATTGCAGATCTACGATTTGAAATCGGCCGTTCTTTCCACCGTGTTAGGGCAGATGGGGCTGGCCAGCCCCGAGCGTTGGGTTTTCACGCTGCGGGATCGGTTGGTGGCGCAGAACACGACCAATTACACCGTGATCATGCGTCACTTTGATCCCGTGACTTGGAACCCTACCAACCGGGTAAATGATGGGGCGGTTTTCACTTACACGGTTGTCGAGCCTCTTTTGCCCGGCAACTATGCTGCCACCGTTAACACTCTCGTAGGTTCTCCTCGAAACATATACCGGACGGCGGCTGGTGCGGATGATAGTGGCAGCATTGGACCCGGCGAATTTTTTGGCGGGCTGACGCGCGACGATTACGGTGGCCTCAAATATCTGCTGCGGTTTAGCAATGTGAAAACCGAGACGTTGACGGCTGGAGTAAGGCTGGCGAACATATATTCACCCTATGGCCCGGCTTTGGGCACCAATGCGAATACTAACGTCGCTGTGGCCATCGCCCGCCGCCCGGGCATTGGCAAGGTGAGCTTTAGCCCCATCGCCGTGGACACCCTGTTGGGGGTGGCGATCCGTGCCGTGACAAATACCTATGTGGATTACTATTACCACCCGACCAATTTTTACCTCACCAATCAAACCTTGGAACGAGTGAGCACGATTCCAGATGTGGTGTTCACTGCCGGGGATCTTGCGTCGTTGATTACCACGGGAGGGAGCCAGAGTGCTCGGTTGGCTAGGCCGACCAGCGCACGCTGGGTCAACCAATCCGCCTTGAACTCGGTGGTGGCCGGCACGGGCATCACCTCGGGACCAGGAGTCATTCCGGCGGGCACCTCCAATGCCACGGCCATCGTCATCACGCTCGATACCTTGGGTCCCAGTCGGTATAATTTTAGCCGTGCTGGGGAGTTCTTTCTGACTCCGCGCCTCCCCAACCTCAATGGCGTGTGGGGTTATTTCGACAGCACAACCATTTTCTCTGTCTTTCCCGATGGGACGACATTGCAGGATTTGGACCGCCAGCTATACGGACGATGATCACGCCTTGCCCATCGCAGTTTACGTGTGCCGAGCCCGAACGTTTCGGGCGGGGAGCACGTTCTGCCTGTTTCTTGATCGGGAAACTTCTTGTCTGGTTGGTTTCGTCCTGGCTGGTATTTACGGCCCGGCCGGCGCAGGCCGCCACGGCCCAAGTAATCACCAATTTTGCCAATGTGCTCAACCCGGTCTATGACACCGTGAGTCTGGTGAACTTCAACACCATCAATGCGTCGAACACTCAGTCCTCCGCGAATACCGCGCTTTTTTCGACGTTCAACACGCTGAATTATACCAATGCGCTTCCGGGTTTGTTCAGTGGCGACCTTGGATTCCAGTTTGACCTAGCTACCAATAATGCTCGGTTGTGGGCCAATAATATCGTCAACCAGGGCACCATCGTGGGGGACACCCTTCTGCTCTCCGCGACCAACCTCAATAACTCGGGCAACTTGCAGGCCGGCAACCTGCTCCAGATGCAGGGAAGCACGGTTTCCGTGAGCCGGTCGCGATTGTCCGCCCTGACCAGCAGCACCAATTTCATCAACGATGGATTCCGGTTCGTCAACACCAACGGCCAAGTGACTTACCAAAATCCGAACATGGTGGGCGATGTCTATTGGGGGGCTGGCACGAGCGATGTGATGACAGCAGGGTTGCGACTAGGCGGGTTATTCCTGCCTAGCTTGAATTCGTCCAATTTCGGGCTGATGGGCCCTCGGATATCCTCGCCCACTCATGAAGTGCAGGAGTTATCACAGTTTTTCCTTGGAACGACCACCACCTTTCGAAGTTTATCCGGGACCAATTATCAACCTTACGTGCGCCAGACCCAGCAAGGCACCAACGTCAATATTCAGGTGGTGTTGGTGCAGACCAACAGCGCCTCGACCAACCTGCTGACCGATGTCCGATTTGGTGCCTTCGGCGGGTTCAACTTCTCGGCTGGCGATGCGCCGGTTGTGCGATTCAGCGCGGTGGGAGCGGATATCACGACGGGTGCTATTTATACCAACAGCGTGTATCTGTTCGATTATACCGCCTCGCAGACAAATTCGATTCTGTCCCAGTATCAACCGGATACCAGTTCGTCGCGGCCGGCAGACTATGATTTTCACCGCAGCTCCTACTGGGATATTTATTTTGACAGCAGCGGGATTGGTTCGACTACCAACGCAACACTCACCACCAATTTTTATTACCGGGCTGGCTTCTCGCTCGACACCGTTACCAACAATCTTTATGCCGCGTGGCGCGTGGCGGTGGGCAATGCTTCGTTTGGGCCGGGCTCGCCCGGTTACAATGTGGCCTTGGATGATCCGACCAATCTGCTCGGTCGCGTGGAAATCACCGCCAACGATCTGGATTTGAGTTTTGCGCGCATTCAGGCGGACGGGATTGTGAGTATCCGTGCCCCAAACTTGACCAGCAGTGTCGGGACCAAGATCGATGCCCCGTTCATCCAACTGGCGATTGCCAACACCAACTCGACGCTCACGCTGACCAATTTTGCCGGTGCTTCGGTAGCCCGGCCCAACGGGACGATTTCGGTTTACAGCACGACGTGGACGAACGTGTTCACCAATGCCAGCCCACAGCTCAACTACCGGTATTCGGTTCTTGTGGTGGACGCCTCGCAATTGAGCGGCGTGACGCCGGTGACGCTGCAACAGTTCAACGTGCGTGGCACCAACGTGGTTATCAACAACGACCTCAACATCGGTCGCGAGATTCAGATCGACTCGCCGGCGGTTACGTTCACGGCCTTGAGCTCCTTGAATCTACCATTGATCGGGGCGACGAACATCGCGTCTACCAATTTCCCCAACGTCAATTATTTTACCAATCTCGGGGTCATCACCGTCCCTTACGATTGCACGCTTGGAAGTGACCGCGCGACACCCATCGCCACGTTTTTCAACGCCGGCAAACTCGTGGCCAATAACATTTCTATCCGGGCGACTGATTATCAGAACACCGGGACCAATCAGACAGCCGGGCAGCAGGGGGCAAGAGCTGGCGGACCAGTTTCGATCTTGGCGGACACGGCGAAATTTGATGGCGGAACCAGCGGTGGGTTGATTTCGGCCGGTGGCAGTATTTTGTTGGCAGCCAACGAGCTGAAGATTCGCAATCATCGGTTGACCACGGCCGGTTCGCTGGTCTTGAGCGTGACGAATTTACTCACGGACACCGGTGCCGTCGGGACCAATCGTTTCGACGTGGCGCTTGGCTTCAGCCAGGTGGTCAAGCCGACCAGCGGGGATTTGCTAGGCACCACCATCTACTCTAGCGCACCGTTTAATTTTAGCGTGCCGCATATCTGGGCGGCGACGGATTTTGGTCCGTTTCCGGCTGGTTATACCAACAACTCCGCCGTGGGCCGGTTGTTGCTGGACACGGGCACGACCAATTCGCTAAACCGATTTACTTTCTCAGGATTGGGTGCGAGCAACGCAATTTATGTGGATTACCTCGAACTTAACGGAACGCTCACAAATGACTTGGCCACTCACCTGTTCATCGACACGAACATGGTGATCTATTTTGCCAATGCCAACGTGCCGGTGCAGTCGTTGGATGGTCAGTTGGGCGGTCGCCTGCGTTGGGTGAAGGATTTTGCCGGGCCCAATACCGGGGTGGATTATCGGCTGCTGGATGGGCGGACGGTGAAGGTGAACGTGGCCAAACTCAACAGCCTGCTGCTGGACTCGGATGCGGACGGTGTGGTGAACGCGAGTGATCTGAGTCCGTTTGACGGCCCTGTTATCGGCTCACAGGTGAGATTTACCAACGTGCCGCCGCTGACGGCCTACCTGACTTTCGAAGCGGCTGCGCAGACCATCTATCGGGTTGAGGTGAGCACCAATCTGCTGACCGGAGGGTGGCAGTTTTTGGCCAACTATACCAATTCGGCCAACACCAACCGCGTGGTGACTTTCCCGGACATCGTTCCGCCGGGCAGTTCTGAGCGGTATTTTCGCGTGGGGTATCAACCTTAGCCAGGCGCATGTCACCAGCACCTATTCGCAATTTAGTCGGAGTGACTGACGGGTTATTTCCGATTAGTCCAGTCGTAAGGGCATTCGGCTGCCTTTGTCTGTTGGTGCTGTTACTCGCCCGGGGAAATGCAGCGACGACGGAGTATGTGACCTACGAAGGGAAGCGAGTTCATCCAACGGCGGTCATGGCGACCTATCGGACTGGCGTTACGGCCAGCGAGGTGCTGCCGTTGTTGCGTGAGTTGGGGCTGCACGTGGTCTGGGAGGCGAAGTCCATGCCTGGTCTCGTTCATCTGGATTTGAACCCCGAGGCGGCGCGGCTCCCCAATGGCGATCCGGCGTCCCTGCTCACGCAGCGGCTGGACCGGTTGCGCCGGTCCGGGTTGTTCGAGTCAGTCTCGCCTGACCATATTGGCCGTCTGGCCTTGGTGCCCAACGATGGTTTCTTCCAGGATGGAACGCTTTGGGGGCTGCACAATGTGGGCCAGCTGGGCGGGGTGGTTGGGGCGGATATTGGCGTCACCAACGCGTGGGATATCACGGTGGGTTCCACCAACGTCATCGTTGCGGTGATTGACTCGGGCATTCGCTATACGCACGCGGATTTGGCTGCTCAAATGTGGCGTAACCCCGGGGAAATTGCCGGAGACTCGACAGATAATGACGGCAATTCCTATGTGGACGATGTCTTCGGAATCAACGCCGTCACGAACTCCGGGGATCCGATGGATGATAATGGGCATGGCACCCGGGTGGCGGGCGTGATCGCCGCCGCTCCCAACAATGGCCGCTCGCATGTCGGCGTCGCTTGGAACGTCCGCCTGATGGCGTTGAAGGCCACGGATGCGCAGGGGAACCCGCGCAACAGCGCCATTGTGCAGTGCATTGACTATGCGATCAAGAATGGTGCCAAAATCTTGAACTGTAGCTTTGAGACCTCCCATGACCCGCAGCTTTTTCAGGCGTTTCAGCGGGCTCAGAAGAGTGGCTTGCTGGTGATCACCTCGGCGGGAAACTTCAGTTCCAACATCGACAATCCACAGTTGGCGGTGTTCCCCGCTGGCTATGCCGGGTTTACTTTCAATCTGGACAACATCCTGACGGTGGCTGCATTGGACCGTCGGGACGGCCTTGCTCGTTACTCCAATTTCGGAACCAACAATGTTCACCTAGGGGCACCCGGTGTGGAGATCGCTTCCACTTCCTATTTGGGCGACAACAGTTACGACACGGCAACTCTCGATCTCACGTTGCTGGATGGCACCAGCCTGGCGGCTGCCCATGTGTCCGGTGTCGCAGCGCTGGTTTTTTCACTGACGAATAACATGACTTACAGCGAGGCGCGCAACCGCATCTTGCTTACGACCACACCGGTAGCTGCGCTGAAGGGGAAGACGGCTTCGGGTGGACGCGTCAACGCGTATCGCGCCCTGACCACGGCAGCGGATGGTGTGCTGGAGGTGCAGTTGTCTCCGGCACCGGGGGCCACGTTGTTGGCCGGGTCTTCCGTTCCGTTCACGGTGATGGTCAATGACCTCTTTCCCGTGAACAATGCCACCGTCTCCGGCACTCTTCCAGGGGTGTTCACCAACTTGGTGTTTCTCAACAATGGGACGCTTCCTGACCGGACTGCGGGAGACAATCAGCACGCCATTATCGTGAACACGCCGGCGATTCCCACGGCCGATCTCGCGTTGACGATTACGGTGACGGCGCCTGGCAAGACCAATTTCGTCAACACCTATCATTACCGCACCGCCACGGTGCCACCGAATGACAACTTCTCGCAGGCAGGCAAGGTGCCGGATGCCGGCGGAGTGGTTTTTGGGGACAATACCTTTGGTTCTTTGGAAACCGGTGAGCCAGCTCACGCGGCGGTTTCGAATCTGGCCAACTCGGTCTGGTGGAACTGGGCGCCCACCAACTCCGGACCGGTGCTGGTGGACACCGCCGGTAGTTCCTTTGACACGGTTGTTGCGGTTTACACCGGCCAGTCGCTTACCAATCTGACGCCCCTGGCCCAGACCAATGACGTGGGTGTTATCTCCCAGGGATTCGTCAATTTTATTGCTTCGCCAGGCACGACTTATCGGATTGCCGTGGCGTCGGCGTCCAGCAATTCGGTGGGTCAAGTTCGGCTACGAGTGCAGTTTAACGGAGTTCCAGATACCGTGGCCCCCACGGTTGCGATCACCAATCTGGTGAACGGGCCGCTGTCGGTCACCAATCCGCCCAGCGGCTTGATTGTCACTAACGCGCTGCTGACGCTCTCGGGCACAGCCACGGATCCGGGTCCCAGCGCCATCGGGGTCCGGCAGGTTTTCGTGCGCGCCAACAGCGGCCTGTCGACTGCGGCGTCGGGGACCAACACTTGGACCATGCCTATATTTCTTGTGCCGGGGACCAATGTAATTCAGGTATCTGCGACGGATTTTTCCGGCAATGTTTCCGCCCCCGTGTCCTTCCAAGTTATCTATCGGGTGTTTGACCCTTTCAATGACGTGTTTGCCAACGCGCTTGAGTTGGCCGGCTCATTCGGGGCCACCGTTACCAACAATGTGAGTGCCACCATCGAGCCGGGCGAGCCGTTGCATGCGGGCAAGCAGGGAGGAAAATCGGTGTGGTATTACTTCACGGCTCCGAGCGACGGATTGCTTTCCCTGACGACTTCCAATTCCACCTTTGACACCTTGCTGGCGGTTTATACCGGCAGCCGCGTAGATCGACTCACTGCGCTTAATGCCAACGACGATGCGCCCAGTGGAGCCGGCGGGGTGCACAGTGATGTCCTGCAAGCCGTCCGGGCGGGCACCCGATATTATGTGGCCGTGGACGGATTGGCTGGAGCGGCGGGCATCGTTTTGCTGACTTACAGTTTCACGCCGGTGCCCATCTTTGATCTGACCGTTACGGCCACCACTGGTGGCGTGGCCTTCCCGGTTTCGGGATCTTTCCCCAGCAACACGACGGTGGATGTGGTGGCGTTTCCCTCGGATGGGTATTCCTTTGTCACTTGGACGGGCGATGAGTTGGCCCTGGACAATCCGCTTACGGTCACGGTGAACCGCTCCAAGGCGCTACAAGCAGTTTTTGCTCCGAAGCTGATGGTCGACAACTTTGAGGCGGGAGCGTTTCGTTCGGGAATCGGTTGGATAACGAACAACCCGGCGGGGATCGCGCCGTGGTTTGTGGAAACCGTCAGCGGCGCGGCCACCAATTCCTTCACGGGTGGACTTTTTCACGCCCGGTCGGGAGTGATCGGCAACAGCCAGTCCACCGCGCTGCAACTGGTCGCGAAGTGCCGCTCCGGGGCGGCTTCGTTCAGTTACCGGGTGAGCTCCGAGGAGTTCGGCCTGGTGGCGGGAGACTTCTTCCAGTTCTATTTGAACGGAGTCCGTCAACTTAACACCAATGGCGAGACGGGCTGGCAGACCTATGCGTTTCAAGTCCCGGCGGGCACCAACACTTTTGAATGGCGCTACACCAAGGACAACTCGGGGCTCGCCGGACTCGATGCCGTGTTTCTGGATAACGTGGACCTGCCGTTGACGGAGCCCATTAATCTGGACGTGCCGCTCCGGTTCAACACCAGTGCCTTGCAGCGGATCAACGGGGGGTTGCAACTTCGGGTGGAAGGCCAGAGCAACCAAGTGTTCTACGTGCAGGCATCCACCGATCTTGGCAACTGGGTCACCGTGTCCACCAACTACGCGCCCTACGGGCTGATCCAGTTCACGGAGCCGAACATCTTCACCAATGCCAACCGTTACTACCGGGTGCTCATCCCGTAGCCGGTCGATTGGTCACTGCTTCTCGCGGACCTGCAACTGATAGGGGGCTGAGAGCACGCTGTTGGAGCGGGCCACGGGAATGGCGTTATACTCGAAGTCTACCTTGACCCGGTAGTTGACCACGTTGGTGTTGGCGGGAACAGGCAGGAGCGTTTCCCAGCGGTGCTCCATGCGGTGCGTCCGACGCATCGGGTAATTGTTGTCGCCCACTTGCAGATACGGCTTGAGGGTCTCGCGCTTGAGCGCCTGCATGTCACTGCGGAACTCAATTTCCACCGGATAAAGCCCTTCAGCATTACGCGGTTGGGAGCGGGGAGACAAGTTGGTGATGGTCGAGGTGGTGCCACAGCCGGCCAGCCAGGCCGCTGCCAGCAGTCCGCCCAATCGAAGTGTCTTGCGCATAGTGCCGCGAGTCTGGCCCGTGGCTGTGCGCGGTGTAAAGGCGGTTTTGCCGCTTGCGAAACCCGGGTCCATCGCTACCGTCTGCCCCTTGAAATTTCGCGGACACTCCGCGCTGGCTGACAATTGAACGACGATCACCGAACTCCCACCCGCTCATGGCTCAACTCAACGACAATTACCTGAAACTCAAGGCCGGCTACCTCTTCCCCGAGATCGGCCGCCGCGTGAAAGTCTTCTGCGAAGCGAACCCCGAGGCCGCCAAGCGCCTCATCCGCTGCGGCATCGGTGACGTGACCGAGCCGCTGCCGCCCGCCGTCATCGCCGCGCTGCACAAGGCCGTCGATGAAATGGCCGTCCGCTCCAGCTTCAAAGGCTACGGCCCCGAGCAGGGCTACGACTGGCTCCGTGCCGCGATTGCGAAGAACGATTTCCGCGACAAGGGCCTCGACGTTGCCGATGACGAAGTCTTCGTCAGCGACGGCTCCAAGTGCGATTGCGGCAACATCCTCGATGTGCTCGGCGCAAAAAACAAAATCGCCATCAGCGATCCCGTGTATCCCGTTTACGTGGACACCAACGTCATGGCCGGTCACACCGGCGAGGCGAACGAAGCGGGCGCTTACGGCAAGCTCGTCTATCTCCCGTGCAAGCCCAGCAACGGCTTCGTGCCCGCGCCGCCCAAGAAGCACGTGGATGTCATCTACCTCTGCTCGCCCAACAACCCGACTGGTGCCGTTGCCACCCGCGAGCAGCTTGAGGCGTGGGTGAAATACGCGCTCGAAAACAAGGCGATAATCCTGTTCGACGCCGCCTACGAGGCCTACATCTCCGACCCCGCCATCCCGCATTCGATCTACGAAATTCCCGGCGCACGCGAGTGTGCCATCGAGTTCCGCAGCTTCTCGAAAAACGGTGGCTTCACCGGCGTGCGCTGCGCCTACACCGTCGTGCCCAAGGCGCTCATGGCCGCCACGCGCGCGGGCGAGATGAAGCCCTTGCATCCGCTGTGGAACCGCCGCTCCGCGACCAAGTTCAACGGCGTCTCCTACATCGTCCAGCGCGCCGCCGAGGCGCTTTACAGCGACGAGGGCAAGGCGCAGGTCAAGGCGCTCATCGAGCACTACATGGGCAACGCTGCCTTGTTGCGCAAGGGCGCGAAGAAAGCCGGCCTGAAAGTGTTCGGCGGCGTCAACGCGCCCTACATCTGGGTGAAGTGCCCGGCGGGCGTCACGAGCTGGCAGGCCTTCGACAAGATTCTCGGCGAGGCCAACGTCGTCATTACGCCCGGCAGCGGCTTCGGCTCCAAGGGCGAAGGCTACTTCCGCATCAGCAGCTTCAACAGCCGCGCCAATGCCGAGGAAGTCGCGCGGCGCTTGCAGGAGTTGAAGTGGTGAGCGCCAGCTTGCGGAGACTACTCCCGTTTGGGTTCGATCGCGAAGTCTAACTGCGCCTTGGCAACCTCGCCGAGCTTTTCGTAGCACTCGCCACGTAGGCGATGAGCCCCCTGTATTTGAGGGTCGAGCGCGAGCGCTGCTGTGTAATCGGCAATTGCTTTGGAATAATCCTTCTTATGCGACTGATAGACTCTGGCCCGATAAAAATGCGCTCCCGCGAGTGATTTGGCCTTTCCCTCGCCTTGAAGCGAGAAGTCGGTGTCGCCTTCGATGTAGGTTGTCCAATCGGCAATGGCATCATCGTATCGCCTCATGTATGGATAGTAGGTCGCTCGATTCCAACGTGCTCCTGCGTCGTTCGGTTTGATCTCCAGGCAACGCGTGTAGTCTGCGATCGCCCTCTCATGTCCGCCTCTGCGCGCCGGGAGGTTCGACGCATAGAGATTGCCGCGCATGAAGTAGGCTTCGGCCATGTTGGGATCGAGTTCGATGGCTTTGTCGAGGTCTTCCAATTGCGCTTCGTAGTCGTGATGGATGTAGTGATCGCCAGCGCGATCATAGTATGCACGCGCTGAGTTAAGCGGTGGCTGTTTAGTTTGATTTGCTGCATTGCTGACAGTTGCCGGTTGATTGCGTAAAAGGCCGATTTCACCCCGCAGCCGAAGGATTTCCCGTTGTTGTGAGTTGGCGCTCAAGCGTTCGTTCTCCGCGATGAGCGCGACCAAGCGGTTCGTCGCGCCCGCCAGTTGCGCCTCCAACTGCCGGATTTGTTCGGCCAAGGGAACTTGTTGTTGGTGAAGCGTCGCCACTTGCTCGCGCAGCTTCGCGTTTTGTTGCGCTTGGTGAAGGCCCGCGCCGGCGAGCGCGGCGAGCGTGGCGACGACGCAGGCTTTTTGCAGAGTAGTCATGGTGAGGGCGGGGGCGGTGCTCGCGGTGGCAGTGACGGTGGAAACGGTCGCTCTGGTCAACGCGGCACTGGAAAGGGACACGGCCAAGCCGGCGGGCGCGGCTTGCACGCCGTTCGCCGTGAGCAAGCCGACCAGTCCGCTGGCTCCGAGCGACACCTTGCGCTGCGCCAGCAATTCCCGCAGCCGCTCCACCGCGCGGCTCACGCGCTTCTGGGCGGCCTCCTCGCTGAGGCCCAGTCGGGCGGCCATCTCGCGAGCGGATTGCTGCTCGAAGTAACGCAGCAGCACGGCGTCGCGGTCGGTGTCGCTCAATTCCCCGAGCGCGGCGTCCAGGTGCGGCGCGAGTTCATCCCACGAGGCTTCGGGCGCGGCGGGCAAGGCATTCATGGCGGCGGCCTCCTGTTCGCGCTGGCGGCGGCGCACGTCGGTGCGGACGGTTTGCGCGGCGAGATATTGCGCGGTGCGATGCAGCCAGCCGACGAGCACGGCGTGCTCCGTGAGCGTGTCGGCCTGCCGCGCGAGCGCGAGGAATACGCCTTGCGCCACGTCCTGCGCGAGGTGCGGGTCGCAGACCATCCGCAGCGCGGCGGAATGCACGAAGTCCACGTGGCGGCGGACGAGTTCGCGGAAGGCGGCCTCCGAGTGCTGTTCCGCGTAAGCGCGGAGGAGCTGGGCATCAGACGAGTCGTTCACTCACGGTAAAGTAGCCGCCGCCGGGAAAACCGGACAGGGAAAGTCGTCCCTCCCGGATCGTTCGGGAAGGCTCCCGGACCTTCGGGGAGCTTCCAAGCGACGTTCGGAAAGCGGCCTCTTTGACAAGCCGAAATCTCAGTGTCCGCTCCGCGCCAGTGTTGGGTTTATGTGCACGCAGCGTGATCGCGCTTGAAGTCTGGCTAAGCCGTTGCGTCGAAGGCCCATGTTCAAATTTTTGGGTTGTTGGGCTATGAGCGCTGGACTGTTGGTCGCGCTGGGTGGCGAGGTGTGGGCACTGGATCCGGGCTTCACCGCTTTGTTCAACGGCCGGGATTTCGAGGGCTGGCGGTTTTCGTTGCAGAAGGCGGGAGATCCCTGGCCGGAGAACTGGAAGGTCAAGGACGGCGTCATCTCCCTCACCGGTGCCATGCGGCCGCACCTCGTGACGATCAAGTCGTATTCGGATTTCGAGATGAAGTTCGAGTGGCGGGCGTTGAAGGAGAAGTTCAACAGCGGGTTTTACATCCGCTGCAAGCCCGACGCCGGGAACAACCAGATCCGCGTGGACAAGGGGACCGAGGGCGCGTTTCTCGCCGGCAAGATCATTGGGGCGAAGGCGGTGCCGGAATTGCAGAAGACCGTGGGCGAATGGAACGAGTGGCGCGTGCTGGTGAAGGGCGACAAGGTCACGCTTTGGTGCAACGGCAAACTGGCGTGGGAGGGCTCAGGATTTCAGCCCGACCAGGGCTGCATCGGCTTGCAGGCCGAGGGAGCCCCACTGGAGTTTCGCAACTTGCAGTTGCGCGAATTGAAGTGAGCCGCGCCTTGCCGTCGGTTTGCCGGACGCTTTAACGTCGCCGGTATCTCGACCCGTGAGCACCGGCAAGATTTACCTCAAGTGCAAGTGTCCGCATTGCGGCGCGGAGGTCGCGTATCCTGATTATGCTGGCGGCGGGGCCAGCGCCTGTGGCCGGTGTGGCAAAACGGTTTTGCTGCCGCGCGCCGTCGCCGTGGCTCCCCCGCCTCCAGTTGCCGCTGCCAAGACGATGGCATCTCCCCCCGCGCCTCCGACCGTGGCGAAACCACCGCCTGTGGGCGTCAAGCGTGTCGAGCCGTCGTCCGTCCGGGCCGTTGATCCGCCTCCAGCGGGCCGACGCCGCGGCTCGTTTCTGCGCGTGTGTTTGTGGGGGTTGAATCTCGCCATCGTGCTGGCGGCGGGGTTCGTCGTGGTGGATCACTTGAAGAACCGTCCGGCGTCGTCGCCAGATGAAGGTGGGGGCACCGCGCCGGTCACCGCCACACCTGCCGCCCCGTCAGGACCAGCACCCGCTGCGAAGTCAGATTCACCCACGGTCGTCACTCCTTCGCCGAACCCACCATCTGTGACCGCACCCACCAACTCCCAGCCCGCTGTCACCGTGCCGAAGGGACCGAAGCTCATCGGTGATTTGAAGGTCACGCAAGTCGCGCTCGACCAGCCCAAGGGAGCCAAGGGCAGCCGCCTCGTTTATGTGACCGGCGTTTTGAAAAATGACTCGGATCACCAACGCTTCGGCGTCCGCGTGGAACTCGATCTGTTCGACGCCGCGGGCAACAAGGTCGGCACGGCCACGGATTACCGGCAGTCGCTCGAACCGCGCGCCACGTGGCAGTTTCGCGGCATCGTCACCGATCGCCGCGCCACGGCGGCGAAGTTCGCAGGGGTGAAGGAAGACGAGTGACGCAGCGCGCGCTTGCCACGCCTGCGGTGTGTTCCCATACTCCCGGCCGCATTTTGAAATTATGAACCAGCCCATTCGTGTTGCCATCACCGGCGCTGCCGGCCAAATCGGTTACTCCCTCCTCTTCCGCATCGCCTCCGGCGCGATGTTTGGACCGAACCAACCGGTCATCCTCCATCTCATCGAAATCCCCGATGAAAAAGCCCTCAAGGCCCTCAACGGCGTCATCATGGAGCTCGAAGACTGCGCGTTCCCGCTGCTCAAGGGCTGCGTGCCCACGAGCGATTTGAACGAGGGCTTTCGCGGCGTGAACTGGTCATTGCTTGTCGGCGCGCGCCCGCGCGGCCCCGGCATGGAACGCAAGGACCTGCTCACGGCCAACGGCAAGATCTTCACCGGCCAAGGCGCCGCCATCGCCAAGAACGCCGCGCGCGACGTCCGCACGCTCGTCGTCGGCAACCCGTGCAACACGAACTCGCTCATCGCGATGAACAGCGCCGCCGGCGTGCCGCGCGAGCAGTTCTTCGCCATGACGGCCCTCGACGAAAATCGCGCCCGCACGCAGCTCGCCAAGAAGGCCGGCACGCCCGTCGAATCCATCACCAACCTTTGCGTTTGGGGCAATCACAGCTCCACGATGTATCCTGACT
>RFVF01000321.1 GCA_009922615.1 Pseudomonadota bacterium
CATTGCTGGAGCAAGATGGTGCGGGGATGAAAGCCGAAACGGCGGTAGAGTGCCAGCGCGGCTTCGTTGGCATGAGCCACCGACACCACCTTGGAGGATGCGCCCATGCTCGCCTGCCACGCCAGGGAACGGCGGATCAGCTCGCCGCCGAGGCCGCGACCGCGAAAGCGCTCCTCGACAAACATCGAATCCAGCTCACCCCGGACGTCCGCAGAAACCGTGCTCACGCAGTAACCAATGTCAGCCGGGTCCGCGCCGGTACTGACCAGTTCCACCCGAAGCTTTCCCACGGCCGCCTTGGCCAGAATCTCCAGTTTGCGTGGTTCAAAATCAAACGGGGGCGTCTCACCGGTGAAGCGGGCCAGCCACGGCGTGTGATACGCCCGTAGCTTCGCCCAGAGCGGACGAATCGCCTCAAGCCCGTCCGCGCCAACGACGCGGTAGGCAAAGGTGGGGGCCACTTCACTCATGACGAATCGACTACAGCTTCAATCCCCAAACCTGGCAAGCCCGTGCCATGCGGTGCGCGAAACTTCTATCGAGTTTGAGAGCAGAACTACTCGATCAATGCCCAACTGGCCAAAGGCAAAGCGCCAAAGGCCCGCTGGCTGCCAGGCCCGCCGCCTGCAAAACCTCCAAAAACAAGCTCACGCCCTGGGCTTCCAGCTCGTTCACACTGCGTAACTTGCCAATGTGTTACTCAGGAGGCAGCCTGGTGTGCATAGCTCAAACTTTGTCCTCCGGTTAAGCCTCCAAGAACGATGGCACGCACGGGTATAGCGCCCACCATTGCTTGTCTGGCGGCAACTCTACATCCGGCGGGCCAAGGAACTTCCAACGCATCGCCTCCTCGAAGGACAACTTTTGAGGCCAGCAACCAACGAACGAGCAACCTCGTGGAAATGTGCCATCTACTAGCGATACCCCTGAAATCATGGCGTCACGCCCTCCATCACAAATATCAACCTCCATGCATAAGCAAGGATGGTAGGAGCAATCCTCGTAGTAGTCGCCCGGTGCGAGGTCTTTTGGTGATGTGAGTTTAGTAGGCATAACGGTGTGGCCGCAAGCTCTGCGACG
>RFVF01000322.1 GCA_009922615.1 Pseudomonadota bacterium
AACGGGCCGGTGCGCGACTGCCAATTCTTTTGCGAAAACTCGCAAGGAATCAGGCAGTTTATCGTCGTCGGCGACTTCACCGAATACCTCGGCGAGTCCGCGCCCTACATGGTTTTTATCGACGAGGGCGGGAATCGGTTGACCGATTTGGAATGGCTCTGAGGTTTGACAATTACCTTCACTTATAGTAAAACGCACAAGCCTAATGCAGCTCACTTTCAACACATCCGCGAACGACCCGGCGTCTGCATTGGTGCGCGGCGTGGCGCAGACCACGCCCGCGCAGACTCCCGTTTTTACGCTGGGTGACAATCCGCAAATCTCGCTCTATCTGGCCGACGGGCAAGGCGGCTATGACGCGGCTAGCGGGGACGCCAGCTATGTGCCATGGCTCGGCATCGGCTCACCTGGCGCGCTGCCAAGCTCGGGCACGTTCTATTTGTCAGTCAGCAGCGCAACGAGCGGGACGCTGACAAGCAACAAGCGATATTTGATCGGCACCTATGTTAGCGGGGACGATTTCACCAACGTCGGCGGCACGAATTTGACTGGCAGCGTGTTCACCGCCAGCGGGGCCACGCCGACAACTTGGACGCACGCCAGCACGGTTTATGAGATCACGGCGGACATTTCCGCAACGGCCAGCGCGTCGGCAATCCAGTCCGCGCTAAACTCCACGGCGGCGATTGGCGCGAACGGCGTCACCGTCACGGCCAGTTCATCAGCCTCGCTCGCCTACGTCATTGATTGGGCAGCCGTCGGCGCGCGCTTCTTGACTGGCGGCTACGGCGCTGGCATGACGCCCGATGCGTCCGCCATCATCGCGCAGCTAGTGGCCGGTTCTAGCACAACAAAAGAGCGCCAATTCCTTCGCCTTGTCGCGTCTCCCGCCGCACTGCAAACGACGTGGACGCCAATCTCGAACGGATGGCAGGCGCGGCTCTCATGCGCAACGCGCGGCATTGTGGACGCGTTGAATGGGGCAAAGCAGGTTGACAGCACTCTTGAGCTTCAACTCGTGGATGGAAGCGGCAACATTTCCACCGTCGGCCAAGTCAAGTGCATCCTGCGCAACGAAGT
>RFVF01000323.1 GCA_009922615.1 Pseudomonadota bacterium
TAATGCTGACAAAGAACTGTCGGCAGGACAAACTATTATAGGTAACTCATTATCCGTTACAGTTATACTTTGGGTACAGGTATTAACATTGCCGTTTACATCGCTTACAAACCAAGTTACTGTAGTCGTTCCTACAGGATATATTCCACTTGCATCCGATGTACCTGTATAATCATTTAAAGTAAAATCAACCCCACAATTATCACTGGTTATCGGACCGGATACTATTACCAAGGCATTGCACAGACCGGCATCCACCATCTGTGTCTGAGAAGGTCCACAGATTATTACTGGTAATTCTGTATCTGTCACAATCACTGTCTGTGAACAGCTGTTTGTATTGCCGTTTACATCTGTTACTGTCCACATTACTACGGTTGTACCAACTGTATATGGTCCTGCATTGTCAACTGTTATCGATGAAACTCCGCAGTTGTCTGTTCCTGTTGCTGTACCGATACTTGAACTCGAGGTACACATTCCTGCATCTGTTATCAGATTTGCTATCAATGGACAGGTAATCACCGGTAACTCACTATCCGTTACGGTAACGGTCTGACTGCATTGATTAAGATTGTTATGTATATCTGTCACCGTCCAAACTACCAAGGTGCTTCCTACGGGATATACATTTGAAGGATGGTCATTCGTTACACTTAGTATTCCGCAATTATCACTGGTCGTTGGTAACGTTAAACTTACTGTCGCTGTACATATACCTGCATCTGTATTCACAGATACTGCTCCCGAACACGTAATAGACGGAACCTGATCATCCGTTACTGTGATGTTTTGATTACATGTTGCTGTATTGCCGCTTCCGTCCGTCACAGTCCAGATTACTGCTGTTATTCCCACAGGATAAGTTCCGCTTGCATTTCCCGTTCCGTTAAAACTATTCGTTAAACTTGCAATTGAACAATTATCAAATGTAACGGGAACTGTTAAGGTAACTGTTGCACTGCACTGACCTGCTAATGCTGACAAAGAACTGTCGGCAGGACAAACTATTATAGGTAACTCATTATCCGTTACAGTTATACTTTGGGTACAGGTATTAACATTGCCGTTTAC
>RFVF01000324.1 GCA_009922615.1 Pseudomonadota bacterium
GCTGTGGAACGTCCTCAAGCGGAAACAGATGCCCCTCGGCGGTCGCGGTCAGCAGTTGATGCCGATCCGCACGAAGAACGCCGGCATCTTCGCGGGTATCACCGAAGGCGGCACCCTGCCGACGACTCGCGCTCAGGCGGATACGCAGGAAGCGTCGTTCTCGTTGCAGGAATTCTACGGCGCGATCAACGTGACCTGGAAGTTGATGCAGGACGCTCGCAACGACCGCTTCTCGTTCGAGCGGGCGATCGACTTCATCGACACCGCGTTCCGCGCTCGCATGTTCCGCCTGATGAACGCCGACTTGCTCGGCTACGGGCGAGGCGAACTGGGTATTCTGCCTGCCGCCGACAATCAGGCCACCGTCACGGTCGGCTCGATGCCGCTGACTGACCTCGGCATGGTTATCGACCTAATGGACGACTCGGACGACAACACCAAGATCATCAGCGGTGAAGCGGTTCTCGCGGTGAACGTCATCACGAACGAGATCACGCAGACCTCGGCGGCAGCGGGCACAGCGGCTGGCGATTACTACACTGCTGCTGGCACCGTGTCCTCGGCGGGTTCGCTGCACATGGCGGGCATCCTCGCGTGGATTTCGGACGCGAACCCGAAGGCCGTCGTCGGCAACCGTCCGCTGACCGAAGACCTGATGCTTCAGGCGTCGGACTCGGTTCGCAAGCGCGGCGGCAAGCCGGTCGATGCGTGGATGACGAACCTGAACCTCGTTCGCCGCTACCATGAAACGCTCCGCGAAGACACGTTCTTCGCGCTGTCACAGGCGAAGGAATTCGGTGACGGCGTGGGCGTCGGTCGCGACGAATCGGGCATGAAGCAGGGCGAGAACTCGAACGGCGAGACGATCTACCGCTTCAGCGGCACGCGCATCTACGTCGATCCGTTCTTCCAGGCGAACAACCTGATCGGCTTCAACACCGAGCATTTCTGGATCGGCCACGGCGAGAACGAAGTGCCGCAGGTGTTGTCGGAAGTGTTCGACGGCCAGGTGCCGTACCTGACGAAGACGGCTTCGGCCTACTTCGACCT
>RFVF01000325.1 GCA_009922615.1 Pseudomonadota bacterium
TGATGAAGTACGTCGCGAGCATCTCAGACGGCTTGCAGATACCAAGGAAGTCAGCTTGCTGGCCCAGCTCTGTGAAGTCATTCGGCGACGGTGTAGCCGTGCAGCAAAGCCGATACGGTGTCTTACTGAATGCGGCGGTGAGCAGGTTGCGCAGCTTCCCTTGAAATGCTTTCAATATGCTAGATTCGTCCAGCACGACTCCCGCGAAAAGCTCCGGTGAGAAGTGCTCGATGCGGTCATAGTTCGTGATGTTGATTCCTGGCTGGCAATCGACTTGCGTCTTGCACTGGGTCACTTTGATTCCGAACTGTAACCCCTCACGCACAGTCTGCGCGGCTACAGCGAGCGGGCAAAGAATCAAGACCATGCCTCCCGCGTGTGTAACAACCTGCTGCGCCCATTCCAGTTGCTGAACCGTCTTCCCAAGCCCGCAGTCCTCAAAGAGCGCGCATCGGCCTTTCCGGATGGCCCATTCCACGACGGGCTTCTGCCAGTCGAAAAGCGGAGCAGTGAAAGGCATCGGCTCAAAGCCACATGAGCCAACCGTGCGCATCTTAGACGCTATGATTTGATCGTATGTCATTGTCCGCCTTTCTCGAGCGCAGTCCGTCCGTCGTTTGGTGTGGTCATAATCAGAATCGCGCTGCCTGTTGTTGCAGAAAATGCCGGATAGTCTCGCGCTGCGCAGTGTTGAGGGCTGCAATCCGCGCGTTGGGAACAGCCTTCAAAAACGCTCCACAGTTGTTAATGCCACGCAAAACCGAGTGGCTGCTTTCCGGATCCTCCGCGATGGCTTCCGCGATGTCTTCGCAGGAGATGGAGACTGAAACCGTGTGTTGAATCTCAATGTGTTTTTCGATGGTCATAACTCAGGGCTTAAGGTCAATGATGGTTTCCTTCACGTTCCGGGTCGTGGACTTCACGACCTTGCGCGCCTTGACGCCGGCCAGCGTCAATCCCCGATCCAACTCGCGCTTGATTTCCACACGGTCGAAAATCACGTCACGCACCAGGTCAGGGCGAACGCGCATCAATGCGAAGGCGTTGATC
>RFVF01000326.1 GCA_009922615.1 Pseudomonadota bacterium
AGGTGAAAATAGATCCTTCATTCAGAAAGACCATCGCGCTTCGTTTCCGGGGTGGATTTCGTAACTACGGCAAAACCTCGGTCTTCGGATTTTTTCCGGCTGGCGTCTTCACCTTTGGCCGCTTGATTCAACTCGCTGGCGGGAATCTCGCCAGCTTCACGCTGAGGCTTGGCAGGCAAGTTCGCCACCGGAGTTTGCGGTGCTGGCATCGCTGGACTTGCAATTGGCGTCACATTTTTCGGCTTTCGTTGCTCGGGAAGCAGGGCTCGGAGATGTTCAACTTGCTTCTCCTCCAGAGCAGTTTCTACCAAAACTGTTGATTCGCCTTCGGAAGTTGAGGTTTCCATTTGCCGGCGTTCCTTCCTCCCACCCGAATCACTACCCAGGCTGTCAACGAGTCTCAACTCAGGCAATTGGGGAACGATAAAGGCACAAATGATCGCAAGCACCGCAACCAATCCACTCAGCTTTAACGCGGCGCGCCAACCATTCCGCCTTGTACACATCGCACCCCCAACAACTAGTGTTACCAAGGTGAGCCAGAACAAAAGTGTCGAGCCCATATTACGAAAAATCGACCCGTAAACACTGAGGCAGAGGGTCCATGCGTCGTGCCAGGTGTACGTGGTCCCACGCGCCACCGTCATCGTACCACCAAAGCGGGAGACGCGCTTGGTGGCGGGGACGAAAAGCTGCCACTCGGCGTAGGTGTTCGGCACGTCCGTGGCCGGGGCGATGAGCGCGACGTGCTGGGGCAGCCACTGGTCCAAGGCGGCCAGCTTTTGCGCATATACGATGTCCACGGCGAAGGCCTCGTCGCGGTTCTCGCCGCGTGGCAGCGGGATTTGCAGCCAGTCGCCGTCACGCTCGGCCTTGCTCGGCTGGTTGTTCACATAGCAGCCCCAGAAGTTCGCGCCTGGCGGCAGCTTGAACCGCTGAAACTGCTTCTCGTTGTTCTTCACCATGAAGCTGGCCTGTCGTCTCGGCCAGCTCGCTCGGGTCAATCGCGCGCAGCGGCTCGGCGGCGGGCTTGGGCTG
>RFVF01000327.1 GCA_009922615.1 Pseudomonadota bacterium
GCCTTAAAATGCCTTAAAATGCCTTAAAATGCCTTAAAATGCCTTAAAATGCCTTAAAATGCCTTAAAATGCCTTAAAATGCCTTAAAATTGATTTGATATTAAAACAATTAAAAATTTTAAAACATGGAGGTTATCTACAAGGATTTACAACAAATCGGCGTATCATCAAGTGTTATGTATGAATTGAGTCGACGTGGATGTGATTCAAACTCACCGGCTACAGCGCTCTTTATTCTCATACGTGAGCTTGAATCGCAAGAAATTGTTGAAAAATTTTTAAAAATGTACAAGATTTGTTTAGATGGTCTAAACGACTGTCTTAAATTAAGCGCTAAATACAAAAACAGAATTTCTATCATCAAACTACTGTTAGAATATGGAGCAGAGCCATCGATCGCTATATGTGACGCAATAAAGACTGGTAATTTGGATGTTGTCGAATACTTGGTAGAGAAGGGCGCGTCACTCGTAGACGGAGGAGTGGATCAACTTTTTTTAGCATGTCAATACAATCATCCCTATATCGCTCAATTTTTGATTGAAAAAGGATTAATCCCTTCCAAAAAATGCGTAGAATATTCTGCATACTATGGATATTGGCAACTTTTAAGAGTTCTGTTAAAACAACGTCAGATTGTTTTGGACCCATCATTTTTGACTCAAATGAGGGATCGACGGGATGATATTAAAAATGAATTCAATCAATTTGTTGGGGGTATGGACAACAAAAAGCTACAAAAGCTTTTAACAACAAATGAAAAATATAAAAACAAACAAAATGTCATATACACTACGGATATGTTAGAAGAATACCAAAAAGAACATGATCTCTTTAAAGAAGAATGGACACAACTCTCAAAAAAGCGTCGTGCCAAACTTCAAAGTAAATTAAAAAAGTGAAAAAAAAAAGTGAAAAAAAAGTGAAAAAATATAAAACCTAATAGGTTTTATAAAATTAAAATAATTGAGAATTACACACACGACGTAAAAATACAAAAGTATAAAATTAATTTGCTAATAAAAGATTAACTATC
>RFVF01000328.1 GCA_009922615.1 Pseudomonadota bacterium
TGGACCTACTGGTAATACTGGACCAACTGGTGTTACTGGATTTACAGGTGTTACAGGATACACTGGTGCTACAGGATACACTGGTGCTACTGGTAATACTGGTGTTACAGGACCTACTGGATACACTGGTGTTACAGGATCCACTGGTTTTACGGGTGCTACAGGACTTACTGGTGATACAGGACCTACTGGATACACTGGTGTTACAGGACCCATTGGTACTACTGGTTTTACAGGACCTACTGGTAATACTGGTTTTACAGGACCTACTGGTACTACTGGTTTTACGGGTAATACTGGTTTTACAGGACCTACTGGATTTACTGGAGAAACTGGTTTTACGGGTAATACTGGTTTTACAGGACCTACTGGATTTACTGGAGAAACTGGTTTTACAGGATATACTGGATATACAGGATATACAGGATATACAGGATATACGGGACCTACTGGTAATACTGGATACACTGGTAATACTGGACCTACAGGACATACTGGTAATACTGGTACTACAGGTTTTACGGGTGCTACAGGTAATACAGGACCTACTGGTACTACAGGTTTTACGGGTGCTACAGGTAATACAGGTGCTACAGGATCTACTGGTGATACAGGTACTACAGGACCTACTGGATTTACTGGAGAAACAGGTTTTACTGGATATACAGGACATACAGGATTTACAGGACCTACTGGATTTACTGGAGAAACTGGTTTTACAGGATATACAGGATATACTGGTAATACTGGTTTTACAGGACCTACTGGATTTACTGGAGAAACTGGTTTTACAGGATATACAGGACCTACTGGTAATACTGGTTTTACAGGACCTACTGGATTTACTGGAGAAACTGGTTTTACAGGACCTACAGGTTTTACTGGATTTACTGGAGAAACAGGTTTTACAGGACCTACTGGTTTTACTGGATTTACTGGAGAAACAGGATATACAGGATCTACTGGTAATACTGGTTTTACAGGACCTACTGGATTTACTGGAGAAACTGGTTTTACAGGA
>RFVF01000329.1 GCA_009922615.1 Pseudomonadota bacterium
ATCCACCAACCCGCGAATCAAATCTACGAAACTGGCCATGTTTGGAAATGTCTGTCGGTCGGGGCACGTCCGCGAGCGGGGAATGGTTTTTACCGGTCGCGTCCTTGACGCCACGACGCGCGGACCATGCACCGAACTTGCCTGCGGCACAAGCCCGGGGTGCCACCCGGCTCCGATGCCTCCGAAAACTCAGGCCGGCTGCGACTGCAGCGTCGAGCCGCCCAGCGGAGCGGTCTCGTTGAAATGCCCGAAGTGCCGGAACTTGCTGTAGCGCTGGCGGAGTCGCTCGCTTTTGGATAGGGCGTCGAGCTGGGCCAGGTTTTTCAGCAGATGCTTTTGGAGGGTCGCTGCTGTGGTCGTCAAATCGTTGTGCGCGCCGCCCAACGGCTCGGGGACGACTTCGTCCACGAGCCCGAGTTCGAGCAAGTCCTTCGCGGTGATGCGCAGGGCTTCGGCAGCCTTCGGCGCGGCGGCGCGATCCTTCCAGAGAATGGCCGCGCAACCTTCCGGGCTGATGACGGAGTAGTAGGCGTTTTCCATGATGAGCACGCGGTCCGCGACGCCGATGCCCAGCGCACCGCCGGAGCCGCCTTCGCCGATGACCGCGGCGATGATGGGCACTTCGAGCAACGTCATTTCGCGCAAGTTCACGGCGATGGCCTCGGCGATGTGGCGTTCCTCCGCGCCAATGCCCGGATAAGCTCCGGCCGTGTCGATCAGCGTGATGATGGGCAAACCGAAGCGGTCGGCGAGCTTCATGAGGCGGAGGGCCTTGCGGTAGCCCTCGGGATGCGCGGAGCCGAAGTTGCGCAGGATGTTTTCCTTCGTGTCACGGCCCTTCTGCGTGCCGATGACCATGACCGGCCGGCCAGCCAGTTTGGCGAAACCCGCCACCATCGCCCTGTCGTCGGAGTAGAGCCGGTCCCCATGCAGCTCGGAGAACTCCGTGAAAACCGTGCGGAGGTAATCCACCGTGTAGGGCCGCTTGGGATGCCGCGCGAGCATGACCCGCTGCCACGG